>CAZFWV010000039.1:5864-9298 GCA_964522605.1 uncultured Pirellulaceae bacterium
GCGTGCGACCGCCACTCGCGTGGATCCAGCGCAACCCGTCCATTCTAACATCAGTGCCTCATTCGTCCCGCGAGCCGACTCAGCCGCCGTACCGTTTGAGTTGTTCGCCGGCCGTCACAGCTTCGGGCGATGAGGGAAATTGGGTCTGCACGTGCTTCAATAATTGTCGCGCCAGATCGAGCAGGCGTTCCTTCTCGTTGGCGTCCGTTTGTTGCGACGCAATCAAGGCAGCGCACTGAGCCGCCTCGAGCCCTGCTTTGGCCTGCCACTGCTGAATCTCGGGGCTGGCGCTGCTGTTGAAACCGAACATCACCTTGCGAAATTCCCGAATGGCCGGTGCATAGTCTTTTCGCGCGTACAACACCTCCCCCACCATGAAACGGGCCCGGGCCGCCAATTCGCCGGTCGCCTGGTCCGCCGCCTGCATGAACAGCTTCAGCGCTTGATCCAAGTCGCCCAGTTGCTGATGTGCGACGGCCGTTTCGTACAGGACCTGGGGGCGGAAGGGAGAATCGGCATACTTCTGAGGAAGCTCATTGAGCCATTGGAGGCTTTCTTGCCACTGTCCCATTTGACCGGCCGTCTGGCCCGCATGCAGACGGGCCAGAAGATCCATCTGCGGACTCGAAAGTTGCCGACTTGTCGCTTCGTTGAACGACACTAGCGCCAGCTGATGGTTCTGCAACTTGAAGTGGCACTCGCCCTGCAAGAAGTGGGCGTCACCGGCCAGCGTTCCTTCCGGCGCCAACTGCAACTGTTGCTGAAACGATTGAATTGCTTCCTTGTATTGCTGCAACTGATACTGCGACCACCCCAACTTGTACCAGGCTTTTTCATCCAACTCACCTGGTTCTTTCCGATTGCTCAACGCCTGCTGATAGAGCTGTGCTGCGCGTTCGAACTGACCTTTGCGATACGCGGCCTCGCCTACGTGATAGGCGGCCTCGGCCGCCAACGGACTGCTCGTGTGCTGCTTGATCAATTGTTCGAACACAATCGCCGCCTGGTCCTCCTGCTGGCGATTCTTCAGACTCCAGGCCAGTTCATACAGCACCTTGTCCACGCTGACGTATTCGGGATCTTCACGGACAATGGATTTCAGGGTCGCTTCCGCCTGGTCGGGTTGTCCGAGTCCAATCTGATCGAGCCCACGCACGTAGAGCGCATCGGACTTCTCTTGTCGAGAGGGATCCCGCTGCAGAAACGCTTCGACATCGGTCAACGAGTCGGCGTAGTTGCCCTGTTGCTGACGGCAGAGCGCACGTGCGTAGTAGGCCTGTCGAGTCACCGGGCTGTCGGGAAACTGATCGATCAAGCGCGAAAAGTCGCTCTCGGCCGGATCGTTTTGCTCCATCCGCAGTCGCGCCCAGCCGCGGCCGTAGAGCGCGTAGGGCACCGAACTGGATTGAGGCCAGTCCTGCAACACGTGCGAGTAGTGTTCGACCGCGGTGCCAAAATCGCCCTGGGCATAGGCACACTCGGCTAGGCGAAAATGCGCCTGATCGCGCACCGCACTCTCAGGGAACTGTTGCAGCAATCGTTCAACCGACTTCCGCGCCGCGTCAATCTCCTTGAGTTCACGCTGCGAACGAGCCAGGATCAGGAGTGTCTCGTCGGCCTGCCGCCATTGGGGTTGAGCTTCCAGAGACTCCTGTAAGGCATCTTTCGCTTGCAGGAATTCGTCACGCCCAAAATGACTCATCCCGATCACGTAATAGGCTTCCGCCCGGTCGTCGGCGTTTTTCATCAGGTCGAGCCGTCCTTCGAGCGTCTTGAGTGCTGCTTCGTAGTCCGGCTGCATGTAGAGCGCCAGCGCTTCACGAATCAGCCACTGTGCCGACTCTTCGCGATCGGGATGATTGCGTGCCAATTGTCCGAAAAGTTCGGCGGCGGCAGGGGCATTTCCCAATTGCAGCTGGCATTCGGCTGCTACGTGCTGCACATCGGCCAACAGCTGGTGCGATGCGAAGTCCTGCATGAATTTCTGCGCATACTGAAGCCCCTGCTGAAAGTCCTTCAACTGCATCGCCCCGAATGCTGCGTTATACAAAGCCTGCGGTGCCAAAACGTGCTGCGGGTACTGCTCGGCCAACTTGGCATATAGCGGAATCGCCTTCCCCCGCTGCTCGGGCAATTCGTACACCACGTCGGCTCGGTCCATGAGCAGGTTCACGTAATACGGATGCTCTTTTGCCTGCGGCAGGTACTGGTCGATCAACGTCAGCGCCTGTTCGAGCTGTTTCTGTCTGAGCATCAGGCGCGCGCGCCAGTGCACCGCCTCGATCGCATACTGGTCCTGGGCCGCAATCACCTTGTCGAACCACTCCGCGGCCAGATCAAGCTTGTCGGCGCGAAAGTACATCCGGGCCGCGGACATCGTGGCATCGGCCAGATAGCTCGACTGGGGAAACTCGCGCGTGATCCGAGCGAACAGATTCCCGGCTTCTTCAAACTTGTCCAACCGTGCCTGGCAAAAGGCTTGGCGATAGAGCGCATAGTCGGCCGACGAGAAACCGGGAATGGCCGCCACTTCAGCGAACCGTGTGGCCGCCTCGGCGAAATCCTGCGCATAGAGGATCGTGTCGGCCTTCCGCATTTTCACTTCGTTGACGAGCTCATGCTCGGGAAATTCCTGCAGGAACCGATCGTATAGAGGGCCTGCGAGATCGTATTGCCCGAGTTCTTCCCGTGTCACGCCCAAGGCATACAGTGCGTCATCTCGCAGATCCGATTCGGGAAAGTTATCGATCACCTGCTGATACGCGGCAGCCGCCTCTTCGCGTTTTGCTTGCAAATAGAGCGATTCACCCCGAAAAAACTGCGCCTGGTCTCGATACTGCCCCTCTGGAAACTCGCGCAGCAATGCCTCAAACGCCTGATCGGCCTGGGGAAACAGTTCGGGCTGGTTTTTCAGGGCGAGCGAATACAGCGTCCAACCAAGGTTCAGCAGGGCGTCCTCACGACGCTCGAAGGGACCGGTCGCATCCACGGCCGCCTGGAATGCGTCCCGCGCCTTGGCAAGGTCTTTCAACTGCAACTGACAGACGCCCAGGTGGTATCGAGCATCGACCACTTTCGGGTCCTGGGGATGCGTCTGGAGGAAGGTTTGCCAGGCTTCGGCCGCCAGGTCAAAAGCCCCGTTGTTCTGATAATTCGCCGCTTTGGCGTAGTCCGCCAGAGCCTGAGGCGACGACGGGGGCCCCGCGGCCGACGCGGAGGGCTCCGGCTGCGGACCGTCGGTCTGCTGGGCGACCATCTGCCCACAGATCCATACGGCGATTCCGACAGCGATCCCGATGACACCGACCGAACGGCCGGCCCTCCCGAATCGGACCCTGACCATGGACAGCTCCCCCAACAGAACCTCGGACGTTTTTCCCCCTGCTCAGTGTACGGAAACACACGCTCAGCGACAACTTACGTGAACACAGGCG
>CAZFWV010000039.1:9398-27081 GCA_964522605.1 uncultured Pirellulaceae bacterium
CCCTGCTCAGTGTACGGAAACACACGCTCAGCGACAACTTACGTGAACACAGGCGTAAACCTTCGTTCGACCCGTAGCCGCAGGGGAGGTTCGTTTAACCGCGTGGGCAACGCCCCGCGTGCGGTAGCGCGATGGAAGCGTAGCCGCGGGTAGACCTCGCCTGCGGCTACGGGTTAAACGAATAGTCACACACAGGCGGCGAGTCTGTCTAAACCTTGACAGTCTCTGGCAACCGAGTTCGAATAAAAGAGGTAGGGGCAAGATGTGGGCTGAGCTGGGGATGGGTCGCCAGCGCACTCGGGGGTCTGAGATGGCCTGATGTGCGGTGGCCGAGATGAAACCGGGTCCGATCACCTCCGCGGACAGCCCAATCGGTCCATGGGAACAGGGAATCGCACGTTGTCAATTCGCTCTTACCACCGCTTGCCCCGCGCTCGGGGGCTTGCCCGCCGCGCCGGGCTGACTCTGATTGAAATGCTGATCGCCGTTGCGCTCACCCTGCTGGTGGTCCTGGCGATCGTCCGCGTCTTCGATGTGCTCGGCACGAACGTGACCCAAAGCCGCGCCATTCTCGAACTGTCCGGCGAGTTGCGGAATGCCGCCAACCTGCTGCAGGCCGACCTCGATCGCATTACCGCTCCCACCCTGCCCCCACTCGATCCGCAATCGGGACTCGGGTACTTGGAGATCATTGAAGGGATTCGGACCGATCGAGATCCGGACGGAGATCGATTCTCGGGCGACCCACTCGAGAAACTAAGTCCGCGCGATGATTTCTTCGACGACCCAGCGCAGGTTTTTAACCCCGTCTATCTGCAGACCGTATCCAAGATCTTAGGTGATGTGGATGACGTTTTTATGGCGACAATCCGCAGCACGGGCGAACCCTTCGTGGGGCGGCTTCAGCGGGCGGACGGGACCACGGACGTGATCCAATCCGAATTGGCCGAAGTCATCTGGTGGGTCGACGTGCGGCGGCCCAATGTGCCCATCAACGTCAATAACAGCAAATTTGTGGATCTGGACGCACCATCAAACAAATTGTCGATCCACCGAAGAATCCTGTTGATTCGGCCGGATTTGACTCCGCAGATCGCCGGATGGACGTTCGCCAACGCCGAGCGGTTGCTGGAATTCCTCCGCGCCAACGATCTGTCCGTTCGTCCCCAAGGAAATCGACTGATTGCCAATTCGCTGAGCGATTTGACACGTCGTGAGAATCGCTTTGCCCATTGGCACCCAGCCTTATTCTTGGCTCCCGATTACCGACTTGATGGCTTTCCTTTCCCGGTCTACCGCCAGTTCCTTGCACCCGCCAGCGACGGCAGCGATTTGGTGCTGGGGGATGCGTTGGCCTTCGACATTCGCGTGTATGATCCGTCCGCCCCGCTGCTGCCGACCACCACATCAACGACGCAAACAGTCAATTACCTGCTGACGCCAACCGATCCTGGATTCTACGACGTGGCTCGACAAAACCAGGCGTTCCCCGCCGGGCAGGGAGCGTTTGTTGATCTTGGCTATGGCCATCTCGCGATCTTTGGCAAGGGATTGCTGAACTATTACTCCAATCTCCCAACGACTTATTCGTTTCACCGGGAACCCTACGTCAAGTCCAAGCTTGGTCAGACTGTGATTCCGGGCTACGGAACGTATGATGATCAACGCTACACGTATGGCACGTGGTCAACCCACTACGAGCGGGACGGGATCGATCAGGACGGTGACTGGGTGAATAACGCCAATTCACCCGGTTACACGTTAAGAGACGAGGGTACAAACGGTCTGGACGATCCCACGAATGTCGGAGGTATTCCGGGAGTCGTCGACGACGAAGGCGAAAAGGAAACCTCTCCGCCCTACCCGTTGCCCCTGAGGGGCGTTGAGATCCTGCTGCGGGCGCAGGAGTACAGCACGCAGCAGGTGCGTCAGGTGAGTGTGATCGGGGATTTTCTTCCTGAATAGAACCGACGAAGAGGCGAGTTGCCGCCCATGAGAATTGACTCGGCCCATCCCCCGCGGCAACCTTTTTTTCGCTCGGCCCGCCGTCGCTCGACGCCGCATCAGATTCGGTTGCGCGGCCCATGGCGTTGGCAGTCGACGCCGTCGAAAAGTACAACCTCCGACGCCCACCCACAGCGCGACGACAGAGTTCCCGACTCCGCCGATCCCGCCAATCCGTTGACCTTTACCGCCCCGGATGGCCTGCGTTCCGTCCTCGCCGCCGAGTCGATCACGCGGTTGCGCGTCTCGCGGACCTTTCATCGTCCGACCGGTTTGGATTCCGGCTCCCGAGTCGACCTCGTGATCGAGCCGGTCTCGGTCCCGTATACCGTTCGCCTGAACGGCGTCGCTCTCGAATCGATCAAATCCGGTGCCGGCCGTTTTTCTATCGCACAGCATTTGCAGCCCACCAACCAACTGCAATTGGACCTGGATCTTGCTCGCGCCGAGCAGCAAGGATCCACCCCACCGCGAATCGACGTTCGTCTGGAAATCACCTGATCGCCGACAATCAATCGGATTGCACAAGGCATTGACGGAGGCCAACGGCATGCTCGCTCATCGATTCTTTACCTTTTGTGGATGGAGTTTCCTGCTGACGCTGCTGCTCACCACGGCAGGCTCCGCCGCGGAACCCAACATATTGACTCCGGAGGAACAATCCGACGGCTGGCTGCTGCTGTTCGATGGTTCCACGATGTTTGGCTGGCGACCCGCGGGAGACGCGGATTGGAAAGTCGCCGACGGCGCGATCCAGGTCAGTCGTGGCGAGAACTGCTTGCTGCGCACCACCACGCAGTTCGGGAATTACATCCTGAAGGTCGACTTCCGCGCTGCCGCCGAAACCAACAGCGGAATCTTCTTGCGCACGAGCCCCCAGCCTCAGAACGTCCGAGCTGACTGTTACGAGTTGAATATCGCACCGCCCGCGAATCCCTTTCCCACGGCAAGTTTTGTGCAGCGCCAGAAGGCTGACGTGGACGCGGTGGCGCCTGACGTGTGGCACTCCTTCGAAGTCCGGGCCGAAGACGGCGAATTCACCGTTCAGTTGGACGGCCAGATCGTGCTGGAATACTCCGATCCGCAGCCGCTCGGTCGGGGATTCATTGGATTACAGCACAACGCGGGGCCGGCCGCGTTTCGCAACATCAAGCTGAAACCGCTAGGCCTGAAGCCACTCTTTAACGGCCAGGACCTCACCGGATGGATTGATGCTCCCAATCAGCCAAGCCGTTTCGCCGTCACGGAAACCGGAGAATTGTCGGTGCGCGGTGGGCGTGGACAGTTGGAAAGCGAAGCTCACTTCGCGGACTTCGTCTTGCAGGCCGACTGCCTGACGCACGCGGCAGGGCTCAACTCCGGAATCTTCTTCCGGTGTGTTCCCGGCAGTCCGATGGATGGGTATGAGAGTCAGATCCACAATGGCTTTCAGAACGGAGATCGAACGCAGCCGGTCGACTGTGGGACGGGCGGCATCTTCCGCCGCCAGAATGCGCGCCGCGTCGTCGCAGACGATGGGGTCTGGTTTCGCAAGACCATCATCGCCGATGGCCCGCACATCGCGGTCTGGGTCAACGGATATCTCGTGACCGACTGGACGGATACGCGCGCCCCGGACGCAAACCCTCGCCGCGGACGGCGATTGGAGGCCGGTTCGATCATGGTCCAGGCACACGATCCGACCACGGATCTCTCGTTCCGACGAATCGAAATCGCCGAAACCCCACCGCGCTGGACGAAGCCCTAATACTTTGTCACAGCTTGGCGATGACTCAAGAATCACTTCAGTTGTTTTCCAACGAAGGTGGCTGGCGTCGATCGCAGCGAGCCCCCAGGTCACGCGGCTGGGGGCTCGACGCTCGTTCCTCGCGTCTCGACCCCAGGCACCCAGTTGCTCTTGAGTTATCACTGAGGATTGGGGTTGTCTCAAACGTCGCGGTCAACGTAGGCCGACTTGTCCCAAGTCGGCGTTCCGGCTGTCGAAATCAACTCGTGACGATTCCGCTGATCGAGGTACCAAAGCCGACTTGAGACCGTCGGCTACCGGGACAAGTCGGCCTACGGGGACGGGTCCCGGCGGGCCCCCTATTTCGCGGACCCTGCCACAACCTCAGTCTCAACAAGGGGTTGCGACCCTCGCCGGTTTGACGCGGCGGGTCCCGCCCGCTTATTCTACTGGGTTCGGGGCCCCCATCGCCCGGGATCCGTCATCGGTAGGGCCTCTTGGACATCCGCCGCCCCGGGAAGTCTTTTCGGCAGCCGTGCGACCGTCCGTCTGCAGGAGCCTATGATTTTGAGGAGAGATCGAACGATGCGACTACGCGACATACTGCGAGTTAAAGGATCCCAGGTGCACACCATTTCGCCATCTGCAACGTTGCAGGATGTCGCGAATATCCTGGTTCAGCACAATTGCGGGTCTCTCGTCGTCACCGACGGCGATCAGTTGTGTGGGATCATCACCGAACGCGACATCCTACGGGCCGCAGCGGCAAGTGATCCTCCCCTGATCGACTGCCTGGTTCGAGATCACATGACGGGAAAATTGATCACGGGATCGCCGGACGAGAGTCTCTCGGAAGTGATGGGGCAGATGACCGAACATCGAATTCGTCATCTACCGATCCTCGAGAACGGACGACTCGTAGGGATTATATCGATCGTGGACGTCGTGAAAGCGCAGCACGATCAGCTAAGCATGGAAAACCACTATCTAAAGAATTATATTCAAGGGTAAGGCAATTTCTTGGCGGCAGCAGTCCATTCCCTTCGATTGATCCCCCGCAGCACGAGTTGCCGCTGCTTGTTTCCAATCACTTTGTCTTCAATGAAAGTCGTGGTGTATCAATGACTTCCCTTCCAATCCCGTCTGCTTCTTCTCGCCAGTATGCGCGTCGTGTCGGATTCTTGATCCTTGGGTTTGCCTTGCTTGGGTTGGCTCCCGCGCTGGCCCAAACGGAATTCTCCGCGAAGACTTTGTTGGAACCCATCGTGGACGAATACGGCCCCCAATACCAAGACGTGGACACAGCGATTGAGCAGCTACGTTCCGGAAGACTGAGTGATGCACGCGACACGTTAGCGACGGCACGGCAGAAGAACGCAGACCTGCCGCCGGCCAACATGATGCTGGCCGACATTCTGTTCCGCGTCAATCAGGTGAATTTGGGCGTTGCAGCACTGGAGGAAGCAGCGAAGGAGGATCCCAGCGATCCCGGCGCCTACGTGTACTTGGGCGAATTGGCGTTGCGAGGTCGGCGATTCACCGAGGCCAGCTTGTTGTTCGAAAAGGGACTGGAGCTGTCGAACGAGTACACCGCCAACAACAAGCGAAAGAATCGCCTGCTGCTGAGCATCTACGGTGGTCTCGCCACGCTGGCCGAACGGGACGAAGACCTGGCCGAATCGAAGCGATACCTGGATGAACTGCTGAAGATTGAGCCCGAGAACACCTTGGGTTTAATGCGACAAGGACGCGTGATTTTCAAGATGGCGACGGACGTGAAGGGGGAGAACGAGGCCTACAAGGTTTTCCAACAGGTGTACCGCACGAGTCCGGAAAACACCGCCTTTCCCGATGTGAACATGGGACTGTTGTACGAGCAGGCGGGGAAGCCCGAAAATGCCAGCAAGATGATGGACAGGGCGATCGAGAAGGATGGCAACAACATTCGGACGCGACTGTCGGTCGCGAAGTGGGGCCTGGACACGAATCGACTCGATGTCGCCAAGGCAAATGCCGAAGCCGCGCTGAAGCTGGATCCAACCTCCCTGGAAGCCAGGTTGTATGCCGGACTCGTGGCGCGCTTCAACAACGATCTGGGGACCGCCGAACAGATGTTTCGCGATGCCCATCAGCAATCCCCCACGAATTTGGCTGCTCTGACTCAGCTCTGCCTGGCGCTGGTCGATCAGCCGGATGATGCGAAGAAGCAAAAGGCGTTGGAATACGCCAAGATGAACGTGCAGATGCACGCCGATTTGAATCAAGTCGCGGGTCGTGAGGCGGCGGTGACCTACGCCTGGGTCCTGTCACGACTGGGCCGCTCTGCCGACGCGATGAACGCAATTCAGCAGATTCTTCCCGCTGTTACAACGCTGAGTGCCGACAGTGCCTATCACGCCGCCAAGATTTTGTACGACAGCGGGCAGAATGAAGCGGCTCGAAAGATCTTGGAGCTGAAGCTAGCCGGCGATGCCGTGTTCCCGAACCGGAACGATGCAGAGCAACTGCTTGCACGGATTCGCAGCAATCCGTAGGCTCACGCGGAATTAGATCTTCCGCACCGTGGAATAGGCTGAAGGCTGGAGGCTGGAGCCTGCAGCGGGTAGAAAAAAAGGTCGTGGCACGTCGCTCCGTCGTCGTACCACGACCTCCATCCTGAAACGAGACAGACGACTTGCGCCGACGTTGTCTCGCCCTCCCGGTAATATGGTTATAGGGAGCTTATCGGCATGATCGGCGCCGCGTCTAAAGCCGATTTGTCATCTTCTGCCGAACGTAACGCCCTTGTAGGTTCTGTCTGCTGTATCGCTTCAAAAAAAAACACTGGGTACTCGCCAAGAGGAACCCAGTGTTTCGAACCGTGTAGCGTCGGTCGATGTCGCGTTTTATTTCGCTATTTCACCCAGGGAAACGGGCGAAACCAGCGACGAGCCGAATCCTCAGGCGGCGGTGGCGGGGCAGGCGCGGGCGGAGGTACATCAGCTTCGTCGGCCGGTTCGGGTTGCGGAGGTGCCGCGTCGGCCCCTTCGTCGGACGGTGTCACACCGGATCCAATCGCGCCGTCGGGCGCGGGAGCAATCGTCCCACCGTAGTCGTTCGTCATAAAATCTGCGGCACAGGAGGCGTCCGAGGCACTGCAGCCGGGTGCCGCACAATCGTCGGAACAGGCGCGGTGCAGCCGAAAACCGCGGAACGAGGGAAGACAGAGCTTGGGGCAGCAGTCACCCATCTGAAACGGGAATCCGCAACAACCACCGATACAAGACGGATGACCGCAAACGGAGCGACGCGGCGAAAGGCAGTGCGAGTTGCAGCAGTCTCGTTTCTCTTGACAGTAGTTGGCCCATAGGGACGCACAACAACTTACGTCAGGTTCACAGCATTGCCCAGAGAAGGCATTTCCGGGCGCGATCGACGCACCGGAAGTGTGCAACGGTGCAGTCGCACCGTGCTCCACAATCGTTTGAGCACCAATCGGGTTGGTCAAGACCAACAGGGTCAGGACCGTCACAGCAAAGGATTTCATGGGAGGGACTCCTTTCAGTCAGGAAAGCTTCCATCAACTGAGAGCCAATGGGGTGGGCGTGGTCAAGCCGTCGTTTGCAGGGGATGCCAGGTAGGAGCGATCAACGTGGTGCGGCTTGCATCTAACTGAAGCATGCGCACGCAAATGCGCGAAGCAAATCCGTGATCGAGGTTTTCCGTAAAATCGAACCGTGTTCGGTCACGCTGCAATCACTGCGGAGTTTCTGTCCGACGCAACGATTGGTATCATCGCGAAGTCGTCACCAACTGCGCAAAGTCTGCGGGTGCCCGCGAGCGATTGCAGTAACGCCCCCCTGACTCCCCGATCGCGGAGGACGTCCATGGTTTGAGTTGTTGGTTCGGAAGTGATTACGTCCCCCTCACGCGGCGCGCTCCGTGTCGCACACATGCCGAGCGGAACCAGAGATCGAGAAGAGGAACCGCGGATTCAGCGGATCAAACGGATGTCCGCCGATTCGTCCGTGACGATCCGTCCCCTCCGTCGAATCGGTTGGTTACTTCCCCTCATTAAGTCCCGCCGCAACGCGATTTTCACTCGCTCTCGCCTTGATTCGACTGCCATGGCACGGACCGCCTGGTCGGGGCCGTTCGGGATGAACTCGGCGTCTCTCCGCGTCCTTCCGCGGCCATGCTTCCTGCATCTGCCCCGGATTGGTGCGTAACAACGAGCGAGGCGCAGGAGGTTATAGTAACCTCTTACGAGCCATCAACTCACGAACTGCACGACCTCACGGCCGGTGGAGGGGTCCGAGACCGTGAATGAGACCATCGACGCACTCGACCGCTGAAGGGAATCCCATGCGCCTTGCGATCGTTGTTTGCGACGCATCTTCGATTGGCTGGATAGAGAACCGCATTTCCGTTTTTTTGGCCTACGATGCTTCTGCGGGGGAAATCCACTTCTGGGGCGTACTGCTCCCGGTCGTCGTCGCGGTCGGTTGGTGCGCGAGAGGCTTGCGGACGCTGCGTGGGACGACGATGACCGCGCCTTGTTACTGGGCTCTCTTGAGTCTGGCGGCGATGGTCGTGGCCGAATGGCTTGTCGGCCGACACGTCGAGGGGCCGAGTGCTGCCGCGATTCGTTATCTCGCAGCGACGACGACACTTTGTCCGGTCATTGGATTGCTGGGCGCCAAGCGTCCGCAGGATCGAGGCTGGCAATTCATCGTGCTGACGCTATGGATCGTCTTAATCTTGCCCGCCGCACAAAATCTAGCCTTCGCGCCGGCAAGCCCGCTCCAGCTGCATCCGGCATGGCAAGCATTTCTCGGGCTCCTGGTGCTGACCGGTTTGGCAAATCACCTGCCGACGCGCTACGGTCTCTCCGCCCTACTGGCGAGTGCGTCGCAATCGATTCTGCTGTGGGGTCAGGTTCCCGGTTTTGAGACGACAGCCGGACGTCCGGCCGTCGTCCTCGCCGTCACCGGTTTCGCGATCGCCACGACCCTTGTCGGCCTTGGCTGGCCCGCCCGACGAGGTGCGCATGCTTTGAAGTTGCGCACTTCGACAGTCCGTAGCCGAATTCGTGAGAATTCGGAGGTCGCTCGTCCAGGACACCTATCGGCAGAGCCTCCGAATTCTCACGAATTCGGCTACGCGCAACTTTCGAGTGCGCAGGAGGGGTGGGACCGAATCTGGCTTGATTTCCGCGACATGTTCGGCGTGGTGTGGGGTCTGCGTGTGGCCGAGCGGATCAACGATACGGCCCGCCGATCGAATTGGGACGTTCGTCTGCGCTGGGACGGCTTTCACCCCGATCCTACTACCGCATCGGCGAGCGGATTCGCGGCCGCCGATGCAGCGGTCCAGATCGCATTGCAGAACCAGTTGCGCCGCTTTGTGTCGCCGGATTGGATGGAAGCAAGGCGACCACCGTCGCGTTAGCGATAGGGTAGCGTGGACTCCCGCGACTGATACGTGGCAGGAGTCGTGGAGAATCCGTTCTGTTTCTGCGAAAAGAGCATCGTCGCGGCAATGACCACACCGATCAGGACAAGCCAGACCGCCAGACGTGCAGAAAAATGGACCAGTCCCAGAATCGGTCGCACCAGAAAATACCCCACTCCCACGATTAACAACCCTGCCACGACGAGATGGGCTCGCATGCGGTCAACTCCTTTCGTCCTCGAACAAGATCACGCCGCGCGCGCCGGTGGATACTTCGGCAAGTGATTCCGCAAGGCTTCTTCCAGAATCTCGGAGCGATCACGGCCCTCGAGTTGTGCCAGCGCGTTCAGCTGAGTCTGCAGGTCGCTTGAAATCTGGAGCGGACGCGGCTTTTCGACTCGGGGCACGGTCGGCATCACATTCTTGATCAGATTCAGCGGCTCGCGAACGAGCACCCGGTTCAACGCATCCAGTCGAGCGTTGTTGTCGATCAACATTTCCCGCTCCCGAATGCTCGCGGCCAACAGTGAAATCGCGCCCCAAAGCCCAACGACCAGAGACGCGAGAACGAGAATCACCGAAGCCTGATAGTGATTGCTCACCGAAGAAGCGTGCGCCGAGTAACTCAGTACGGAGGCGGCAAGCACGAGGATGGCGGCGGGCATCTGATCCATGGGGATTCCTTTCACCTCATTCAAGATCACAACCGAGGGCGGAGACCGACGAAATCGGCATGCCGCCTCGCCGAGTCGGTTCCGGACGACTCCGGGGCGGCGCGAGAGGATAACGACGGCGGTGGGGAGTGTCCAGGCCGCTTTTCGCACGCAAAACACGTACGGGTGCAGAGATGCCGCGATTCACCGCACCAAGGGCTTGGCGGACGTCTTGCTCTCCCGGCGTGGCAATGGCCCGAGGATGATGCGCGGGCGATTCCACGTGCGATGTCCGCAGCCGCAAGAAGTTGATTTGGCGAGAGCCGCCGTTGTCGCTATTATCTGTTGCCGAACGAAAGGTCTTTTGAAGAAGGGAACCGTATGTCGGCGAAAATTGTCGTTGTGGGAGCTGGACCGGGCGGCTTGGCCGCTGCAATGCTGCTAGCCCACGCGGGATTCCGCGTCCAGGTCCTCGAACGACTACCGCACGTGGGCGGCCGGACTTCGACGTTTACCGCCGACGGTTACCGCTTTGACCTGGGTCCGACTTTCTTCCTCTATCCCCGCATCTTGCGGGAGATTTTCCAGACCGTTGGCCAGTCGCTCGATCAGCATCTCGACCTGATTCGCCTGGATCCCCAGTATCGGCTCGTCTTCGGCGGTGGCGGCGATTTGCTGGCCACGCCAAATGTCGACCAGATGGAACAGGCGATCGCCAAGTTATCACCGCACGATGCCCGAAGTCTGCGTCGTTTCCTGACGGAGAATCGCGACAAACTGGCCCGATTCGAGCCGATTCTCACCTCGCCCTTTGACACGTTTCGGGATCTCCTGCGACCGGATATCCTGCGTGCCCTGCCGGCGGCGCGACCGTGGCTCTCGCTTGATCGCGAATTGTCGCGGTACTTTCACGATCCGCGCGTGCGACTGGCGTTTACCTTCCAAGGCAAGTACCTCGGTATGTCGCCGCTGCGATGCCCCAGTCTGTTCTCAATCCTCGCCTTTCTGGAGTACGAGCACGGTGTGTTTCACCCGCGAGGCGGCTGTGGTGCGGTTTCTCAGACGATGGCGCAGCTGGCCCAGGAAATGGACGTCGAGGTGCATTTGGATGAACCTGTGGAAGAGATCCACTGGGATGGCCGTCGTCCGCGGGGCGTGCGGACTAAGAAGGGAACGTATCCCGCAGATGCCCTGGTAATCAACGCGGACTTCGCGCGGGCCATGACTCGACTGGTTCCCAATCCGCTGCGCCGGCGCTGGACGAATGAGAAACTGGAGCAGAAGAAATTCTCGTGCTCCACCTTCATGCTGTACCTTGGTTTGGAGGGCGTTCAGCCCGATCTGGCGCACCATACGATCTACCTGGCAGAGAACTACGCGGAGAACCTGGCAGACATCGAAGGCCGGCATATCCTGTCGACGGATCCCTCGATCTACGTGCAAAACCCTTGCGTCACGGACCCCGAACTCGCTCCCCCAGGTCACAGCACACTGTACGTGCTGGTTCCGGTCACGCACGAACATCCGAATGTGAATTGGCCAGAAGAACAAACTCGATTTCGCGAACGTGTCCTCGACCAACTCGCACGAGTTGGTGTTCAGGATGTCCGATCCCGTATTCGGTTCGAGCGGATCGTAACGCCGGTGGATTGGAGTGTGGACTACGAGATTCATCGAGGTGCTACATTCAATCTGGCCCATACGCTCGGACAGATGCTACTCAACCGACCCCACAACCGATTTGAAGATCTGCAATCCGTCTATTTGGTCGGCGGAGGAACCCATCCGGGCAGCGGATTGCCCGTGATCTACTCGTCCGCCCGCATCACCGCTCAGCAAATCTGCGATGACTTCGGGATCCGGGCCGAATTGAATCCAAAATCCCGCGCGAAAGAGAGCGCCTGACGATGGAATTGCTCGACCATCTGCTTGCCCGCACGAGCCGAACCTTCGCGTTGTCGATTCCGCTGTTGCCTGAGCCGTCCCGACGCGAAGTGACACTCGCGTACCTCCTGCTGCGAATCGCCGACACGCTGGAAGACGGAATCCACCTGCCGCCCGCATCTCGTCACGATGCTCTGCAGCAACTGCTTTCGGTTGTCACGACGGGGAAAATTCGCGACGCAGAGATCTGGAGTCGTCGCTGGGCCGGCAGCCAGCCGATCGACAATCCCGATTATCTCGAACTCCTGGAGCAATTCCCGAGTGTGCTGCGTCACATCGGAGATTTGTCGGACCTCTCTCGACAGATCATCACCCAGCATGCGCAACAGACGATTATCGGCATGCAGCAAACACTACAGCAGATGGACGACGACGGAGTCTTACGGTTTGCATCGACCGCCCAACTGCGCCAATACTGCTATGTGGTCGCCGGGATCGTCGGTGAGATGCTCACGGAACTGTTCCTCGTTCATTGGGCTTCGCTACACGATCGAGCCGCTCAACTGCGGCAGATCGCCCGGTACTTTGGCGAAGGCCTTCAGTTGGTCAATATCCTGAAAGATGCGGAAGCTGATGCCGGAGCCGGACGCTTTTTCTTGCCACCGCAGAATTCGCTCGAAGACATGTTTCGCCTGGCCCGCGGAGATCTCCTACAAGCCCATCAGTACATTCAGGCACTCCAGGAAGCGGTCGCCCCAGCCGGCCTGATCGCCTTCGCACGTCTGCCCGTCGAATTGGCGGAGGGAACTCTGGCGCGAGTTGAACTGGCCGGTCCCGGTTCCAAGCTCTCGCGTGCCGAAGTTCGGGCGGTTCTGCTGGCCGTGACACGATCCGCGTAACGCGGACGGAGTTGAGAACTTCCACCACAATCACCGACGACGCACACCGATCAGTCTTCAGGATTCAGCGCGCGAAGCTCCACCGTCATCTCCACCGTGTCCGCCAACGGAAAACAGGCCTCGGCAAACGCAGGAGGACGAAAACGGCTCCGCGGAGAATTCGAAAACGCGTACGGCTCGCGTGGCAGACCAAGAATGGACTTGGTCAACCGTTGATTCCCGTCCAAATCATGAAAGACAGCCAAGGCATAATTCCCCGGCGGAAGATCGGAAACCGTCCACCGGCAAGTTGACCCTTCCGGCGTGAGCTGCGCGGAGCGGACGGGCTGCGACCGATCCTCAAACCGTACCGGATCGTCGAACAGCGCGCAGTGCACGAGGCCCGATGTTTCGGAGATCCCTTCGATCGTCACGACGAGAATGCCCTTCGGCTCGTCGATCGATTCGTCTTGCGCGACCGAGTCTGAGGTCACATTGGAAGTCGATGGAGGCGACGCGGGGGACGAATCGTTCGTCGGTTCCGTGTCGGAAACCGACGGACCGCAGCCAAGGAAGACGAAAAATAGCAAAAACGTTGCTCGGCTCATAAGGCCTGCCCCAACGACGGGGTCCCCATACAAAACAGGGCAAAAAGTCGTAGGATACCGTTTCTTGACCGCACTTCAACGGACCGCGTCATGACGAAACCAAGCCTGCTGCCCTCGATCAACTGGACCGGCTATTCCGCCGACGCGCCTGCCGCAATCCCCCTGGAAGTTCAATCCTTGCGGAAGTCGTACGGACAAATCACCGCACTGGATGGGCTTTCCCTCCAATTGCACCCTGGCGAACTCGTGGCCCTGCTGGGCCCCAATGGAGCCGGAAAATCGACGCTTGTTCGCTGCATTTCCGGGCGTGTGATCCCAGACGGGGGGAAAGTCTTGTTGCGTGGCCGACCAGCCCACCGCAGCAACCGCAGCGCGTGCGTCGGTTGGGTTCCCCAGGAAATTGCACTCTACTTGGATTTGAGCGCTCGAGAGAACCTGCAGATCTTCGGGCGTCTGTACGGTTTGTCCCGTTCGTCGCTCGGCCGCCGCACCGCCTGGGCATTGGACTGGACCGGCTTATCCGATCGAGCGGACGAACCGCTGCAGCGTCTGTCCGGCGGAATGAAGCGGCGGATCAATCTGGCTTGCGGCGTACTCCATCGGCCCCCCGTGGTTTTGCTCGATGAGCCGACGGTCGGTGTGGATCCGCAGAGTCGAGAGCGGATCTTCAGCATGCTGGACGAATTGCGGAAGGAAGGCTGCGCCCTGCTCCTGACCACACATCAACTGGATGAAGCGGAGCACCGAAGTGATCGAATTCTGATCCTCGATCACGGTCGCCTGTTAGCCACCGGAACGTTTCAAGAACTGGTGGACCGGACGCTGGGGGAAGGCCGCCAGGTTCTCGTGCGGCTGAATTGTCCCCCACGGTATCCAATCCCAGGCCTCCATGCCCATCCGAACCAGGCGGGCACCTATCAGGCGCGGGTCGACAACGTGGTCCATGAGTTACCCGAGTTGCTGGATCGCCTGCGTGTCGCGGGCTGTGAGGTGGAACGAGTCGATGTTCGCCCGCCTCGCCTGCACGATGTGTACCTGCAACTGACGGGACGGGAGCTGCGAGAATGATCACCACGGTCGCACGAATCGGATACTGGAGGTTGAAACGGGGGCGTCTGGAGCTGTTATTGACCTTTGTCGTGCCCGTGCTGTTCTTCAGTATTTTCGCGCTGATTTTCGACCGGCAGATCGGCGATCGTTCGAGTCCGCAGATGGAAATCGCCCTCTCCGGTGACGGGAACCGTCCGCTGTACCAGAGGATCCGCACTTTGCTCGATGCCCAGGCAGGTCTGGTCATCTACTCGTCCGCAGTGGATGCAGAAGAGGATCCGTTTGTTTCCGTCGCGAGGGCGCGGGAGCTGATCCGCCAAGGTGAAATTCAGGCGGCGGTGGTCTTCGTCGAGCCGGAACAGGCCGCGCAGGACGAACAGGAACCGCTTTCGATTGAACTTCTCGCCGACACATCCGACCCGGTCGCCACTCAGGTGTTGCGTGGCTATGTGATGCAGGCCGCCATCCAAGCGCAAGCGGAAGAAGCATCCGCCCCGGCCCTTCGCCGTCTTCCACCGCCGGTCTCCCGTGGACCGCAGCCGCCTGCAGCCACCCCCCCAGAATCTTCCGCCTCCTACGTCGTGCCCCCCGCTGCAACGCCAACTCCCGAGCGTCCTGAAGCTCAACCCACAACCACCGATTCCGCCGAATCATTCGCTCCCCCACTCCCCCTGCAACTGCAACTGGTCGATGTGCTTGGCGAGCGCAAGGCCAACCCCGTCGTCTCGATGTACGCCGCCGGAATCGCCGTGATGTTCCTGCTCTTCAGCGCAACCGGCGGGGGAGGGTCTCTGCTCGAGGAACGCGAATCGCAAACCCTGGAACGCCTGTTGGCGACCCGACTCTCGATGGGTCAACTGCTGCTGGGAAAATGGCTCTACTTGACGCTCGTGGGAGCCACGCAAGTTGCGGTCATGTTCCTCTGGGCCCAATGGGCGTTTCGCGTCGATCTGTGGGGACACCTATCCGGTTTTTCCGCCATGACGCTGGTCACTGCCGCGGCGGCCGCCAGCTTCGCGCTGCTGCTGGCAACTGCCTGTCACTCGCGGACCCAGCTGAATGCCGTGTCGATCATTCTCGTGCTCACGATGTCAGCGCTCGGGGGAAGCATGGTGCCTCGATACGTGATGAGTGATCAGATGCAGCGGCTAGGTCTGCTGACCTTCAACGGCTGGGCCCTCGATGGATACCTGAAGGTCTTCTGGCGCGATCTGCCCGTCCAGGCCCTTGCGCCCCAGCTCGCCGTGCTGGGAGGCAGTGGAATGCTGTTCCTGCTCGCCGCGCGATTGCTCGCGCGGCGATGGGAAACAGAGTGAAGGAAGACGTCACACGCCGCTTCCGAGACGAGCGGGCAGCGTTGCCGAGCCGACTTCTCCCACGTCGACGGCTCGGCAGAAAGCGGGCCTGCCCGCATGACGAGAGCGGGGCTCTAGCGAATCCTCACATGCTGGAAGCGATCGTAATCGAGAAGACCGCCGAACTCGTTGAAGAACGCATCCAGACGGTCGAAGCCGGAGCCGCCGTTGAGCTCCGCGTCCCCACCAATGTGGTTCCTGACGAGCGTCAAACGATCCCAACCACCACCAAGATCGGCCGTCAAGCCGCCCTCGGTGCGAACCCGCTTCACGTAGGCAAAGTCCCTGCCATCGCCCGTGTCCAACAGCAGTTCGCCCAGCGCCGCGTCCGTGATTTGCACGCGATCTCGTCCACTGCCGCTGACGATTGAGACCAATCCGGCGACGTCCGACCGCGCCACATCCGCCCGATTCAGGGATCCCGAACCGAGATCAATGGACAGATCGCCCGCTAAGGAAAGACCCCAGACTCGAACCGAATCCCTTCCGGCCCCCAGATCAATCACCATGCTGGCCACATCGCTGGCGCGAAACTCCACCGTACGTTGCCCGTTCACATCCGTCCGACCACCCAGGAAGCCCAAACCGCGCACTTGAATCAACGATTCCTTAACGAGCGAAGTGAGGGCATCGATTTGCGCGCGACCAACGGGCACTCCCGCCAGCGACGTGTCACCCACCAGGATTTCCGAGAATTCCGGCGAGGCAAGCAGGTCGGCGTCGGCAACCGTCAGTGCGGGATCATGAAACGCAACGTGTCCCGGGACTCCTACGTCGAACAGGATCCCCAGGTCGCTGACCGTATCCTCGACGAAAAACCCGCTGGCACCATCGCCGGCACGCCCCGCATCAAAACCGATGGAGAAGTCGCCCACGACGATCGTGCTGCCCGCGAAACTGAAACTGACCGTGCCGACATGCTCAATCTGACCGCCCAAAGGCGTCAAGCCACCCAACGTGCTGAACTCGAAGGAACTGGACCCGGTGATCGGAAAGCCGACCTGGAAGTCGTTGGACACGGGACTCCCCGGGCTGTCAATCGCCGGGTCGGTCAACCCGACGGTCGCCAACAGATCCAGGTCGAGGAAAACACTCGTCGTACCGTCGTTCACGCGTCGAACCTGCAGCAGAACTGTCGAGGCGTCAATCTGTGCGTCGCCCACATCCGCGCCGGCAAGCGAATCGTCTCCGGCAAGTGCCGCCGAGAACTCGGGCGAGACCAGCAAATCGGCCTCGCCGATCGTCAACTCGGGATCGCTGAAATTCGCAATCCCCGGAATCCCGACGTCGAATAGAATTCCAAGCCCCGAGATCGTATCCTTCACGTAGAATCCGCTGGTCGAATCGGAAACACGACTTCCGTCAAAACCGATCGCAAAATCCCCGACGACGATCGAGGCTCCCTCCAGGAGAAAGCTCACCGAACCCGAGTGCGTTATCAGACCAGCAACCGGCGTGAATCCCTGGTCCGTCCGGAACTCGAAGTCGGTCGTCGGCTCAATCGGAAATGCAACCTGAAAGTTCCCAGGGACAGGACTCACGGTGCCATTGGCTCCGTCGAAGACAAGCCCCGCGGCTTGCTCGAGCAGTGCAAAATCGAGAAACACGCTGGTCTTTCCCTCCGTGACCAATTGGCTGTCCTGTCTCAGCCGCTCGATGCCTCGAACGAGAATGCTTTCGTTGGCACCCTCACCCGTGATCGTCAACACTTCCGCGTGAGCGTCGAGACTGACGGCAACGTCGCCCGCCAGCATGGTGCGGGTCTCCAGGCTTTCCACACCGAGTGGTCGATGAACCATCCCGACGGCGGAACGGGAACGGCGGTTCGTGGCGGCTTGTGAGAGTTGCTTCGCTTTCGGACGCAGGTTGCGAATCATCGGTACGACCTCGCTCTACAAGGGTGAGAGAAAAACGTTCAAAACGTTCAAGACTATAGGCCGATGACGCGGGCTGGAAAGTACGGCAAACGATCGTCGTGATCCCATGCGACCACCGCTCCCTAACTCGTTTGAAAACCGAGGGTTTCGAATACCGAGTCAATCGCTGTATTTTCTTCACAACTGTGGTTACCCTTGAGTCAGAGGCAATCGAC
>CAZFWV010000039.1:27181-33286 GCA_964522605.1 uncultured Pirellulaceae bacterium
CAATCGACGGAACAACTGGGCTGCGAACGGCGAAAATGTTGCCTTCTCGGAAAGAAATCGAGCGCCCAACGAGAGCGAAGTGGACAGGCTGGAGACTGGAGGCTGGAGGCTGGAGGCTGGAGGCTGGAGACTAGAGGCTGGAGGCTAGAACCTACAGCCTCCAGCCTCCACCTGCGGGAGAACGATTGAATGAGGCAGAAGGAACGACACAGGCGAGTCCGATTGCAGCGGGAGCGGCGTCTGGAATCGCTCGAGCCGCGCGAAATGTTGGCCGGCGACGCGATCAAGGTCAATTTTCAGGTCGGAACCGCGATTGACGACGCCCGGTATCCCGAACTTCAGGGTTACGTTGCGGATGACGGATCGGCCTACGGGAACCGCGGCAACGGGATGACCTACGGCTGGCTCAGCGGCGACTTGACGCCGGACACGCAGGCTGAAACGCGAGATCGCAATAATGCGGCGGCTCCGGACGAGCGGTATGACACGCTCAATCACATGATCAAAGGGGACAATCACCATTGGCAGATTGATCTGCCGAACGGCTCGTACGAGCTGTTTTTGGCAGCGGGCGACCCGAGCCATACCGATCAGATCAGCGATCTGGAGTTGATCAGCGGTGCCAACCGATTGATGCTGACCGACCCGGACGGTCAAGACAATTGGGATCTTTACTCGGTCGAAGAGTTTACGGTCACCGATGGTCGGTTACTTGTTGCGCCGGCACCGACCGGAAGCAATCAGAAGCTGGCATTCATCGAAATCACTTTCCGCGCGGCGCCGGAACCACCGGAAATTGAAAATGGTGCCGTGACCGATTTGAGCAGTACTTCCGCGACGGTGAGTGGCATTGTCACGCTCACGGGCAACGAGGATCCGACCGTCACGCTGTTTCTGGGAACCGATGACGGAGGAACAGATGCGGCGGCCTGGACGCGTTCGATCGATCTCGGCCCACAATCGGGTGCTTTTGCGACGGCGATTACCGACTTAGCGCCGGATACGACCTACTACTATCGGGCCCGCGCGGTCAATTCTGCGGGGACGGCCTGGTCTTCGGCGAGCGATTCCTTCACGACGGTGGCAGTCACGCTGCCGTCGGTCATGCTGACCGGCGCGACCGACGTCGAAGCACTCTCGTCCACGATGCAGGGGCAGGTGAGCGACGACGGCAATGATCCGCCTCAAGTGCATCTCTTCTGGGGAACGGTCGATGGGGGTACGGACCCAACCGCTTGGCAGGCCCAGGCGGACGTCGGCCAACAGTCGTCGGCGTTTTCCTGGACGGTGGGTGACCTACAACCGGGAACCGAGTATTTTTACCGCGCCCGCGCGGAGAATCGGGCCGGCACGGTGTGGACATCGCCCGCGACATTCACGACGCAACAGGCTTTTTCGGCACAGGTGGTCAACGATCCGCCGGGCGAAGTCACCAGTTCGACGGCACGTCTCGGCGGTCAAGTGCTGGACACCGGGAATCACGCCCCGCGGGTGCGACTCTACTATGGTCCCACGGACGGTCAAACGGACCCCGCTGCGTGGCAGGCGTTTGTCGAGTTTCCCGAGGAGTATGGCTCGTTCGAAACAACGGTAACCGGCCTGACCGGCGACACGCAGTATTACTTCCGAACCCAGGCAACGAATGTCGCCGGCGATACGTGGGCGAGCGCGTCCGGCAGCTTCCGCACGCTCGAGACTCCCACGCTGTTGATCACCGAGTTTGTGGCCAGCAATCAGACGACGTTAACGACGCGATTGCGGTCGACTCCGGGAGGTTCGCTGGGTGCGACGATCATGCCGGACTGGATCGAGCTCTACAATCCGTCCGACCAAGCGATCAGCCTGGCAGGTCTGCATCTGACAGATGACGCCACAGATCGCACAAAATGGACTTTCCCGGCCGATGCACAAATCGATCCTCATGGCTACCTTGTCGTATTCGCCTCGGGCGAAGACATCACCGACGGTCGATTGGACCAGCGGGGTTCTTACCACACGAACTTTCGATTGTCTGCGGAAGGTGAGTTCCTTGCGGTGACAGCGGCCGACGGGTCCATTCTGCACGCGTTCGACCCAGGCTTTCCGCAGCAACGAACGGACATTTCCTACGGGATCGACGCGTCGGGGCAGGCGCGTTACTACGCCACCGCCACTCCAGGCGCCAACAACACCGGCGGTGAGATCAACTTCGTGAAAGACACTTCCTTCAGTGTCGACCGCGGATTCTTCGCCGAACCGTTCACGGTCGAGATTACGACGAAGACGCCCGGCGCGACGATCGTGTACACCGTCGACGGTTCACCGCCGACGCTCACCAACGGCACAATCGTCCCCGCGGCGAGCGAAGAGGTGCTTCCTGTCGCGCAAGTGACCGTGTCGCACACGACCACGTTACGGGCTGCGGCCTTCAAATCCGGCTTCGAACCGACGAACATCGACACGCAGACGTACCTCTTCCTGGGCGACGTATTGCAGCAGAGCGAGTCCTATGGAAAGGACGGTTCGGGACTGCCGACCTTCACCGCATGGGGCCATTCCGGCAAGAACGGGGACTGGGAGGTCGATCCCGAGATCGTCCATCATGCGCTGGCCGAGAATCGGCTGACGGCCGACGATCTTCGGGCCGTTCCAACGTTGTCGCTTGTTCTTCCCTGGGAGGACATGTTCATCGCGGGATCCGGAATCTACATCTCGGGAACCGGATCTCCCCGCGCCGTTTCCGTGGAACAGATTCTGCCCGATGGCAGCACCGGTTTCCAGATCAACGGATCGGTGCAAATCCAGGGAGGCAGCAGTACCGGTCGCTGGAAGGCGGACAAGCTGTCGATGCGGTTGAAATTTACGGAAGAGTATGGACCGACCAAACTGGTCAGTTCGATGTTCGGTGCCGATGCGACCCGCCAACTGGATACGATCGTCCTGGACGCCGTCCTCAACTATGGCTTTCATCATCCCAGTACCAGTCAGACGGACTACGCAAAATTTATCCAGGATCAGTTCGTCGCGAACCTGCAGAACAAGATGGGCGGATACGCGCCACATGCCCGGTACCACCATCTCTACATCAATGGCCTCTACTGGGGCATGTATTACGTGCACGAACGACCGGATGCCTCCTTTGCCGCCGAGTATCTGGGTGGCAACAAGGACGATTACGACGTTCTGAAGCACAACGCGAACACGGCTGTCGACGGCACGACCGCAAACTATCAGCAGATGCTCAGGCTGGCCCGCAAGAACCTCGCAGACCCAGCCAACTACGAGGACCTGGCGCAGGTCCTGGACCTGGAAGATTTCGTCGACTACATGCTCGTGAATTTTTATGCGGGCAACACGGACTGGGCGCACCAGAACTGGTACGCCTCCTACAACCGCGTGGATCCGGACGGCCGATGGCGGTTCCACAGTTGGGATGCGGAACACGTGCTCAAGAGTGTCAGCGAGGACGTCACCGGCAAGGACAACTCCGGCGGTCCCACCGAGATTCATCAGAATCTGCTGGCCAACGCCGAATATCGGCTGATGTTCGCCGACCATGTCGAGCGGCACTTTTTCCACGACGGGGCGCTGACGCCGGAGAATGCTGCAGCGGAGTACCAGAAGCTGATCGATGAGATCGATCGGGCCGTCGTGGGCGAGACCGCGCGTTGGGGAGACAACCGGGTCAGTTCGCCCTACACCCACACGGATTGGTTGCGGACCCAAACCAACCTGCTGACGCGGTACTTCCCCACGCGAACAAGTCGCGTCTTGAGTCAGTTACGGGCCGACGGGCTTTACCCGGCAACCACCATCTCGACCCCGACGTTCGCCATTAACGGCACCGAGATGCATGGGGGTCACGCCGCGTTGGGCGACGCGCTGACCCTGGCGGCCGGAAGCGGCACGATCTATTACACGAGCGATGGCAGTGACCCGCGTCTACCCGGTGGAGATCTCTCCCCGGCGGCACATCCCTACTCGCAACCGCTGGTCGTTGACGGACCGCTGCAACTGAAGGCCCGCCTGCGAACCAGTTCGGGAGACTGGAGCGCCCTGAGCGAAGCAGCCTTCTACGTCCATCAAGCGGCAACTGCAGGCACGCTGGCGATCACCGAAATCAATTACAATCCGCATGAATCGCTGGCACAATTCGGCGAGGCCGCCGTTGACAGCGACGAATTCGAATTCCTCGAACTGATGAATGTGGGCCCGCAACCGATCGAACTGGCCAACGTTCAGTTCGTGCAGACGGTTACGGGAAACGATCTGGAAGGGATTTCGTTCGTCTTTCCCCAACAGACTCTGTTACCGGGTCAGAGAACCGTGGTCGTAGCGAACCCGTCTGCGTTCGTCACGCGATACACGAACCTGGACGGAGTTGCAGGGCAGTATTCGGGACGCCTGAACGATGGGGGCGAACTGATCACGCTGCTGGATGCATCGGGCACTGTGATTCAGCAATTCACCTTCGGGGATTCGGGGAGCTGGCCCGGCCGTGCAGACGCGGGCGGCAGCACGCTGGAAATTCTCGATGTCGCAGGCGATTACGCGTTGAGTTCGAACTGGCGCAGCAGCTCGGAATTCGGGGGAACACCGACGACAGCAGGACTCGGCCCCGTACAGGACATCGTGTTTAACGAAATCCTGACGCATACGGATCTGCCGTTGGTGGATCAAGTCGAGCTGTACAATCGAACGGATCAACCGATCGATATCGCGAACTGGTACCTCAGTGACAACCGAGACCAGCTATTGGCCAGTCCGATCCCGGCCGGCGACACGGTCATCCCGGCCCAGGGTTACCTGGTCCTCGACGAAACGGCGCTCGGCTTTGGCTTCCACGGTCAGGAAGCGGATGACGCCTGGCTGCTGGCGGCGGATGGAACCGGCAAACCTTTGCGCTTCGTCGATCACATCGAATTCGGCGCCACGCAGAATGGCGTTTCGCTCGGTCGCTGGCCGGATGGCTCGGGCGACCTGTTTCCGATGACCGAGCGCACTTTCGGTTCGGCCAATTCCGGTCCACTCCCGCCGGCCGTGGTCCTCAGCGAATTGCATTACCATCCGGCTCCGCCGGTTCCCGCGGGCGAACTGGCGCAAGAAGATCTGGAGTTCGTCGAACTCTGGAATCCGACGTCGGAGGCCGTCGAGCTAAGCCACTGGCGACTGAACCGGGCAATCGACTTTGCGTTTGCCGCGGGTACCGAGTTGGCCGCTGGTGAAACAGCGCTGGTGGTCTCGTTCGATCCACAGGCCGAACCAGGCAAGGCGCTCGCATTTCGCACCCACTTTGGCCTGTCCGCGCAGCTCGCCCTCTACGGACCTTACAAAGGCGTCTTGGATAACGGAGGCGAGAACCTGGAACTTGATCGGCCCGAAGATCCGCTCCAACTCGGCCTCGGCTACGTACTTGTCGACCGCGTGCGTTATGACGATGCGGCTCCGTGGCCGATCTCCGCCGACGGTCAGGGAGATTCTCTCCAACGCACCACGGCCGATGCCTACGGGAACTTAAGCACGAGTTGGACCGCTGCGACACCCACGCCCGGACAAACGCCTTCGGTGCAACTGCCCGGCGATTTGAACGGAGACGGGCAGGTCGACGCCGCAGATATCGACGCACTGGCGGCCTACATTCAAACGGGAAATCCACTGGGAGATTTGAACGGCGACCAGGTGACGGACCAGCAAGATCGTGATGAGCTCGTGACGGGAATTCTGGGAACGAGTTCCGGCGACTCGAACCTGGATCGTCGGTTCGACACGGCCGATCTGGTGCTTGTCTTGCAGCGGGGAGAATACGAAGACGGGATCGCCGATAATTCCACCTGGGAAAGTGGTGACTGGAATGGAGACGGCGAATTCGATACGCGAGACATTGTCGATGCGCTCCAAACGGGCCGATACGAGCAACCTGCCCGGGTCGTCGACGCGAATCGCCTCGCGGCCGCCATCGACTGGATCTTCGCCGAACAGCAGTCGCAAACGAAGCGAACTCGGCGCGCCTTTCTCGCCTGACGCTGGCTCACCGCGAGTCGCCTCGGCTGTGCACAGGTCTCCCGCCCCCGCCCTCTGCACTGCTAACGGTGAGTTTCTTGTCGGGGCAAGCGAATTCTATTACGC
>CAZFWV010000040.1:0-19440 GCA_964522605.1 uncultured Pirellulaceae bacterium
TCCCTGCGTTGTCGGTTTGCCTTCGCTGTTGCGCACTGGTCGGGCGAAGCCAAAATCCGAAGAGGAACCGCGGATCAAACGGACGTAACGGATGTCGACGGATCGGTCGGTGCTCATCCGTACCCTCCGTCGAATCCGTGGTTCCTCCTCAGGAACTGCCCGTCACCTGCGCAATTCTCATGGGCGTCAGCGCATAGCCCGCCCGTTGGAAAGCTGGACGCCCCCCACACAATGCAGTGCCTGTCCTGTTGTTAAAGTGGCGAGGGGAGGGATGGAGGGAGGACGCGGTCGTTTAGAGAGAATCGTCGAGGACGAGCGGCGGTTTGCCGTACCGTCGCCGAAGGCGATCGATCGTTTGTCGGACGCGGGGAAATTGGACCAGGCGTTTCTCGAGCCGTCGTTTTCCTGGGAAGTCGACGAGCATCAGGCCAATCAGAATGGTCAGCAGCCCTTGGCCCGGGATCCCCGGCAGGGAAAGGAGCAGGCCGAGCGCGACGATCCCGACGCCGGCGATATTTTTCAGCAGATGGAGGGCCAGTCGCGCGACCGGATGGTGATCAACCCACAATTGGCGATCCTCCCGGTCCAGGAAATAGGTCGCGGGCAAACGGACCAGGAGGACCACGACGATCAGCAGGCTGACGCCCAGCACGAGCACATACACTCCGATCGCGGAGAGCGCATACACGACGAACTCGAGCCGGGAGTCCATATCAGCCTGTGATGCACGCGCGTGCTGACCGTTTACTCATCGCCGTGAGGATGTGCTGCCCAGGCGACGCCCTGAATCAAGAGTTTCTTGAACGCGGGAGTTTCTCGTGCTCGCGTATCATGCCCCAGCAGATTGTGGACGACGTGGCCTTCCCCATAGTGTTTAACAAACAGCAGCGGCTCCGTCGCCTCGCTCCAGTCCGAATAGGCTGTCGCCAGGACAACGATCTCGGCGTCGCCACTGAGTTTCGCGTACAGCTCGTCATCGATCTCGAAGTCCTCCACACCGGCGGTAATGGGATGGTCTCGGTTCAGAATGTTGACCTTGAACACGCTGCGCGGGCCGTGACCACCGACCCCTTTGACCCACACGCGACCGAGCAGCTCTCGGTACTCAGCCCAATCCTGGAAGGAGCTGCAGGAGAAGTGGAGCGAAACCAAGCCCTTACCGCTCTTCACGTAATTCAGCAGATTTGTCTTCGCCTGGTCGCTAGGATCCGGCTCATTCCAGAACCCATAGTTCAGTACGATGACGTCGTACTGGTCGAGGCGCGAGGATTCCAGAATCGCAATGTCTTCGCAGACTTTGACGTCGAACTTGCCTGATTCGAGCAACACGTCAGCTGTCTGGCGTGTCGTTTCCCGCCAATCATGGGCTGGCATCACATCGAATCCGGTGATCAGCAGCACCTTGGTCTTTTCCTGCGCCTTCTCCTGCGCCTGGATGGCGTGACCGTTGAGCACCACTGCTGCGACCGCACAGAACACCACCAAACAGCATCTGAAGCAATTCATCGTCAACCTCCCGCCGCCAGCCGGCGCACTCAAGTTCAGAATGATTTCGACGGATCGGTCCGTACGAACCCGTACCCTCCGTCCAATCCGGGGTTCGTCCTCAGGAGCCGTCCGCAACGTGCCCAATTCTAATGGGCTGCGGCGCAGTCTTGTAGCCGGCGGGTGGAAGAGATACCGCGACCTTGAATGAGTTCCAGCGCGCGGGACGCCATTTCCGGAACAACCGCCTGAACTTCGGGAGACAGCTGGGCATCCCGCAGTTCGAAGTCCACGGCTGGAGAAGTGATCAGATACGTTTCGGGGATGCGGTGGTAGAACTGCTGAACGAACCCGAGGAGGGCGTTGACCGTCAGCGTGTGGGCCATCGAAGCCGCCGACCGGCAGTCCGGGTGGACGGGACGGCATTCGACCTGCCCCACGGCGCCCTGACAGGACGCGTCAAGAAAAATGACCAACCGAGCTTCGGCGATCTCCGAAACGAGATCGGTCGTCAGGATCTCGGCCGTCACAACTCGCGCCGTGTTGTCGGACAGGCGGCTTTCGATTTCCGCTGCCACGACATGCCCGAGCGCATCATCGCCTTTGATCGAATTACCGTAGCCGATGACCAGAACATCTGGCTGAATCACGTGGAGGACTCCCGTACCAACTGGTCCAACAATCGTCCCTGCGAATCGAACAACTCAACACGCAACGGCATCTGGCCAACGGCGTGCGACGCACAACTGAGGCATGGGTCATAGCAGCGAATGACGGCCTCGACCCGATTCAACATTCCTTCCTGCAATTTATTCCCGTCGACGTAGGTTTGCGCGACCTGCTTGACGCTACGATTCATTGCCAGGTTATTGTGTCCCGTGGCGATGATCAGATTCATCCAGGTCATCAGGCTGTCATCGTCGATCTTGTAGTGATGGATTAACGTCCCGCGCGGAGCTTCGGCGACGCCAATGCCTTCTTCTCGATTGCCACGGGCTCGCGCGCGAATGCGGTCGTTGAGGATATCCGGGTCTTCCAGTAATTCCTGGATTCGTTCCATCGCATAAATGATCTCGACGAGTCGCGCGTAATGGTAATGAAAACTGCTCGTCACCAAGTGATCCGTCTGCAGCGCTCGAAATTCTTCCAGCGCGGCGTCTGCAAGCGGGGTCCCACACGAGTCGCAATTATTCAGGCGGGCCAACGGTCCCACACGGTAAATGCCCTGAGGATAGCCGATTCGCTTGTAATAGGGCGACTTCATATAGGAGAACGGTTCGACCGCTTCACCGATCAGTTTCTGGTAATCGGTACTGGGAACCTTGTCCTCCAGAATACTGCCGGCCGCATCCTTGATCCGCAGTACGCCGTCGTAGTGCTCCAATTCACCTTTGGGAGTCACCAGGCTGAGAAAGAGCGTGTGGAAGTTACCGAAGTTCTCGGCCTCATGCTGGAATTTTCCCGCCAGATGCTTGAAGAACTCGTACGTCCGTTCGGCGATTTGGAGGCCTTCCGGCACGAGTGCCAGCATCTCCGCGCGCTTCTCCTCCGTCAGCGGTTCATTGACGCCTCCGGGAACCATCCAGCCGGGGTGGATCTTCTTGCCGCCGAGGATCTGGATCATCGTCTGCCCGATCTGGCGCAGACGGATTCCGTCGCGAGCCATTTGCGGATCTGCCTTGAGCACTCCGAAAATGTTGCGTTGGGCTGGGTCGGAATCGAAGCCCAGCAACAGATCGGGCGATGACAGATGGAAGAAGGACAGCGCGTGCGACTGAGCAAGTTGTGCCAGATTCATGATCCGTCGCAATTTGGCGGCCGTCGGCGGAATGGTCACACTCAACAACTCATCGCAAGCCTTCGAGGAAGCGACCAGGTGGCTGACGGGACAAATGCCGCAGGTGCGCGCGGTGAGCGACGGCATCTCAAAGAAGGGCCGTCCCTCGCAGAACTTTTCGAATCCGCGGAACTGCGTCAGATGGAATTTCGCGTCTTCGACCGTTCCTTCGTCATCCAGGTGCAACGTAATGTGGGCATGACCCTCAATCCGGGTCAGCGGGCTGATGGTGATCGTATGCGACATGAAATCACGCTCCGAAGCGGGTGACAGAAGTGGTATCGGGGACACGACCGGCCATCAATTCCGAGAGCACATGCCAGATCGCGTCGGCCGAGGGCGGGCAGCCCTGGACGAACAGGTCGACGGGCACGACCGCGTGGATCGGCAGCACCTGACTGAGCAGTCGCGGGACACCTTGACTCGGTCGCTGGGGACGCGTCTGGACATTCTCACGATAGGCACGATCATACACCGCCTCGAGATCAAACACATTCCGCATCGCGGGCACATTGCCGCACACGGCGCAGTCCCCCAGGCTGATGAGGAACTTGCAGTGCTTGCGAAACATCCGGGCTTGTTCCAGGTCTTCCTCGTTACTGACGGCGCCTTCGAGGATCCCCAGATCGACTTCAGCGGGCAGCTTCTTCGTATCGACCAGCGGGCTAAAGACGACTTCGCACTTCTGGGCAAACTCCGCCAATCGCTGATCGAGATCGAGGAAAGACATATGACAGCCGGAACAGCCGTCGAGCCAGTTTGTGGCAACGGTAATTTTTTTCCCTTGCGTCATTGTCGGCCTTTCATTTGCCACAGATAGGGCAGGAATTCGCGATTCTTTTCCATTTCACCCGCCGCAGTTCCCTTCCGCACCAGGGCTCCGGTCGGACAGACCTGGACGCATTTGCCGCAACTGGTGCACGATTCACTTTCACCCCAGGGACGATTCAGATCGGTAATCACACGCGACTCGATTCCACGACCCAGCAGATCCCAGGTATGCGCCCCTTCAATCTCGTCACACACACGCACACAGCGCGTACAAAGCACACACCGATTGTGATCCACGCGGAACAGGTCGTGAGACGAGTCGACAAAATAATGCGTGTGCCGATAGGCCACGCGGAGGTGATCCACGCCACACTCGCGCGCCAGATTCTGCAGATCACAGTGTCCATTGGATACGCAAACCGAGCAGACATGGTTCCGTTCGGCGAAGAGCAATTCCAGAATCATGCGCCGGTAGCGCTGCAGCGACTCGGAATTGGTCCGAATCTGCATTCCTTCGGCAACTCGCGTGGAGCAGGCGCAGATCAGCCGGTCGCTGCCGACGACCTCCACCATGCACAGGCGGCAGGCGCCCCAGATGCTTAACCCTTCCAAGTAACAGAGCGTCGGGATCGAGATGCCGTTCTGCCGGGCAACCTGCAGAATCGTCTCGTCCTCGCGGCCGCTCACATCGGCACCGTCGATCTTTAGAGTGAAAACACGCAATTGCGGTTGAGTTTGAGTCGGCATGAGCTTGAAAAACCTTTTCAGCGAGCTTCCGCCGCGGCCAGATAGTCGGCCGGTCGCAGCTTCTGTTCGTATTCGTGTCGGAAGTAACGCAGCGTGCTGAGCACGGGATTCGGAGCCGTCTGTCCCAGGCCACAGAGACTGGTCATCTTCACGACTTCACACATTTCTTCCAGCAATTCGAGGTCCGCGTGCGTCGCCTGCCCCTGCGCGATCTTGTCGAGCAAGCGGTACATGTGGTAGGTGCCTGCTCGACACGGGATGCACTTTCCACAGGATTCCGTCATGCAGAATTCCATGAAGTAGCGTGCGACGTCGACCATCGACGAGGTATGATCCATGACGATCATCCCTCCGGAACCCATGATCGACCCAGCGGACCTCAGCGTGTCGTATTCGACCGGCATATCGAGATGCTGTTCGGGAAGACATCCGCCGGACGGTCCGCCCGTCTGAACCGCCTTGAAGCGGCGTCCATCGGGAATTCCCCCTCCGATCTCCTCGATGATCTCGCGCAGCGGAATCCCCATCGGGATTTCGATCAAACCCGTGTTCTCGATCTGGCCAGCCAGGGCGAAGACCTTGGTTCCCTTGGAGTTTTCTGATCCGATCGAAGCGAACCATTCTCCACCGCGACGAATGATCGGCGCGATATTGGCCAGCGTCTCGACGTTATTGATCAGCGTTGGGTGTCCCCACAAACCCGATTCCGCCGGGTAGGGCGGGCGCGGAACCGGTTGTCCCCGCTCCCCTTCGATCGACGCCATCAGCGCCGTTTCCTCGCCGCAGACAAACGCACCGGCACCCAGCCGCAATTCGACCTGGAAGGAGAAAGGCGTCTCGCAGATATTCTGCCCCAGAAAGCCTCCGCGCGTCGCTTGACGGATGGCGGTCTGCAGCCGATCAATGGCCAACGGATATTCGGCGCGGATGTAGATATAGCCCTGGTTCGCCCCGACGGCGTACGCCGCCAAGGCCATCCCTTCCAGGACGCGGTGCGGATCCGATTCGAGCACAGCGCGGTCCATGAAGGCACCCGGATCGCCCTCATCCGCATTGCAGATGATGTACTTCTGAGGCGACGTCGCTTTGGCAACCGTGGCCCACTTCAGGCCCGACGGATAGCCACCGCCGCCCCGGCCGCGCAAGCCGCTGACGGTGACTTCGCGGAGGACCTCCTCGGGCGACATCCCGGACAAGGCCTTCACGAGTGCCTGATAGCCTTCCGCCGCCAGGTAGTCGTCGATCTGTTCGGGATCGATCGTCCCGGAGTTTTCCAACACGATCTTTGTTTGGCGCGTGAAGAACGGCACGTCGGTGGGACAGCGCAGGCGTTCCACCGGAGCCCCCTGCAGACTCTGAACCAGGTCGCTCGAATCGGCCGGTTGCACTTCCCGATAGAGAAACCGACGCTGCTCCCCTCGGCTTTCAATCTCGACCAGCGGACCGGCGGAGCAAAGCCCCATGCAGCCGACCGGCTTGAGTTGCACTTGTTCGTTCAACCCGTGCTCGCTCAACTTGGACTGCAAGGCATCGATCACTTTGTCCGCACCGGACGATTGACACCCGGCCGCATTACAGACGCGGACGCAGATCTTGCACGCCTTATCTTTTTCTCGCAGTTCGGCCGCCAATTCCAGCAGTTCATCCAGCGTCATCGTCAGGTAAGCTCCTCAAGTCGGGCCAACAGCCCCTTTGTCTCGACCTTGCCGAGCACCTGGCCGTTCACGACGGCCGCGGGCGCAAGACCACAAGCTCCCAGGCACCGCGCGCTGAGAACCGAGATTCGATCATCGCTCGTCGTCTCGCCTGGTCCGACCTGGAACCGCTGCTGAATCCCATCCAGCAAATCTCCGGCTCCCTTGATGTAGCAGGCGGTGCCGGTGCACACGACACACGAATGGCGTCCCTGCGGCTTGAGACTGAACAGGTGATAGAATGTCGCCACGCCATACACCTTGCTCAGCGGCAGCCCCAGACTCTGCCCGACATAGCGCATCGCAACGTCGTCGATGTATCCAAACGAACTTTGGACCGTGTGCAACGTTTCAATCAGCGCGTGCCCGGTGTACCCGTTCCGCCGCATCGTGACATCCACCAGTTTCCAACGTTTGTCGTCGGAAGGCGGATCCGGCCTCTTTCTTGTCATCAACATCGGCTCGACTCCTTAAGCGGCAACAAAACACAATTTCATGATACCGGTACAACTTGGCACTCGAAAGGCCAAATCAATTGCGACAATTAAGTGTCACAGGTGATTGATCGTTTTGAACGATTCACCTACGTGTCGTCGGCTTCCAGCGTGACACTTTCTAACAACAGATCTTCGCCCTGGATCGTCTGCACCGACCGGCTGCTGCACGTCGGGCATTGGAAGCAGAACTGTTGCACGGAAAACTCTATTCCGCAGTCACGGCATCGAGCACGCAGGGGAACGGTCTGCAGATGGAGTTCCGCGCCGCGGGCGAAAGAATTCTCCACCAGCAGCTCATAGGCGCTCCGGAACAGTTCCGGTTCCACGCCCGAGAACTCCCCGATGCAGACTTGAATCTTCTGAACGCGTGGGGCGCCGTGTTCCCGCATCAATCCGGCAACTTGCTCCAATAAAGACTGAACCAGCGAGGCTTCATGCATCGGGGGCCGCGCCTGTCCCTGGGTTACGATCCAAGTGCAGTTTCAGGAAGTGCGTAGCGCAACTGATGCACGGATCGTAGTTTCGAATCATGAACTCACAGCGCTGTGTGGCTTCCGCATCCGTCAGACTGACGACCTTGGGCACAAAGGCCCGCAGATCTTCCTCAATCTGGGGTTGATTCTGGGATGTGGGAGGCACAATCTTCGCCTCGGCAATCAGACCGTCCTCGCCAATTCGATAGCGATGATAGAGTAACCCGCGCGGAGCCTCCGTCGCATGACAGCCTTCGCCCGCTTTGGGCTTATAGGGAACGCGACTCACGTCGGGCGCCCGGTGATAATTCGAAACGATTTCGATCGCATCTTCGAAGGAGACGATCAGTTCGATCGCCCGGGCCACGATACTCTTGAAATTATTCCCGGACGGCCAATCGATGCCACATTTCTCCGCGTACCGTTTGGCGGTGGGAGTCAACTGATCGAAGCAGTTGTTGAGCCGGGCCAGGGGACCGACCAGGTAGGGCGTCCGATCGGGCAGACGAACGCTATGCAGTGCGTTGCTCTGCTTCGCATGCACTTCCTCATAGTGTTGCTCAAATTCTTCGACGGGAATGTCCGGTCCTTTGGACGAGAAGACCGTGCCATCATTCATCGGGAATTCTTTGGGGTGTTTGAGCGACACATTGTCGTAATCCATCTCGAGATCCGGGAAGTCGAACGAGCTGACCAGTTCCAGGATTTCGATCGAGGCCTGCAGGCCCCACTTCAAGTCGGGCAGGAGTTCTTTCAGTTCCTGGGGGCGCGGGGCGCGGTAGAAGCCTCCGACCGTGACGTTGATCGGATGAACGGCACGACCGCCGAGAACATCCAGAATGTCGTTCCCGATCTTCTTCAGCCGCAGGCCGCGTTCCACCGCCTCTCGGTGATCCGCCGCCATCGTGATCCCACTCTCGTAACCCAGAAAATCCGGCGCGTGCAGCAGATGGATGTGCAACCCATGGCTCTCGATCCACTCGGCGCAATAGAGCAACCGACGGAGTGTCCGGATTTCGGGGGTGACGGAGATTCCCAGCGCCTTTTCCAGCGCATGGCAGGAACTCATCTGATAGGCCACAGGGCAGATCCCACAGATCCGCGCCGTGATGTCGGGAACTTCATGGATTTCGCGACCGCGGAGGAAGCTTTCGAAGAATCGCGGGGGCTCATAGATGTTCAGTTCGACATGCTCGACGCGATCGCCATCCAGCTTGACATAGAGCGCTCCTTCGCCTTCAACACGCGAAAGAGCTTTGACCTCGAACTTTCGATTTGCCGGCATGGATCAGACTCTCTTATTCATGGTTGCACCGTCCGACTCGCCCAGGATCAAGCGATTTCCCGAAAGTCGTCGGACTCCCGTTCGTGGTCCCAGCTCGTTGACGGTGCAACGATCGATAGGGTTAGCGGATGAGCTTGATTTCTGTTCTCAGTTCTCCAACGCCTCGGTCGCCTGACGAAACTCGGGCGCATACCCGTTGAAGTTCCGTCCCAAACGCAGGACGTGCCCACTGTCGACGCCCTGAGCCACGTAATTCTGCGTCAGACTGACGACATTCGCCCGTTCTTTCGGTCCGTAGCAGCCGAAACACTCGCGATTGTAGGCGGGGCAGATCGCCCCACAGCCGGCCTGAGTCACGGGTCCCATGCAGGCGACGCCGCGCGCGACCGCAACACAGACCGTGTTCCGTCGTTTGCACTCGACACAGACGCTGTAATTGGGAACCGTAGGTCGGCGACCGCGCAGCAAGGACGACACGAGGTCCACCAGTTGATACTTGTTGATCGGGCAACCCCGCAGCTCAAAATCAACCGTGACATGGTCCGCGATCGGTGTACTGGTCGCCAGAGTCTTGACGTACTCCGGATGCGCGTAGACCTGCGTGATGTAATCCTGCAGGTTCCCCCAGTTCTTCAGCGCCTGGATCCCTCCGGAGGTTGCACAGGCACCGATCGTTACGAGGAACTTGCACTGCCGACGCACGTCCTTGATGCGTTCCGCGTCGTGGGGGGTTGTGATGGAGCCCTCGACGAGTCCCACGTCGTACGGCCCGGCAATTTCCCGCGTCCGAGCCTCCAGGAAGTAGGCAATCTCCACCGCCTCGGCCACAGCCAGCAGTTCATCTTCGCAATCCAACAGCGAAAGTTGGCAGCCGTCGCAGGAGGCAAACTTGAAGACGGCCAGTTTCGGTTTGTCGGCCATCAGAAATCCTCCAGGTGCAGATAGGGTTCCATCTGATTGTAGGTGTAGACCGGACCGTCCTTGCACACAAAGGTCGGCCCCAATTGACAGTGGCCGCAGAAGCCCAGGGCACACTGCATGTTGCGTTCCATGGAGATGAAGATCTTCTTCCGCGGCACCTTTCGGGCAAGCGCCTCAAAGATCACGAAGCGCATCATGATCTCGGGGCCGCAGGTCATGATCGCCGTTTGTTCCGGCTTCAATCGCAAACGATAGAACAGAACCGGAACGACGCCGATGTGACCGTGCCAGTCTTCTTCTCCGATATCCACCGTGACGTCGACTTCGATATTCGCGTCGCGCCACAAGGCGTACTCGTCGGCATACAACAGATCCTGAGGCGTCCGGGCTCCGTACAACAGAATCACGCGGCCGTAGTCGTCGCGGTGATTCATGATGTGGTAGATCACCGGGCGCAGCGGAGCCAGGCCGACACCGCCACAGGCGAGGATCAGGTCGTGTTTCTGGCAGGCTTCCACCGGCCAGGAGGAACCGAACGGCCCCCGCACTCCGATCTGATCACCGGGCCGCTTCCGGGCGAGGGCCCGTGTGACGTTGCCCGCAACGCGGATCGTGTGCAGCAGCACCTCCGGATGCGCCGGATTCGAACTGATCGAAATCGCCGACTCACCGAAGCCCGGCAGGTAGAGCATGTTGAACTGGCCCGGGCGAAAGCGGTACTTGCGGACCACCTGCGGATCATCGAAGGCGATCTCATAGGTGGCAATTCCGGGGACTTCCCGTTTGACACTCTTGATGTGTGCCAGGTGGGACAGCCAAGGGCTCGTCGGAGCTGAATGAGTAGCCATCGCCGTCATGGTTGATCTCCTCGTATCGCCGCGACTTCTTCCGTCAGGTCGATGCCAACCGGGCACCAGGTAATACAGCGTCCGCAGCCGACGCAGCCCGACATGCCGAACTGATCAATCCAGCTGGCCAGTTTATGGGTCAGCCACTGGCGGTAGCGCGCCGCCGTACTTTTTCGCACGGTACCCGAATTCATGTAGGAATGTTCCGCCGTGAAGCAGGAGGCCCAGGCGCGGTCCCGCCGGACATGATCGCCGGTCAAGTCCGCAACTTCTTCGACGGAGCTGCAGAAGCAGGTCGGGCAGACCATCGTGCAGTTGGAGCAGGCCAGGCAACGTTCCGCGACCTGGTCCCAACGCGGATGTTCCAGGTTATTCAGCAGCACGTACTTGATGCCGTCGGTATCGAGGTGACGACCATGTCGACCGCCCTCGCCATCCCCGTTCGACCGCTGAATCATCTTTTCTTTCAGCTTGGCGGGCATCTCTTGTGCGGCGGTCACATCGGTCATAGCACAAGGCGACCAATCGCAGCCCGCGATCACATGTCCCCCCTGGTCCGTTCCGACCTCGACGACAAAGTGATCACTTCGTTCGGTCAATGCCAGGTCGAAGCCCGACTTGACCGCCGGTCCCGTCTTCATGGAATGACAGAAGCACGTGTCAGCCGCCCGTCGGCAGTTGACCGCAATGATGAGCAGGTTATCGCGCCGAGTCTCGTAATTCGTGTCGACGTACTGATCCCCCAGAAAAATCCGATCCTGGATCTCGAGCGCGTGCAAGTCGCAGGATCGAACCCCGATGACGGCCAGCGACTGGCTCTCCACGGGAGGAGTAACCATTTGCCATTTGCCGTTGTCGCGCGATGATTCGAGAATCGTTTCGCGAGACGGAAACAAGAATCGTTTCAGCGAGGTCGGACCGACGACATAGTCGAAAAAGGACTGATCGCCGGTCTTCTTGATGCGGTAATGACCGCCATTCTGTTCGTCGATGTACCCCACGGGGATATCGGCCACGGAATCGATGTCGTCGTACACGATCGCCGCATCTTGCACGCACGGACCAACGACACGATAACCGAGCTCCCGCAGACGATCCAACACCGACTGAAAATCCACCTTCATGATGCGGACAAAAGAACCAACGGGAAGTCGTTGAGCATTCATATTATTGACAACAACTTGTCATATTAGGATTGCGGACGTAACGGCGTGCATCCCGATCGCAATCGCAGGGCAGCAACTGCCTCACCGGACGGACGCCACGATCATTCGGATCCATCACCCTTTTCGCTCGATCATTCGTCACTTTCGGGCATCTGACTGCCATAGACGTCGACCAACTGCAACCGGGTGGCGTTCAGGCGTTTTGCCAACGCGCCGGCCGCCCGCCGCATCAATTCATAGCCAAACCGGGTGTCATGCTCACAGAGCGTCAGTAACTGACTGGCGCTGATCTCGACCGCCTTCGTGGGTGCCAGCGCACGGGCGGTGGCGGTCAACTGGGTCTGTTCGAGAACGGGTGACCAACCGAGCAATTCACCCGATCCGACCGTCAGGATACGGCGACAGCCCACTCCTGGCGCACAGATTTCGATCGATACGTTTCCCTCGATCACCAAATACAGCTTCGTCGCCGGATCTCCCTCCCGAAAAATCACGGCACCCGCAGCAAAATCTACGGCGCGAGAGACCTCGGCAATCTGCGTAAGTAGCTTATCTTCAACCCCGTCGAGAAACTCGATATCGCGCAGCTGCGCCAGCAAATCCGGTGTGGCCATGCGTTATTCCCCTCCGGCCGGATCAGGATGATGAGATGCCTCGATCTCTTCCAGGATTTGCCGAGCCAATTCCGGCACGGCTGCAGCAACTCGCTGGCTGAGATGCAATGAACCATGCAGACGTTCGAACTGCATGGTGAAAATCACGACCTTGGACGGCAACTGACCGAGAGATTCCGCCAGGCGGAGCGTGCCTTGCAGGCCGAAACCGTGCAGGGAACGCGGTGGATCGGCACCGATCCGGGGATCCGGCCATTGCAGGCGGAGGATCGAACCCGGACGTTGTCCGCCGTCGGCGGCGTCAATCAGGAAGAGTCGATCGCAGCCGTGCGAATGCAGCAGCAATTCCAGGGGCTGCGAGAGACAGAGAACCGGAACGTGGGCCGGCAGGTGAGCCCGCAAGGTTTCGGCACAGCGCCAGGCAAGCTGGTCGTCGGCATGGGCACTGCCCACCGCCAGCACTTTCACCGTCGCAGTCCCGACGACCGCTGCCGACATCACTGTTTTTCACTCCCTCGTCAGTCGTCCCACGGGACGCTCGACCGGATCCGACGAGCGCACCGTCCCCGCTTACCGATTAAGTCGGCAACTCGGAGGTGTAGGACGCCAACGCTTTCATGTAATTGCCTCGCTCCAGCGCACTCGGATCCGGGCAATTCGCACGACTCATACTGCCTTTCATCTGTTCGACGGAATCGTATTCCTTCTCTTCCATCCAAACTTGAATCTCGTCATGCATTTCGCGCAGCCGAGCCGGACCATGAACCAGCAACACGGAGGTCATCATGGTGATGTCCGCACCGGCCAGCAGCAGCTTGATCACATCTTCCGCCGTGTGCACACCGCTCGTGGCCGCGAGCGACGTCTGCGGCATGTGCTCGCGCAGAATCGCAATCCACCGCAAGGGGGCCCGCAATTCGGCGCGCTGACTGAGCACCAGGTTGGGCATCACCTGCAGCTCTTCCAGATCGATATCCGGTTCCATGTAGCGGTTGAACAGCACCAATCCGTTCGCGCCCGAATGGGTCAGCCGCGTGGCGAAATTCGCCAGACTGCTGAAGTTCGGCCCGATCTTAACCGCCAGGGGAATCGAGACTTCCTCGCGCACCGCCTCGACCAAATCCACGTATCGTTGCTCGACCGCTTCCCCCGACATCTCCGGCTCGGTCGGCACGAAGTAGATGTTCAGCTCCAGACCATCGGCGCCCGCCTGCTGGATCGCCTTCGCGTAACGAATCCAGCCGCCTTTCGACGAGCCATTCAAGCTGCCGAAGATCGGGATCTTCATCGACGCCTTCGCGTCCTGGATCAACTGCAGGTAGTCGTCGGAGCCGACGCGATAGTCTTCCAATTCCGGGAAGTAGGAAAGCGATTCCGCGAACGTGTCGGAATGATATTGATAGAGCTTGGCGACCTCCTGCTCTTCATGGTCGATCTGCTCCTCGAACAGCGATGGCAACACGGCAGCCGCCGCCCCCGCTGCCTCAAGCTGCTGGAGCGACTCCAATTTTGAAGTCAGCGGGCCCGCCGAGGCAACCAACGGACTCGCCAATCGAATCCCCAAGTAGTTCGTGCTCAGGTCCACGCTCATGCGGATACGCCCTCCTCAACTTGCTGCTGCTCAATTTGCCGGACCACACCGGCCATCTGTTCGTAATAGTGCCACTGGTCGTCAATGTCTTTCTGCGCCAGCTCAAACAGTTCTTCCGCATGCTCCGGACTGGTCCGAGCGAGCATGGCGTAGCGCGCTTCCTTGGCGGCGATCTCCTTGAACGGCACGGTGGGCTTGCGACTGTCCAGTTGGAAGGGACGTCCTTCGCCGTGAGCCATCCGGGGATCGTAGCGGTAGAGCGGCCAGAAGCCGGATTGCACGACATCCTTCTGATGACTCATTCCCGTGGTCATGTCGATCCCCTGCGCGATACAGTGACTGTACGCGAGAATCAACGACGGCCCCGGATAGGACTCCGCCTCCCGGAATGCCCGAATCGTCTGCGCCGGGTTTGCACCCATCGCCACCTGAGCGACATACACATTCCCGTAGGCGACCGCCAACATGCCGAGATCCTTGCGCCGACTCGGTTTGCCGGCCGAAGCGAATTTGGCCACCGCTGCGCGGGGCGTCGACTTGGAAGCCTGCCCCCCCGTGTTCGAGTAGACTCCGGTGTCGAGCACCAGAATGTTGACGTCTCGACCACACGTCAGCACGTGATCCAGGCCGCCGAAACCGATATCGTAGGCCCAGCCATCACCTCCCATGATCCAGACATTGCGCTTCGTGAACACGTCGGCAATCTCCGCCAAGGTCTGCGCTTCGCGGCCGCCGATTCCCTTCAATTTCTCCCGCAATGCCGCAACCGCGTCGCGCTGATCACGCAATTCGCTTTCGTTCGTCTGCGGCGCGGTCAGGATTTGCGTCACCAGGTCGTCGCCAACCTGGCCCGCGAGACCCTGCAGCAGAAAGGCGGCATAGTCGCGTTTCTGATCGACGGCGAGACGCAGTCCGAGCCCGAATTCGGCATTGTCTTCGAAGAGCGAATTGCACCAGGTCGGACCGCGACCGGCGGAGTCCTTCGTGTAGGGCGTCGTCGGCAGGTTGCCGCCATAAATCGACGAGCAACCGGTCGCGTTCGCAATTAGCGTCCGGTCGCCAAACAATTGGCTCATCAGTTTCACATAGGGCGTCTCGCCACAGCCGGCACAAGCTCCCGAGAACTCGAACAGGGGCTCGAGCGTTTGCGAACCCTTGACCGTTTCGGACTTGACCAATGTCCGATCGACCTCCGGCAGCTGCAGGAAGAAATCGAAATTCGCCCGCTCCCGCTCCAAATGCTCCAACTGCGGACGCATGTTGATTGCTTTGTGCTTGACCACCTCCTTGCTGTGCGCCGGACAAATATCCACGCAGACCCCACACCCGGTGCAATCGTCCGGAGCAACCTGGATCGACATCAGATGACCGGGCCAATCCTTCCCCTTCCAGGGCCGCGAGACGAACCCATCCGGAGCACCGGCGAGCGCTTCCTCCGGGAACGGTTTCATCCGAATCGCCGCGTGCGGGCAGACTAAAGCACACAGGCCACACTGAATGCAGATGTCGGGATCCCAGATCGGGATCTCGAGAGCAATGCTGCGTTTCTCGATCCGCGCCGTCCCGGTGGGGAAGGTTCCATCCACCGGCAAGGCACTGACGGGCAGCAAATCGCCTTTGCCGTCGAGCAACATCGCCGTCACACGCTGCACGAAGTCGGATTCATTGGGCAGTTGGAACGAAATCCGATGCTGATCGCTGGTCGCCTGCGCCGGCACCTTGACTTCGACGAGTTCGTCCAGGGACGCGTCGACGGCCGCGAAGTTCTTCTGGAGTACCGATTCGCCTCGCTTCCCGTACGTCTTGCGAATCGTCGCCTTGATCTTCTCGATTGCCTCCTCGCGTGGCAGGACGCCGCTAAGCGCAAAGAAGCAGGTCTGCATGACCGTGTTGATCCGGCGGCCCATGCCGGTGGCTTCCGCCACCTTGTACCCATCGACGACAAAGAACCGCAGCTTCTTGTCGATGATCTGCTGCTGCGTCTCGCGCGGCAGATGATCCCAGACTTCATCCGCACTGTAAGGGCTGTTCAACAGGAACGTGCCCCCCGGTTCCGCCGTCTGGAGCATGTCGAGTCGTTCCAGAAACACGAACTGGTGACAGGCAATGAAGTTCGCTCGGTCGATCAAATAGGTTGAATTGATCGGCCGCGGGGAGAAACGGAGATGCGAGACCGTCACGGACCCCGCCTTCTTCGAGTCGTAAACAAAATACCCCTGAGCGTACATTGGGGTGCTTTCGCCGATGATCTTCACGGAGTTCTTACTGGCACCGACCGTGCCGTCACTGCCGAGTCCGTAGAAGAGGGCGCGTGTGACATCATCGCCCTCCGTGGAGAACGTGGGATCCCACTTCAAGCTGGTGTGCGTCACATCGTCGATGATCCCGACCGTGAAATGTCGCTTCGGCTGATCGGCCTCCAGTTCCTCCAGCACGCGGGCCGCCATCGCCGGGGTGAACTCTTTCGAAGAAAGTCCGTACCGTCCGCCCACCACCTTGGGAATCGGCTTTCCGTTCGTGTTTTCGACCAGCGCCGTCACGACGTCCTGATACAACGGGTCGCCGACCGCCCCAGGCTCCTTCGTGCGGTCGAGCACCGCGATGCTGCGGACGCTCTGCGGAATCGCCTTCAGCAGGTCGGCGCCGCTGAACGGACGGAACAGGCGGACTTTGATCAATCCGACCCGCTGCCCCTGACGGACCAACGCTTCCACCGCTTCCTCGGCAGCCCCGACTCCCGATCCCATCATGACGATCACGCGTTCCGCTTCCGGGGATCCGACGTAATCGAACAGGTGATACTGCCGACCCACCAGGCCCGCCAGCTGATCCATCGTCGCCTGCACGATCCCGGGTACGGCGTCGTAGAACGGATTCGCCGCCTCGCGGGCCTGGAAGAACACGTCGGGATTTTGTGCGGTGCCGCGAAGCACGGGACGATCGGGATCCATGGCGCGTTCTCGATGCGCACGAACCATCTCGAGGTCGATCATCGCGCGAATGTCATCGGCCGACACCTGCTCGATCTTGTTGACCTCGTGAGACGTCCGAAATCCATCGAAGAAGTGCACGAACGGGACGCGCGTGCGGAGTGTGGCAGCGTGCGCCACAAGGGCCAGATCCTGGACTTCCTGCACGGAATTCGAAGCCAGCATCGCCCAGCCGGCCTGACGAATCGACATCACGTCGCTGTGGTCCCCGAAAATCGACAGGGCATGCGTCGCCAGCGTTCGGGCAGAAATGTGAAACACGGTCGGCAGCAGTTCGCCGGCGATCTTGTACATCGTCGGGATCATCAACAGCAGACCCTGCGAGGCCGTAAACGTGGTGCTCAATGCACCCGCCTGCAGCGCTCCGTGAACCGCGGCCGCCGCTCCCCCCTCGCTCTGCATCTCGATCACATCCGGCACGGTGCCAAAGATATTCTCGCGACGGATCGTCGACCAGGTATCCGCCATCTCACCCATCGGTGAGGCCGGTGTAATCGGATAGATCGCAATCACTTCGTTCGTCTGATGAGCAATAAATGCAGCCGCTTCATTGCCCTCGAGTGTGACCAGTCGTCGCTCGCCCACGAATACTCTCCTCGTCGTTCTCTACTCGATTGTTCGGCCACAATTCGCCGATGGTGCTGGCATCCAGTACTCGGCGTTGCGGTATGCGGTGGCCGCGTTGGCTGACGTCCACTCCCACCAAGGGAGGGTCCAGAAGAGGGGCATCCCACCGTGTTCCCCCCTCAATCAGCGGTCCTCCACCGAAGATGGCGAAGGAGTCTTTTTTGGTGTGTCACTCCGGAGTGCTTCCGCAACCAAAACGGATGGGTAGCCGACTCACCGCAACTGCGATGCCATTCGTGGATTTGAAATCGGATTTGCAGAAAGAATCTGCCTTCGGAATCCTCCGTTCGGCTCGTCGCTCTGCTCGCAAAGCAAAGCCCCGCTTAGCACAATGATGCGTGGGACCCATTCCGCGCCCGCCGCGCGAAAAGGTGTTGCGGCGGTGGGCATCCAGACCTCGGAGCGGGCGTTGACGGCACGAGACTGTGAAGCTTGGACACGTACGGGCGTGCTTATCGGCACACCGCGCGCTTGAATCGCCAATCTCCGACATGGGAGTCGCGAGTCGATGACACGTATTTGGGACCGCGTTCGCACCGCGCGGGCAATCTGGCCCGTGCTCGGACTCTTACTGTTGATTCTGGGAGGACTGTTTTGGTCGATTTTTCGCGGACGACCGTCCGTGGCTCAGAAGACCATTACCCCACTAGTGATGGGAACGACCAGTCGCCTGACCGCCGTCGGTGACGCCGGTCGGTTGGACGCTGCGCTCCGGGCCGCCCAAGCTGAGCTGGAGGCCGTCAACGCGCGGATGTCGACTTACCTCGCGGACAGCGAGCTGAGCCGCTGGAATCGATCCAAAACGGGCACCGAAGTCGAGCTCAGCGAAACCACGAGAGACGTGCTTCAACAGGCGTTGGTACTGTCCCGGCAATCGGACGGCGCCTTCGACGTGACCGTCCGGCCGCTGCTTCGCGTGTGGCAGAAGGCGGGCGAAAGTGGGCGTTTGCCGGATCCGAGCGAACTCGCAGCAGTACGATCGCAGGTCGGTGCCGAGAAATTGCGGCTGGACGCCCATCGGGTTCGCAAGACGGTGCCCGGCGTCGAGATTACGCTCGATGCGATTGCCAAAGGCTATGCGATCCACCAAGCCGTTTTAAAAATGCAGCAGTTTGGACTTGCCGGCGGACTGGTGGACGTCGGCGGCGACATCGAATGTTTCGGTCACCCGTTACAGGGAGATTCCTGGCGGATCGCGGTCCAACATCCAGCTGCCGACGCACACCTGCTGATCCTGGAATGCAAACCCGACAACGGAACTCTGGCCGTTTGCACCTCCGGTGACTATCGACGGTTTGTCGAACTGAACGGCCAACGCTACAGCCACATCATCGATCCGCGCACGGGACAACCCGCCCGCGCCGCCTCAAGCGTAACGGTGATCGGCCCAACCGCACCCATCGCCGACGGGTGGGCCACCGCCTGCTCCGTGCTCGGCCCGCAAGATGGAACTCGCCTCCTCACCCAACAGCCCGGTCTCGACGCATTCTTCGTCAGCGGCTCCCCTGCCGCGCCGCACTTCGTCGAAACCCCCGGCTTTCGTCGCTACATCGCCGCCCCCCGCCCCTGACCCAACGCAGGGACAGGCACTGCGTGGCGGGCGGGGAGTTGGACGCGGGGACCCAGCCGGCATGCCCCGACGTGGAGGGGCGAAGGAGCCGGAGAGTGACGAACAAGGAGTTCTGATTGTTGAGGGGAAGACAGATTCTGGATTGGCGAGTGGAGAACGGCGAGGAACGAAAGGTCTCGGCGGATCTCGCCCGGTCCCCTGGCCTCCGACCCCTCAACAATCGGAGCTCCTTGTTCGTCAATCGCCGGCTCCTCTTGCCTTGCCCTTACCGATCAGAGCTCCCTATTCAACAATCGCCGTTTCCTCCGTCCCACGCATTCCAAC
>CAZFWV010000040.1:19540-32992 GCA_964522605.1 uncultured Pirellulaceae bacterium
CGATCAGAGCTCCCTATTCAACAATCGCCGTTTCCTCCGTCCCACGCATTCCAACAGAGACTGCGCACCATCCCCAGATTCCCCAGTTGACGTTCTTGCCACCCAACGCAGGCAACGCAGGGACAGGCACTGTGGCGGGGAGCCGACGCGGGCGTGCGTCCGTTGACGCTCTTCCTTTTTTCCTTGGTTGCCCCTAACCTTCCCGCCTCGAGATTCATCAAGCGGGCTGCGGAGGATCGCCGATCCTGATGACGGATCGGAATCGAATCGAGATGGAGAGAACACGATGAACGTTCGCTGGTTGCTGATGGTGGTGAGTGCGTCGAGCATGGTGGTCCCGACGACGGCCCAGGGCCAGACCTATGCGGACCGGGGAGCCGTCTTGGGAGGCGTCGCTGGAGCGTTGGCCGGTGCGGGGATTGGCAATCACAACGACGAGACGGCCGAGGGGGCTCTGATCGGCGGAGCGGTGGGACTGCTGACCGGGGCGGCAGTTGGACATTCGATGGATGGTCGAGCGGCGGAAGCCCAGGCGGCCCAGCGATACGCACAACAGGTTCGTCAGCAACAACTGGCGCGTGCGGTTTCCACACAAGACGTCGTGACCATGACACAAAACGGCCTGAGCGACGAGGTGATCATCAATCACATTCGACAGCACGGCGTCCAGCGGTCTCTGGACGTTCACGACGTGATTTCGCTACATCGGCAGGGGGTGCGTGAGTCCGTGATTTCGGCGATGCAGCGGGCGACGGTGGGACCCGCGGTTCCCCCACCAACGCCCGTCGTCCGGCAGCCCGTTGTCGTCGAAGAACGACACTATGTGGCGCCGGCACCCTACTGGTACTTTCCGCCCCATTATCACCGCCATCATGTCTATCCGCGGTATCACCGGCCCGGAGTCTCGTGGGGAATTACGGTTCACAATTGAGCGTTAGGCGACCAACAGCCCGACGCCGATGACCGAGAGCAATGCGCCGGCGATCGCGCGCGGCGTGACCGTTTCGCGAAGCAGGAACACGGAGAAGGGCAGAATCAGAACCGGCATCGTCGCCACGATCGTGGTCACGATGCCCGCATGGCAATGCCGCAGCGCGATCAGGTACAGAACCACACCCAGATAGGGACCCACGATCGCTCCGCACGTGATGATCCGCATCACATGCGCGTTTCGCATCGCGGCGATCACGGCGTCCGACCGGCGCGTCACCAGAATCAGCGGCAGGAAACCGACCACCCCTCCCAGAACGCGAATGAAGGTCGCCGCAACGGCGTCGTACTGGCCAAGCCCCTGTTGCGCCAACAAAGAGGATAGGGCCTGGATCAGCGACGCCGACAGAGCCAGGCCGATCCCCAGAACGAGCGTTCGCTGCGACGACGACTCCGCCGCCGCCGATCGTTCGGAGACCACCCAGGCAACACCGGCCAGGGTGATCGCCATCGCCAGCCAACTGCGCAACCCAAGCGGTTGCTGCAGGCCGATCCAAGCACCCAGCGCCGTGAAGGGCGGCGTGAGCGAATAGAGCAGCAGCGAGCGCCGCGGCCCGATCATCAGAAACGCCTTGAAGAGCAACAGATCGGCGAGAAAGAACCCCAGGAAACCCGACAGTCCCAGCACGCGCCATTGCTCGTACGACGCATCCGTTGGCAACACCAGGCCGCGAAATAAAACCCCATGGGCTGCAAGTAGCACGGTCGCCACCAACAAGCGAACAAAGCTCACCACGAGTGCGCCGACGTGCCGCCCGGCCGTTGTCCATGCGACGGCCGAGAGCGTCCACAACAGGGCCGTGCCCACGGCCGCGAATTCTCCCACCTGCAACTGCACCATCGGGCGGCCCAGAACTGGTTTCCAAGAATGAATTCGGCTGACGGACCTGCTGAAACGATCCGCACCTCGCTATAATGCCCTACCCGCGATGGTTCGGGAAGACAGGAACCACAGGAGAGTTGAACCGATGTTGAATCCCAAAATCCAGGACGCGTTCAATCATCACTTGAACCAGGAATTCTTTTCCGCCTACCTCTACCTTTCAATGGCCTCCTACTTTGAGGCACAAAATCTGTCCGGCATGGCGCAGTGGATGCGCGTTCAGTTTCAGGAAGAGTTGGCGCACGGATTGAAGTTCTTCGATTTTGTCCACGAGCGAGGCGGACGCGTACTGCTGGAATCGATCGCGACGCCCAAAACTGAATGGGATTCACCGCTGCATGCTTTCGAGGAAGCATACGAACACGAATGCGCGATTTCGGGCATGATCAATCGACTCGTCGACCTGGCACTCGCCGAGAGCGATCACGCCGCCAATTCGTTTCTGCAATGGTTCGTGAATGAGCAAGTCGAAGAAGAGGCAACGGTCGACGCGATTGTCCAGAAGTTGAAACTCGTGGGCAACAACGGCGTCGCCTTGTTCATGCTGGACAACGAACTCGGCGGCCGCGTGACCGAATCCGCGGCTACGAGCGCGGGATAACGCGGCGGGTGATCTCAACAGACGCCCGTTTTCGCCCGGCAGACCGGACTTCACTTCATCTCTAAGATCGTCTTGAGAATGTTGATCGTTGCCTCTGCCTGGGCAACGCGTGAGCGACTCTGGCCGGCGAGCGCGTTACCGTTGGCTTCGGCCTGCTGTCCCATGGCTTCCACGTATTTGACGATCTCGAGTTTCGCTTCGGCCGCAGCCAGTTGTTTTTCGACGATCATGCGCAAGACACGTACCTTACTTTCGGCCAACTGCACATTGACTTGCGCGATCTGAACTTCCAGATTCGTGATCACGGCCGCGGGACGAAGTGACTGCAGCGTGCTGACCGTCATACTGGCCGTCTTGAGCTCTCGAATCGCATCCGCATAGGCGGTCGCCAGACGAATGAGATCATCCGTAGGTGTCTCCAACTCATCCAGCGCCACCACATCCGCAAGCGTTGGTGGTTCGACTTGCGCATGAACAGCCTTGGAGTAAACTGCCGGCAGGACGAAGGTCCACACGACGAGAAAACCAATCTGCCATCGGCTCAGAGGCCGACGAAGGAACGAACGGACGGATGGTGTCGATGAGATGGAAGTCTGCATGCTAGGCCTCTCGCAGAAGACGACTGTTTGAATCCTGAAGGGAAGCTCGCTTCAACGGTTTTCAACGGTTTAAACTATGGACGACCGGGGCGATCGGAGCAAGCGCCTGGACCTCGGCAGGCTCATCCCCTGGCAGCATATCGGCAGAAATCACCGGGGCAAAATTCGGAGCGGGATCCTGCGGCTGGTCACTGATCTGCAGTCGTACCGGGGGCGCCGATGCTTCGGGCGGCACGACGGGAGCCGGCAGAGGTTCCAGCTCGTCACCGGGCAGCACATGGGGTGCTACTCCACAACAGCCCGCACAAAGCTCCTCGACAATGCACTCCATTTTCGGAACGTACTGCACGTACGACTTACGCACGAGCTGCTTTCGATCGCGAAAATGGCACCGGCTCGGACCCAGCAAGTGGGACCAACTGGACAACAAGGGAGTCCGACCTCGGCATCCGGCACTCGAGTCACACGCGTCGCAGGCAACCGAATCGCAGGATAGCGTGTCACAGGAGTTGCAGGAGTCGCAGGAAAGACAGTCATTGCACGAAGCGCAATCAAGGCCGCCGACACACCCTGCCGCACTCAGGCTTTTGGGTGCCATGCAAATCGTTTCGCATTGCTCGTCGAAAAAGTCGCACTCCTCAATCTGCATCGTACAGACGGTGCGACAGACCAATTGAGTCGTGCAGGTCGCACCACACCGATCGCAACATCCGGCGTCGGCTCGATTGACCTGTGGAACGAGGAACGCCAGCAGAATCATCGCAAAATGTGTCGGTTTCATCGAGTTTCTCTCTTCCTTGGCCCCATTCCTGGTGATCAGAAATCGAATTGCAGCCGCATGGCCAGAATGTCTCCTTCGCCGTCACTCGGGAGCCCCGTCACCAGACTGTTCTTGGCAAACGGTCGAATCCAATTGAACATCATGCGGGTATAGGGGTTCCAATACCAATTGACTCCAACGGTTAGATCATTCAGTTGCTGGCCATTCACATCACTGAAATCGAGGTAGGACCAACGGCAGGCGACTTCCCAGGCACCCCAGCCCGAAGAGGGACCGCGCGGCGTGCCGACGAACCAGAAGTTCTCGTAGGGTGTCACCCGCTTGAAGTCGCCCATGATCCGGTCATACCGCCGGTTTTCTCCGGTCAGGAAGTAGCTGGCGAAGACATAAGCCCCGTACAAATCCGTCGTTCCACCGCCCGCTTGGTCCAGACTGGTCCACATCATTTCCGACTGAATCGACAAGGGACCGTGGACCCAGGCGAGTTCCGCGTTCGTGATGTGGTATTGCTGCGTGTCAATGTCTCCCGTGGAGATCAAGGAGCTGCCGCGGTGAATTTCCGGTCGGGCCCCGAAATCCACCGGCCGAGAGTACGTGGGCGGCAACGGCGGCGCGGCGGTGTCCTCGCGTAACCGGGGACGAGTGTACGTGTATCCAAGTCCCAAATGGACAAGGTAGCGTCCGTCGGTCAGATCGTCGTAGTACGGAGTGCCGGTGACCCGTCCCACGAGTCGCGTGCCCTGGTTGTCATCGATGATCGCGTGGGCACCTTCATTCATTTCGTCGAAGAAGGCTCCGAAGGCCCAGGTAAGGCGTTCGTTGGGCAAATGGTTGTACGCCGCAATCCCCACTTCACGCCCCGGGAGAAAGACGTTTGGCAGAGCTCGCTCCAAGAATGTGATGAAATTGCTGGACGTCAGCCGCTCTAAGCCCATCGGCACAAAGAAGTGGCCCATGAGTACGGTGCCCAGACCGGGCATTTCTCGCACTCCCAGATAGGCATCTTTCATCTCCACGCCAAACTCACCCAGGTCCACTACCCCGGCCGAATCGACGGTACCGCGGAGATCGATCTCCGGCGAGAACTCCAGCTCCAACTGGTAGAACAGCACGCCGTACCCGTCACCGGTCGCCGACAACCGCAAACGACGGAATTCGATGTAGTTCGGCTGGCCGCCAAAGTCCACGTCGTTCGGCCAATTCAGCCAGTCAAGGTGAACACGGCCACCCAACTGGATTCCCGGTGACGCGCCGGCTACCCAATCTTCATCCGTTTCATGAATCCCAACCTGAGTTTCGGTCACGACCTCACGCACACGCTCAATCGCGCGCCGATTATCGCCGCTGGGTTCCAATTCCAAGACTTGATCGTACAACTGGTCAACCAAGTCAGGCTGATTCTTCAGCATGAGCGCAGCGGCAGGACCGTCGGCCGCCGGCCAGAATCCCACCGGACCGAGCGGTGCGGCAGGAGGGACCGGAGCGGCAGAAGCTGCCGGAATCGTCTCGGCCGTTGGTGCAATCGAAGGCGCCTCGTCTTCCAGTTCCGGCGCAAGAGGTTGCTCCGCCGCGGACACGATCGGCACGAGTGAAACATCGGGTGCGGACGCCATTCCCTGGCCACCCAACTCAAGCCAGTCCTCGGACGGTTCGAGCGCCACGGCTAGCGGATCGTTGAGCGAGTCTTCTGCGGAGGCGGCCGCGATCGGCGGACCAGTCTCCTGCGACAGCATCGGGAGCGGATCCGAGGCCCGCACCACAACTGGCGCCAACTGCTCGGCCGCATCCCCCGCTTCGCCGGCGCTCTGCGGAGCAACCAACGGCAACTGCACTTCGAAGGGTCGCGGCACAACGCCGTATGCCGGCCCCGTCCAGGGCAAGCTTTCCGGTGGAATGGGCAGCGGCGGCTGCGCCCGGCCCACTCCACTCGCCAGCAGCAACCCGACCAATATCGTTTCCAATCCCATCCGCCGATGCATCTTGGCCTCTTCTCACGAAGACGTCGTGTTCGCATCCCTCACGCCCAATCCGGCGTTTTCCAGACTGAATCGGATTTCCGGTTTCTGCGGCTTCAGCGAATCCTAGCGATCGCGGTGAGTTTGCCGGTTTTACGGGTTCGACTAGCGACAGCATGCAAGCAGAGCCAGCCCTGCTGCGCGCTGGTCGTCACGCTCCGAAGATCCTCGCGATGGCAGCAGTCCGTTGCATCCCGTGATGAGCGCTGGGACAATGAGCGGTCAAAATGATCAAGCCGAACCCCACTCACCGGTCTTTAGATCACCCGAAAAACGCTTCACGCCGCCCTACCCCGAAGAATTCATTCCCGCTTTGAGCGTGACGTTGGTCCCCGTGCGACGGAGCCCGGTTCCGGCCTCGAGGACGCAAGCGTCATCAACCTGGGAGAACAAGAAATGCAGATCAGAACCAAGCTGGTCGTCAGCGGCCTTCTCCTCGGTGCTATCGTCTTGGGGCAACCGTGCTGGACGGCAGAGGAACTGCTGCACATCTCCAATCGCGAACCCAAGCCGCGCGAGGTTGGTTATCGTCCCGCGGATGGTTCGACGAGCCGTACGAATCCACCTTCATTGATTTGGCTTCATGAACCGGCTGCCGATCGATACGAAGTCGAATGGGCTCGGCAACCCGATTTCTCGGATGCGCAAGCCGCGGGCGGTTTTCTCTGGAATACCTATACGCACCACGCTCCGTTCGAACCCGGCAACTACTACTGGCGGTATCGGTTTCTCACATCGGACGGACGGCGGTCGGATTGGAGTGTCGCGCGACAGGTAACGATTCCGCTCGAGGCGGTCGAGTTCCCACTTCCGACGCGAGTTCAGCAGCGCGAGCGAGTGCCGTCGGGACATCCGAGACTCTTTCTGCGACCGGAAGATCTGCCGCGACTGCGGCAGTTGGCGATGGGGGAATTTGCTGCGTCCTTCGAGCGGTTGCGCGCGGAAGCGGACCGGATTCTTCAGCAGGGACCGACTCCGGAACCGACCGAACGGGGATCAGCGCGGAACAAGGACGATTTGGAGGCGATCAAATTCTGGTGGCCCAATCGCCAACAGACGCTGCGTGCCTGTGAGGAAGCGGAAACGTTAGCCTTCGTCTATCTCATGACGCAGGACCCAAAATACGGGCAGGCCGCGCGACGCTGGGTCCTGCACCTGGCCTCGTGGGATCCGGACGGTCCGACCAATTTCACACTCAACTGTGAAGCCGCCAAACCGATGCTCCATCGTCCTGCCCGCGCCTACGACTGGGCCTACGACGTGTTCAGTGACGAAGAACGCGAAGCGATTTGTAAAGTCATGCAGCGTCGGATCCAGGACGCCTGGAACAGCGGGGAAGTCCGGCGGGGTACCGGCCATTTGAACGAACCTTTCAACAGCCATGGCAATCGCACGTGGCACAAGATTGGAGAATCGGGTATCGCCTTTCTGGGTGAGATTCCGGAGGCCGAAACGTGGCTCGACTATGCGATGAACAAGTTCTTCGCCTGCTATCCGGTCTGGTCCGACGACGACGGAGGTTGGCACGAAGGAGTCAGCTATTGGTCGGGTTATCTCTCGAAAGCCGTCTGGTGGATGCAAGTCATGCAGTCCGCCGTGCAGGTGGATGGCCTGAAGAAGCCGTTCTTCGCCCACGTCGGCGATTATCCGCTCTACATTGCGCCACCCGGTTCTCCCAACAGCGGCTTCGGTGACTTGGCTCATCGCCCTCCTTCCACCAGCGTCGGGGCGTTCATGGAGTATTTCATCCGCATGAAAGGTCAACAGCCCGATGGCCAGCGCGCGGGTTATTGGCGCTGGTGGACGGAGCAATGGAAGATGCGTCAGCCCGATGGAATTCTGGGCTTCCTGTACGCCGCAAACCTGCCGCCTTTGCCCCCGGCGAAAGCGCCCACGGATCTACCACCTTCGAAGGTCTTTCAGGGCATCGGAGTCGCAAGCCTGCACACCACGCTGCTGGACACCGACAACGACGTGCATTTTCTGTTCAAGTCGAGTCCGTTTGGCACGCAAAGTCACGGACACAATCCGCACAACACGTTTCAATTGAATGCGTATGGAGAGGCTTTGCTGACCACGTGCGTGTATCGCGACTTGCACGGCAGCCCGTTCCATTATCGGTGGGCGCACAGCACGGTGGCGCACAACGGGGTCCTGGTCGACGGTGTCGGTCAGATTCCGCACACGGCGGCACCCCACGGACGAATTGTGCACGCCGAGCTTACTCCGGAATGGGATTACGTGGTCGGAGATGCGACAGATGCATACGATGGACGACTCGAACGGTACTTGCGACACGTCGTTTTCGTGAAACCTACTTCGTCCACTGGACCGTGGATAGCGGTCTTTGACGAGTTACGAGCGAAGCAGCCGGCGACCTTTCAGTTCATGCTGCACGCCCTGAATCCCTTTGAGGTGGACGAATCGCAGGCGCGCCTGGTCGTACAACAACCTCGAGCGGGCCTGGAGGTTCGGTATGTCTCACCCGAACCACTGGCTTTCCGACAATGGGATGGCTACTCGCCACCTCCTCGGCAGGAGTTTCCCAATCAATGGCATGTCGAAGCTTCCACACGTGAATCGCGACAGCAGTTGGGCGTGTTCACCGTGATCGTGCCCTACCGCTCTGGACAGCAACCAAAATGGTCTGTTGACGCGATCGAGGCCGAATCCGGCGCAGGAATTCGTATGCTCTGGAACGAAGTTGCGACAACAGTGAGAATTTCAGCCGCAGAAGCCGGCAACAAAGTGCGGGTGCAATTCAATCAGGAGCCGTGAGCGATTTTCCGATCCGGTCGATCCATGCAATGTACAATAGCGCGCAGGAACGGAAGGGACCACAGATGAAACGGATGATACGGATCACCGCAGATCAGTCCGCGGACATCCGCCTCATCGGTTCAATCCGTGGTTCCTTTCCGGTCGCCACGCTTCCAAATCCGGAACCGCTTCTGGCATCCTGTCTACCAACCGAGTATCTGTTTCCACCATGATCAACAGCCACTTTCGCTTTCAACGACTGTCCGCAGTCGTATTCATCTTTCTGCTCGTGTCACTTTATGCCACTGTGTTGGCGCAAGCTCCTGATGGAGCAACCAGCGCAGCCTATTCCGCGCAGCCTGCGCCACGGATCGCGATGCTATGGGCCTCGATTCGGGGGGACAAGTCAATCGAAGCGACGGCCCGACACGACCTGGTGATGATGGGCTGGGGCGCGCTGGGCCTGCGGTTCAACCAGAAACCGATCGGTCTGTCTGACGGTTTTACGCCGGAATCGATTGCAGCCGCGAGGACCAAGGTTCAGCAAATCCGCCGACTCAACCCCGGAGTCATCGTGTTGACCGATCTGCTGTTTTACGAATGGCCCGACGACTGGCTGCCGGAAGACCACCCCTGGTGGCTGCGCAAGGACGGGGAGCGTCAGCAGTTCTGGCCGGGGACGCATCGCATGAACTGGTACGATCCTGCGTATCGGGAGCGGGTTGTCCAGCACACGGTTTCCCTTAAACAGGCGGGGGTCGACGGCGTGTTTTACGACAACCTGCGTGAGGAGCCTGAGCCGTGGGTCGCCTTCTTACAACAAGTTCGCCAGCAGGTCGGTGACGATTTCCTGATCCTGGCCAACTGCGGCTATTCCGTCGGCAAACACGATTTCGCTGCCCCGTTTCTCAACGGGTTCATGTACGAATCGGGCTGGAGCCATGATCGCACGGAATGGGATGAAGTGATTGGCAAGATGCAGCATTCCGAAACCTTGTTGCGAACACCGCGCATCAGCCTGATCGAACGCTTTGAGGAAACACGGAATCGCGCGGGTTGGCCGGGTGACCCGCAACGTGGCCAAAAACCACCGGCCGACGATGCCAGCCGGCGGTGGTCGCTCTGTTACGCACTCATCGTGGGCGACTTCTTCTATCTCTTCTCCGACAACACGAGTCACCGGCACGATTGGTATCCGGAGTACGACCACAAGATCGGTCAGCCGCTTGGTCCCGGCGAGCGACTGGGTCCTCACGCCTGGCAGCGTCGTTATGACGACGCCCTCGTGGCGATGAATCTGCCCGGTGCCGCGGAGCCGCTTGACCTGGAATTGGACCGATCAGCGAAAGATTCCCTCACGGGCGAACAGGGCCGATCATTTCGCATCCCGCCTGGCGATGGGCGGATCTTGGTCTACGCCGATCGGTAAAACGCGATCCCCCGTCCAATTTCGGATGTCCGATCGTCGCCGCGTCTTGCTCCCCCTGGATCGAATGCCGTCTGGAACAGTATCTTGGAGGATGGAGGGTCAACCATGAATCCAAATTGGCACGGCGTATTCCCCGCAATCACTTCGCAGATGCATCGCGACGGTTCACTGAACCTGGACGGCACGGCCGCCCATACCGAAGCGCTCATCGAATCCGGTGTGACAGGAATTGTCTACTTGGGCTCGCTGGGTGAAAACCAGTCCCATACGGCGGAAGAAAAACGACTGACGATCCAGGAGATGATCCGAGTGATCGGGGGCCGCGTCCCGGTGCTCAGTGGTGTCGCGGAAACCAGTACGGCGGAAGCTTGTCGCTACGTGCGCGACCTGGAAAAACTCCACGTCGACGGTTTCATGCTCTTGCCCGCCATGCTGTACAAAGGCGATCCGCGAGAGACCATGCTTCACCTGCGTACTGTCGCCCGGGCGACGGAATTGCCGATCATGGTCTACAACAATCCGATCAGCTACGGCAACGACATCTCGCCTCAGATGTTCGCCGAACTGGCGGAAGTGCGGAACTTTGTGGCGATCAAAGAGAGCTCCGGCGACACGCGACGGATTACGGATCTGCACAACACGGTCGGAAATCGCTACGCCATTTTCACCGGCGTCGACAACCTGGCACTGGAGTCGGCAATCGTCGGAATCGATGGCTGGGTCGCCGGTAGCGGAATCGCTTTCCCGCGCGAGAACCAATACTTCTGGGAACTGACGCGGGCAGATAAGTGGGACGAAGCGCGTCAGATCTACCGCTGGTTTACTCCGTTATTGCATCTGGATACGCACACCAAGTTCATTCAGTACATCAAACTGGCGGTTCAGGAATGCGGCCTCGGCGCCGAATGGACTCGGCCACCCCGGTTGCCTTTGGTCGACACCGAGCGGGACCGCATTTTGCAGGTGATCCATGAGGGGATCGACAACCGGCCGACGATTCCCGCGAACTGGAAACCGGGAACCTGGCGTTGAGCGCGGCAAGGCACAAGATCCGGGTGATTGATTCGCACACCGGTGGTGAGCCAACGCGCGTCGTGATCGAGGGCGCCCCGGATCTGGGAGCGGGTCCCGTAGTGGATCAGCTGGCACGATTCCGAAGTGATTACTCCCACTTTCGGTCGGCAATCGTGAACGAACCGCGGGGCTCCGACATGCTGGTCGGCGCGTGGCTCGTACCGCCTGCCGAACCCGAGTCACTCACGGGCGTCATTTTCTTCAACAACGTGGGCTGGCTCGGAATGTGCGGCCACGGGATGATCGGGGTGATCCAGACGTTGCAACACCTGGGCCGAATTCGCCCGGGCGATTACCTGATCGAAACACCCGTCGGACGCGTTCGCACCACGCTACACGCCGATCATTCGGTCGATGTTGCCAACGTGGCCAGCTATCGCCAGCGACGACACGTGACGATTGAGGTTCCAGGAATTGGCCCCATCCAGGGCGACGTCGCTTGGGGAGGAAACTGGTTCTTTCTGGTGGAGGATCATGACCAGGAATTGTCACGTGAGAATCTCGATCAGCTGCTCGATCGGAGTTGGCGGATTCGACAGGCGGTCAACGCACAAGGCTTCCCGGAAGTGGATCACGTAGAACTGTTCGGTCCACCGGCCCTCCCCGAACACGATGCGCGCAACTTTGTGCTGTGTCCGGGACGCGCATTCGATCGTTCCCCATGCGGAACCGGAACCAGCGCCAAGCTCGCCTGCCTCGCGGCCGACGGACTGTTGCTGGAAGGCATGCCTTGGGTCCAGGAGGGGATCCTCGGCAGCACGTTCACGGCACGATACAGTTGGCTCGATCGCGATGCGGGAACGATTGAGCCAATCATCACAGGCCAAGCGTTCGTCCACACCGAAGCCACTCTGCTGCTGGATGAGGACGATCCGTTCTGCTGGGGCATCGCCTGACAAGATGGCCAAGCGTGTGTTGATTGTCGGAGCGGGTGTTATCGGGCTGTCCACGGCCTACTATTGCGCGCGGCGAGGCGATCGAGTCACCGTCGTGGACCGGCATCCGCCGCGACGTGATGGCTGCTCGTTCGGCAACGCCGGGATGGTGGTGCCGAGCCACATTGTGCCGCTTGCCGCACCAGGAGTCGTACGACAAGGCCTGAAATGGCTGTGGGATACGGAGAGTCCGTTTACGATTCGTCCGCGGTGGAGCTGGGAAATGCTCGCCTGGGGCTATCGCTTCTGGCGCAGCGCAGCGCCCGAGCACGTGCGCAGGTCCGCTCCCATCCTCCGTGATTTGAACCTGGCAAGCCGCCACTGCTTCGCGGAACTTGCTCAGTCGGCCGGCAACGAATTCGGACTCGTCCAAAACGGCCTGCTGATGCTCTGTCAGTCCCAAAAGGCGCTTGACGAAGAGGCTCATACGGCAACGCTGGCGCGCGAACTGTCGTTGCCGGCCGAAGTGCTCGATCCTGCCCAGGCCGCGGCCCTCGATCCCGAGATTCGAATGGAGATTCTCGGCGCAGTCTATTTCCCGCTCGACTGCCACCTTTCGCCGGCGCGTTTTATGGATTGGTTGCAGCAACAATTGATCGAGATGGGCACGCAGTTCATCTGGAACGCCGAAGCGGAGGGATGGGACGTCACGGGCGATCGACTGCATGCGCTGCAGAGCTCGCAAGGGACTCTTGCGGCCGATGAATTTGTGCTTTGCGGCGGAGCCTGGTCGGCACGTCTGGGTCAGGGATTGCGACTTCGACTTCCCATGCAGGCCGGCAAGGGATACAGCTTGACGCTGACACATCCTCGTCAACTGCCACGCATTTGTGCCATCCTGACAGAAGCGCGCGTTGCCGTGACTCCGATCGGATCGTCCTTGCGCGTGGCAGGGACGATGGAGATTGCCGGTTTGGACAGCCGCATCGATGCGCGCCGCGTGCGTGGCATCATGCGATCCGTCTGTCGATACTACCCGGAATTTCAGCTCGACGACTTCGCCCACACGCAGCCCTGGTGCGGACTGCGTCCCTGCTCGCCGGACGGGCTGCCCTACGTGGGCCGCACCCGCCGGTACCGCAACCTTTCCATCGCAACCGGCCATGCGATGATGGGCTTGAGTCTTGCTCCCGTCACGGGTCAACTGATCTCCGAACTCCTGGCCGGACAATCACCATCGATCGACCTCACCGCACTCAGCCCCGACCGGTATGCGTGAGCAGCAGCGGCGCACTCTCGAATCGATCAAGGCCCTCCTCGCCATCTCGAATTGCATTTCTCCAGCAATCCTTCTCCTTCTCCTTCTCTGCGAACCTCTGCGCCTCTGCGGCCTCTGCACTGCTAACGGTGAGTTTCTTGTCGGGGCAAGCGAATTCTATTACGCG
>CAZFWV010000041.1:0-32631 GCA_964522605.1 uncultured Pirellulaceae bacterium
GCTGGAGGCGGGAGGCTGCAGTCTCCAGTCTCCAGTCTCCAGTCTCCAGTCTCCAACCTCCAGCCGTCACTCGACTTCACCCGGAGAATTCACCCGGGATTATAGCACGCATGGCGACAAGGCACTGCGGCCGCGGGAATTCTCCGTTCCAACTGAGTTACCCCCTTAGTTGCATAAAAAGTAGGACGGATTGTCAATCCGTCCTTGAAATGCCGACGCGAAACCGGGGGCATCGCCTATGGCCCGACCGCATGATTCGTGATGTCTGTCCACGACCTCTCGATCGGCGTCTCGTGCGGCAACGGACGGATTGCCAATCCGTCCTACGAGGGAATCTCTGCAACGCCGGGGTTAAGTGAAAAACCATACGCAGCGGCGACCAAGACCAGAACCCTAGCCGTGCTGCAGCGGGAGGGCTATCATACGGGATTACCCCGCAAGCGAGGACCCGCGTAACCATGGATCGAGAACTGTCGACCGGACGAATCGCACTCCGCGGCGTGGAAGTACACAATCTGAAGAAGGTCGACCTGGACATCCCCCATCACCAATTGGTCGTCGTCTGTGGTGTGAGCGGGAGCGGGAAAACGAGCTTGGCGTTGGACACGCTGTATGCGGAAGGCCAACGTCGATATATCGAGAGTTTCTCGGCATACACGCGTCAATTTCTGGAGCGTCTTGACAAGCCGGCCGCCGAGCGAATCGATGGGATTCCTCCATCCATCGCGGTGACTCACAAGAACTCGGCCCGTTCCAGTCGGACTACCGTTGGAACGGCGACCGAAACGCACGAATATCTGCGATTGCTGTTTGCCCGAATTGGCCAAGTCTTCTGTCATGGATGCGGGCGCCCTGTGCATCGCGACACGCCCGAAAGCGCAGCCGAATTGCTCGGCCAACTCGGTCCTGGCACACGATACATGGTCACGTTTTCCCCACCCGTGGGAACCGACGAATCGTGGGAAAGCGTCGTGTCTTCGCTTGTCGCCGATGGATTCGTTCGAGCGCTCATCGGCAATAACACCGTTACTTTGTCGGAACTGGGAGAGCGTGCCGAATTGCTTTCGTCCGCTGAGCAGTCGCCGCTTCAGGTGGTTGTCGATCGTCTGACCGGAGGCGTATCCGAGAGCCGTCTGCGCGACTCGCTGGAAACCGCATTCCGCAATGGCGATGGACGCTGCGTCGCCTATGTCGAGGCCGGCGCGTCCGCGCCCCACGAGGCGGAACTGCAGGCGCGCCTGGAGAAGGTGCCGAGTCTTGCGATTGATGGACGCCCTTTCCTGCGTCTCTCCTTCAGCTCGACGCTGACCTGCGACGATTGTCAGGTCGAGTATCCGAAGCTGGAACCGCAGCTATTCAGTTTTAACAGTCCTTTGGGGGCCTGTCCGACGTGCGAAGGTTTCGGGAATGTGATCGATCTGGACATGGATCTGATCGTTCCGGATCCGAGCAAATCGTTGCGCGAGGGCGCGATCGCGCCCTGGAATACACCCGCCTACACGCATGAACTCGAGGAACTACTGGCACTGGCCGACGATTACGATCTTCCGGTCGATCTGCCCTTTCGCAAACTCGAACCGCATCACCTGAAGCTTCTGCGGGAAGGGGTACCGGAGCGGAAATTCGGCGGGTTGAATGGATTCTTCGCCTGGCTGGAACGGCGGAAATACAAGATGCATCTCCGCGTGTTCCTCAGCCGCTGGCGTAGCGCGTCTCCCTGCCCGACCTGCCACAGCGCCCGACTCCGCCCGGAAGCATTGGCCGTGCGAATCGGCGATCGGAATCTGGCGGAAATCTCCGCCATGAAAATTCACGACGCGCTGCAGTTCTTCCAACAGCTGGAACTTTCCGCTCATCAACGGAGCATCGGCCGTATGATGCTGGAACAGGTCCACGCGCGACTCAGTTACCTCGACGCCGTCGGCGTGGGCTATCTGACCCTGGCTCGGCCGCTGAAGACACTCAGTGGAGGTGAGCTGCAGCGAGTTGCGCTCACGTCGGCTCTCGGTTCGAGCCTGGTCAACATGCTGTATGTGCTCGATGAACCTTCGGTTGGACTTCATCCGTGCGACACCGATCGACTTTTTGAGGCCGTATCGAACCTGCGGAACCGCGGGAACACCGTCGTCGTCGTGGAACATGAAGAAACGTTTCTTCGTCGAGCCGATCATCTGATTGAAGTCGGACCCGGGGCGGGGGAAAACGGCGGCCAGATCGTATTTGAGGGAACACCGAAAGAGATGCTGGAGGCGTCAGACAGCCTGACTGGTGACTACCTGTCCGGACGTCGGGGCACCGTGACGAGCGGCAATCGCCGCCGACCAATCCACGGCTGGATCCGTTTAACCGGCGCGCGCGGCAACAACTTGAAAGACGTATCCGTCGAGTTCCCGCTGGGCGTACTATGCCTGGTCACAGGTGTCAGCGGTGCGGGAAAAAGTACGCTGATTCAGGATACGTTGTACCCGGCACTCTGCCGCCGCAAACGAAAAGAAGCGGCCAAACCACTGCCGCTGGATGATTGCCTGGGTGACGGACAGATCGACGAAGTCGTTCTGGTCGATCAAAGTCCAATTGGCAAGTCACCGCGCAGCAATCCGGTCACCTACATCAAAGCCTTTGATGCGATCCGTGCCGTCTTTGCCGATACGCTGGAGGCACGCACCCACAACTACACGGCTGGCCACTTCAGTTTTAACGTCGATGGAGGACGCTGTAGCGAATGCCAGGGAGATGGTTTTGTCCAGATCGACATGCAATTCCTGGCCGACGTCTACATGCGATGCTCCCAGTGCGGCGGACGCCGTTATCGAAAGGAGATTCTCGACGTCACCTACCGGGGAAAGAACATTGCCGACGTCCTGGAAATGAGTGTCCGTCGGGCGTTCAACTTTTTCCGCGGTCAAGAAAAAGTCCAGGCGCGCCTGAAACGCCTGATGGATGTCGGCTTGGATTATCTGCGACTGGGCCAACCAGCCAATACGCTTTCCGCCGGCGAAGCCCAACGTTTGAAACTCGCCGGATATCTCGCTGCCGCGAAACGACATCGAACGTTGTTCCTGCTCGATGAACCCACAACCGGCCTCCACTTTTCGGATGTTGTCCGACTGCTTGACTGCTTTGAGGCGTTGCTGAGTGTGGGCCATTCGCTAATCGTCGTCGAACACAATCTGCAACTGATGAAGGCGGCCGACTACGTCGTCGATCTAGGACCCGGCGCGGCTGATGCAGGAGGGCAAATCGTCGCCCATGGCACGCCCGAGGAAGTCGCCCGCGAACCCCAATCGGTGACCGGCCGATTTCTGGCCAATGCACTCGCTGACGAACGAATGTAATCTCTCCAGCTGCACAGCTCAGTAGGACGGATTGCCAATCCGTCCTAGAACCACCGGTGCGCGGGCGAGAACACCATCGTTCCACCGGATCGCACCATCCGCGACGTTCAAAGGAAGTGTTCAAAGCGGCAGTCCAACCGAAGACGGACGGATTAGCAATCCGTCCTACGATGGCTTGCGGCCCTGCCGCACGGCGCCGGATCGCTCACGCGTTGACCTTGCCACGTGTTCCGCTGCTGAAACTCGCGATCTACCGCCGCCAGAATGCCTGATTTGTCGAGACACCAGGAGGGCGCAACAAGAAAGTCGCGGGGAGCATCTCCTAGAACCCGCTCGATGACGACATGCGGTGGCATCCGTTCCAAGAAATCAACGACCGTTTTCACATACTGATCCAACTCCATCAGCGGGACCTCACCTCGCTGCCACTGATCGGCTAAACGCGTGTTACGCACGACGTAAAGATTGTGGATCTTGACCGAATCCAAGCCCAGTCGCGCAACTTCCTCGGCCGTGGCCATCATCTCGGCGTGCGTTTCGCCGGGCAGCCCGAGCATGACGTGGGCACACAGGTCAAAGCCTCGACCGCGACTTCGCTCGACCGCATCCTGAAATGCGTCGAAGTGATGGCCTCGATTCATCCAATCCAGCGAACGATTGTGAATCGTCTGCAGACCGTACTCCACACAGACATACGTCCGCTCGGCAAGTTCCTGCAGCAGATCGATGACTTCAGCAGGCACACAGTCGGGGCGCGTGCCGATCGCTAAACCGACCACCTGAGGATGAGACAGGGCCGCTTCGTAGAGGGAGCGAAGTCGCTCGACCGGTGCATACGTGTTGGTGGCAGGCTGAAAGTAGGCGAGGAAGCAGTCGCACGAGTACCGCAACTGCAGTCGGCGAATCCCTTCGTCTAACTGTCCTACAACTTCTTGACGCGGCAGGCGGCGACTGGGGCTGAAGCTGCGGTTGTCACAGAAGTTGCATCCCCCGGTCGCCACCCGTCCATCCACATTCGGACACGTAAAGCCTCCGTCGACACTGACTTTCTGCACTCGCTGGCCAAACCGCTGCCGCAGAAAAAAGGCATACCGGTAGTACCGAAGGCCCGCCGATCGCCAGGCGGCCTGCTGCCGCACGGAGCAAGTGGAATGAGGCTTTGTTGACGTCAAATGTTCGTGAAATTATGTTTAAGGGAGATCAGGGACGGCCTCGGAGGGGGATTGCACGCCTCGATTGCACAAAAAGCTTACGCCGATCCGCGGCGTTGCGCTGGCCCGTGCGATCTCCTTTGTGGCATACGTTTACCAAGGAATCAAGTGAAGCCCGCGCCGCTTCCCAACAAGGCAGACCCCAATGTATGGTGAGATGATTCCGGTCGGAGGTGGAGATCCCATTCCCTTGCTGAAGAAGGAACTCTTGGTTGGCCGTCGAGAAAGCTGTGATATCCGCCTGCGGTTCGCCAACGTTTCCGCCCATCACTGCCGGCTGACCTGCCGCGCGGGCTATTGGTACGTCAAGGACCTGAACAGCCGGAACGGAACCAAGATCAACGGCAAGCGGGTCACCGAAAAACGGATCGATCCGGGTGACACGGTCTCCGTTGCAAAACACAACTACGAGTTCATCTACTCGCCCGCCGAACTGGGTGCGGTCGGACCGCCACCGCCGGAAGAAGACGATGCGGTCGCCGAAATCCTCAACCATTCGCTGCTCGAGCGAGCTGGTCTGGACCGACGTCCCAAAGCGACGCAGCAGCGCTATGATCTGGAAAAGGACGAGGGCGGCCGGTTCAAAGATCCCAACCGGCCCATCTAAATTCCGAAGGTGGCAGGTCTGAAGTCGCGCGTAGCCGAATTCGTGAGAATTCGGAGGTCTTGAGCAGGGGTCCCCACAAGCAACGCCCCCGAATTCTCACGAATTCGGCTACGAACTGCCCCCGAATTCTCACGAATTCGGCTGCGAACTGACGAAGTATGCGCGGAATGCAGGAATCGACTCCCGGCGACCGTGATTCGGCCGCCGGGAGCCCCAGATTCAATCAGCGGTAGTACCCGTTGTTCACACAACTCGGGCACGATGGCTGGGAAATCGGCCACTCGACCGTCATGGGCTGAGCCCAGTTCGTCTCGGTTGTGGATCCAGCCGGGACAACCAGCCGCTCGCCATCCTTCCGGTCGTTCAAGGTCTTGGACCAGTTCTCGGGCGAAACTTGCCCGGCGGAACGAAACGTAATGTACTTCGCCGTCTTATCCGTGATTGCCGTGTAGGGCAATTCACTGACGCCGAGCGCTTCGGCAACTCGCTTGCCGTAGGGGGTTGTCACGTTCACGCGACACAGTTGGAAGTGCTTCAGCAAATCCTGGTGTTCCTCCTCGCTGGCCAAACGCTCCGTGTCAAATCGCCGACTCGGTTCGGCGGGGTCTTCCAAGACCACCAGCAGAGGCTTCTGGGCCGTCGCGGCAGCAGCTTTCGCTTGGGCATAGTGTGTCGACCACTCCAATTCACCCGACACAGTCACACTGGCCAACGCGGCGAGAAGCAGAGCTTGCATGCAGATTTCCTTTCCTTCTGAACAAAAAAAAAGAAGGTCACCGTCAGTGACCTACGCCATATCCATGTTCCGAATCGACAGGTTACCATCGAATCGGCAGCCCGCAAGTAGTAAGGTAGACAACGGACGAAAACTTTGCCACCATCTGACCGCTGTCGATGGATCTCCAGGTCACTTGATTTACCCATTTCACCAGGACCACAGGCCTCAGGTCCCTATCTAGCAGGGGCCTCGCGTACCCAAAGCGGGCGGCATTTTCCATGATCGGAACGAGCCGACGGCGCGAGGCGCAGCGACAGCGAACGGCGAGCGGGCGGACGAGCGCGGGCTACGAAACGCAGCTTCCCGCGAGCGATCAAACGTCACCAGACCGATCGGCGCGTCCGATAGCGACGGCGCGGGAGAGCGACTACATTAAACGCCGTACGATCTTCGTCGTGGAAGGAAACGGTTTCTGATTTGGGGAGATGAGTGGGTGGTCAAAACAGCCAGTACGATGTTGCCTCTGGGTACGAAGGCTCCTGACTTTTCGCTAGTGAATGTGGATGGCAGTTCGGTGTCCCTGCACGATTTGGAGAACGCCCCGGCGTTGCTCGTCGTGTTCATGTGCAACCACTGTCCGTTTGTGATCCACATTGCCGACGAGCTTGCCCGCTTGGCGGCAGAATATCAGCGGAAAGGAGTGGCAATCGTCGGGATCAACTCGAACGATCCCGCCCAATACCCGCTGGATTCCCCCGAGAAGATGGTCCACGAGGCGGAGGAGCGGGGATACACGTTTCCGTACCTGTTCGACGAGACTCAGGAGGTTGCCCAGGCCTATCGCGCGGCCTGCACGCCGGACTTTTTCCTGTTCGACAAATCGCAGCGATTGGTCTACCGCGGTCAACTCGACGACAGTCGACCGGGATCGTCCGTCCCGGTGACCGGCCAGGACCTGCGCGCGGCGCTGGATGCGATCCTGAATGGGCAGCCCGTGCCAACACCGCAGAAACCGAGTCTGGGCTGCAACATCAAGTGGAAGCCGGGTCACGAACCAGATTACTTTTCGCCTCAGGGGGTCTCCGGCTGATGCGAAAGAGGCGGCGCCATCGGGGTTGAGCAAGCGAACGAGAAAGACAACGGGGTCAGGTCTCCTCGTTTTGGCCCGGGGCTCAGATGGACTCCTGTTTTGGCTGTCTTACAGGAGGAATACGAGGCCACGACCCTCTCGCGCTGACGAAGCAGGCGGACTTGATCATGCCCTCCATCGCGGAAATCTGCAGGCCGAGATTTTTCACAAAGACGAGGACTTTGCGGCCTTTGATAGGATTCTGCACGAAGGGCGGCAGCTTCACTGGGTCCAGCTGTTCCGCTACCAACTTATGCCCAATCACGATCACCTGGTCTTGCGCCCGTTGGTGGACCGCGAAATGAGTCGTAAGGTCAAGGTCGTTGATTGCTCCGGGGCGAGTCGCGGTCTGTTGCGCTCGGCGTCAGGGAACGGCCAGAAATGCTGGGGGGGCTCGGCCCGGTAGCTGGGCAGATCCTGAGGTGATGTCGTTCGCGGGGTTAGGCCATGCCAGGTCAGGTTCCAGAGCAGCGCCGGACACTACGAGTCCGGGTATCATCCGGCATCCGGGTGGTCCTGACCATTGTGCTGTTCGCGGCCGCCGTCTGCTTGGTCCAACGACTGACCTTCTTGCTCCGCTTTCCGCCCTTTCAGAGGACTGCGATCTGGACGCCGGGCGCTGTGCTCTTCACTGCTTTGCTGATCGCACCGCCCCGTCGATGGTGGGTTTACTATGTTGGGCTCTGCCTTGCCGGCGTCGGTGCCTACTTCAACGACAACGTGATACCTTTAAGTACGGTCATGTTCGGAGTGCAATTCCTGTTCTTCGGCATGGCCCTTGGCGCTTGGGTTATTCGGAGACATTGCAGCCGTCCCTCGCTCGGGAATCCGGCAACATTCGCCGTGTTTGTCGCTTTCGCCGTCATCGTCGTGCCAATCACCGTGGAGGCACCGCAGCTGCTAATTCGGTCAGTTACCGGTGCAACCGATGTCTGGGCCGTGGCAGTGCGGAATGTGCTCGGTGTCGCGATTGGTGTGCTCTGTGGGACGCCGGCCCTGACGTTAGTACTCACGCGTGGCCGTGACTGGGTCCGAGCAGGTTCATGGAGACGCGTTGGAGAAATCGGAGCGCTCTCTGCATGTCTTGTGACTGTCGGTTACTTCAGTTTCGGCCGACCGATGGGTGGCAGTACACCGCCGGTAATGCTATACGCTCCGTTACCGTTGCTTCTTTGGGCGAGCACTCGTTTCGGGCTCGTGGGAGTCAGTTGGGCGATCCTTGTTGTTGCATTTCAAGCGGTGTGGGGCGCCCTCCACGGGCTTGGCCCATTCATTTCTCCCGATCCCGCTGGGAACATTCTCCAACTGCAACTCTTTCTGCTTGCGATTTCCTTGCCGCTGATGGTCCTGGCGGTGATCACGGAAGAACGTCGTCGGGCATTCTCGGCACTCGCCCACGAGATGAGCATGCACAAGCAGGCGGACGAGCGATTCCGGCTGGTTGTCGAGTCCTCACCCAGCGCCATTGTCATGGTCGATGCGGCAGGGACCATCGTCCTGGTCAATGCCCAGATCGAGAAGTACTTCGGCTATCGTCCGGAGGATCTGGTCGGCCAGCCAATTGAAATCCTCGTGCCGGAGCGATTCCGGGGTAAACACCACGATTACCGCACACGTTTTTTCTCGTGCCCCGAGGCCCGGCCGATCGGTGCGGGCGTCGAGCTGTTTGGCCGGTGCAAGGATGGCCGTGAGTTCCCGGTTGAGATCGGCCTTACCCCGGTTCAGACCAGCGAAGGGCACTTCTGTTTCGGTACGATCGTGGACATCACGGAGCAGAAGCGAGCCGAAGAAACCAGGAAGGAGCTGTCCCATGCGGCGCGACTGGCTGTCGTCGGTGAACTCTCGGCGTCCATCGCCCACGAGATCAACCAACCGCTCGGCGCGATCCTGAGCAACGTCGACGCTGCAGAAATGATGCTCGAATCCGCTCCCGAGTCCCTCACCGAAGTACGGCAGATTCTGGATGATATTCGTAAAGACGATCTCAGGGCGAGCGATGTCATCCGTCGGGTACGAGCGTTAGCGCGCAAGCGCGAGATTGAGCTGCAGCCGCTCGATCTCAACGACGTGATCTCAGACACCCTTTGGCTTCTCCGCGGGGAGTCAAACCGTCGTGGCGTCGTGATCCAGACCGAACTGGCAACCGATCTCCCGCTCGTGTGCGGAGACAAGATCCATCTGCAGCAGGTCCTGCTCAACCTCTTCCTCAACGGCATGGACGCGATGGACAACAGCCCTGACCAGAAGCGACTTTCGGTGCGTACCACCGTGAGCCACACGGGTTTTGTGGAAACCGCGGTGAGCGACACCGGGCCCGGCATTCTGCCTGATCAAATGGGCCGGCTGTTTGAGCCGTTCTACTCGACCAAGAAGGAGGGAATGGGAATCGGGTTGTCCGTCGCCCGTTCTCTGGTCGAAGCGCATGGCGGCCGCATCTGGGCAGAGAACAACGCGGACGGCGGAGCGACGTTGCGGTTTACCGTACCAGCCGAAGCTCCTCAACCGGACAGGCAACTGCGCGACAATCAGCCAGCCCATCTGGAATTGCTCCCATGACCGAGCCAACTCCTATCGTCCACGTTGTTGATGACGACGATTCGTTGAGGACCGCCGTGATGCGTTTGCTGCGTGCGGCAGGCTACGAAGTCCGCGGGTACGCCTCCGCGGGCGAATTCTTGCTTGCTGGGCGGGGAGACACGCCAGGTTGTCTCCTGCTGGACGTGCGCATGCCCGGGCCGAGTGGTCTCGATCTCCAGGCAGCATTCCGCAAGATGGACGAGGCGCTTCCCATCATTTTCCTCACCGGTCACGGCGACATCCCGATGAGTGTCCGCGCGATGAAGGCGGGCGCGGTCGATTTCCTCACGAAGCCAGTGCAGCGGGAGGCGCTGCTGACCGCCATTCAGAACGCGCTGGCTCGGGACGCGGAGAACCGAGCGGCCCGCACCCGAGCGAGTGCGGTGCAGACGCACTACAAGGCCTTGACGTCGCGTGAGCGCGCTGTCTTCGCACTTGTAATTGCCGGAAGGCTCAACAAGCAAATCGCCGCGGAACTTGACATCTCGGAACGCACGGTTAAGTCTCACCGGGCCCAGGTGATGAAGAAGATGCACGTCACGTCGGTGACCGAGTTGGTTCGCGTTGCCGAGCAGCTTCACGCAGACGCGCAGCGGCAGTGAGCCAGGCTCTGGGCAGCCATAGTCGACGCCTGTCCACCTGCACCAAAGGGCAGCGCATTCTTCCCCCGAGTCCAATTCCGCCGACGTATCCGCACCTCGACAATCACTCTCACCTCGCACGGCGCGAGAGAACGAACCGCCACACGCCCGCGCAGATTGAGTGATTTCCTGTGCCAGTTGAGCCGCCAAGAATCGTCGTGGTTGAGGACGACGCCAGCATGAGTAAGGCCATTGGCACGATTCTGCGCACCCAGGGTTTCACGCCCATGATGTTCGCCTCCGCCGAGGCAGCTCTGGAAGGCGACGCCGCGGTGACCGCCGACTGCTTAGTGCTGGATATCATGCTGCCGGGAATGTCCGGCTTTGACCTGTACCGACAGTTGGCCTCGTCGGGGGCGGATGTGCCGGCCATTTTCATCACGGCCCATGATGACCCGCCTGTTCGGGAAAAGGCCCAGCAACTGGGGCCTAACAGCCATTTCATTCCCAAACCGTTCTCCGGTCGGACACTCCTTGAGGCCGTCACGCACGCGCTAAGACTTGATCGAGGGTGAGACACGCATGTTGCTCCATTTTGGAACGGACATCGTCGAGCACTGGCTGCTTGTTGGTTGGGAGCAACCGGAAGATGAAGACCATGGTGAATCCATCACATCACTCGGTTTAGTTCCGGCTTGCCGGAGCTGGCTTGATCCGGCGGACCGTGATTCGGCATGCCGGACCAACTTCACCTCCTGAATCCACAATGGGAAGAACGACCATGCAGGATCAAGACGACAACGACCGCGGAGAATCGGGTGGTGATGTCCGAGAAGGCATTGGAGTCGGTGACGATTCCAACAAGATCTCAACCGTGGAATTGCCGCGTCGGGGTAACGTGGAAAAATGTCCGGTCTGTGGCTCACGGGTGGATGTCGAGGCCTACCACTGTCCCGCTTGCCACAATTCGTTCTGCTTCCATTGTCGGGCGCGACTGCTCCCGCCCGACACACAGCTGCAATGTGTCAACCAGCAGTGCGATTACTACGGCAAGCTCGTCTGCGAGGTCTGCGACAGCGCCGCAGAGAAGGAAGAGCCACCGACAGTGTATGCGGAACCCGAGGACGGTTACTGGCCCGCCTTGCTCGCACTCGTTCTGATCCTCGTGCCCCTGGTCTGGTATTTCACATCTTCCTTTCTTGTCGCCGTGGGATTCGCAGTGCTCGCCTTTGTCGGGGGCGGATCCTTTCTCCAGCGACGGGGCGTCAACGTCTTTGGACGCGAGAACCAGGTCGAGCATCCGCGACGGTCCACCTACTACACCTGCATTCGCTGCCGGCAGCCGGTGAAGAAACTCCACGGAGGCTAGGAACACTTCCATGTTCTACTGGATCTACGATATTCCGACCAAAGAACTGGCCATCTTGATTGCCGGTTCGTTCGTGCTGTTCTATTGGGTGGGCTGCCTTTTTTTCCGCCCGATCCTGCGACAGTTTGTGCGCGCCCGCTCCGAAACGAATGCGATTGTGGGCAATGTTCTTTCCTGTCATGGCGTCTTCTACGGTCTCTTGCTGGGCCTGCTCGCCGTGGCCGCGTATCAAAACTACTCGCAAGCCGAAGCGAACGTGGCGGAAGAGGCGGTTGCGCTGGCAACCGTGTATGAGGATGTTCATTCGTACCCAGAACCCTACGGGCAATACCTGCGCTGGCTGCTCCGTGGGTATTGCCGCTACGAAATCAAATACGCCTGGCCACTGCAGCAGAAAGGAATCGTACCCGAAGGAGGGAGACCGCGGATTATCGCGGTCCAAGAGCGGTTGCTCTCGTTCAAACCCCAGGATCCCAGTGAGGAAATCGTGCACGCCGAGACACTGAGGAAATTCAACGATTACCTCGAGCGACGTCGAGTGCGACTGCAGTCGGTCACGACCGGGATTCCGGCAGTCATGTGGTACGTCGTGTTGGTCGGGGCGGTCGTCAACATTGCGATCCTCTGGCTGCTCGACATGAAATTCATCACCCAGTTGTTTCTCGGCGGACTCGTTTCCTTCTTCCTGGGGTCGATGATCTTTCTGGTGGCGGAATTGGACAATCCCTTTCGAGGCGGGTTGGGTATCCAGCCACGCGCGTTTGAGGCGGTGCACGCACTGATGATGGAGGATTCCTATTGATGTCGCCGGCAAAATCTCGACTCGGTGCCCGAAGACTGACGCGCCGCAGCTGGCTCCAGCAGAGCGCCCGGACGATGGCGCTGGCCGCCATGCCGGGACTGACGTCGGTCAGTTTGTCCGGCTGTGTGCGGCGACGACCGGCCAGCCGCAAGACCGTGAAGGTCGGCATTCTGCATTCTCAGACCGGCACGATGTTGATCAGTGAAACGTCACTGCGGGATGCGGAGTTGATGGCGATCGAGGAAATCAACGCGTCCGGTGGGGTCCTGGGGCATTCGATTGAACCAATCGTCGAAGACGGGCGGTCGCGGTTTACGCAAGTGTTTCCCAAACAGGCCCGCAAGCTGCTCGCCCAAGACAAGGTGAAGGTCGTGTTTGGCTGTTGGACGTCCGTGAGCCGAAAAGCCGTCCGGTCGGTTTTTGAAGAGCTCAACGGATTACTGTTCTATCCGGTCCAGTATGAAGGAAACGAGTGCTCGCAGAACATCGTGTATTTTGGCGCGGTGCCGAACCAGCAGATTCTGCCGGCGATCGACTGGTTGATGAGTGAAGCCGGAGGTTCCAAGAAGCGTTTCTACCTTGTGGGCTCCGACTACGTGTTTCCGCGGACGGCGAACTTTGTTCTGGATAAGTACCTTCGGGCCCAAGGAGCCGAAGTGGCAGGTGTCAACTACACTCCGTTGGGACATCTGGACTATCGGCAGACGATTGAAGAAATCAAGAACGCGTCTCCGGATGCGATCGTCAGCACGATCAACGGAGACAGTAATATTGGCTTCTACGGTGAGCTCGCTGCCCAGGGCATCACGGCCGACCAGATTCCCGTCCTGGCCACAAGCGTTGGAGAGGACGAGCTGCGCAGCCTGCTGCCGTCCCAGATAATGGGGCACCTCTCGGCCTGGAGCTACTTCCAGACGATCGACACGCCAGCCAACCGGGACTTCGTCGGTCGGTTCAAACGCACATACGGATATGACTGCGTCACCGATGACCCGATTGAAGCGGCGTACTCTCAGGTCTACATCTGGAAACGAGCAGTCGAACACGCGCAGAGTTTTGAAGTGGATCGGGTCCGAGAGGCATTCCGAGATGGCATTGAGTTCGATGCGCCGGGCGGCAGGATTCGCGTCGACCCGAAGACCCAGCATACCTACAAGCGATTTCGCCTCGGCCGCGTTCGCGAGGATCGACAATTCGACATCATCTACGAATCGGCCGACTGGATTGCACCCGAACCCTTTCCTCAAGTCGCGTTTCCTGGATGGAAGTGCGACTGGACGAAGGACGGGATCAAACGCGGTTCGCAAGTCGATCTTGGTGTTCCAGGGTAGCGGCCGGTGGAAGAAAGGGGACAGGCAATTCTCGACAGGAAGTATTCCTTTGCGGGTTTGACGTGCGTGTGTCGAGAGCCCGTCCTCTTTCTTCCCCCGGCTGCAAAGCCTGAAGGCGATCCTCATCCTTTTTCCTCGTGCAAGTGAGTAGACGGACCGATGGCCGAATTCAAGATTCATGAACTCGAAGGCACGCGCTACGTGGATATTCATCTGCAGGATGAAATGGTACGCGTCGAGGCGGGAGCCCTCAGCTACCTGCAAGGGGATATTCAGATCCATTCGCGGCTCTTGCCCTCGATTGGCGGAGCGCTCAAATCGCTGCTGGCTGACGAAGCTGTTTACCGCCCCCTGTACTTCGGTACGGGAGTGATTACGCTCGAATCGACTTTGGGTGGTTTCCATGTTCTCGACCTCCACGGCGAGTCGTGGATTCTAGAACGCGGTGCCTACTGGGCCTCGGAGGGAAGTGTGGAGGTGAGTTATCACCGGGAACGGATGCTGACCGGTCTCTGGGCCGGCGAAGGGCCCGTCTACCTGCAAACCAAAGTGAAGGGGCACGGCAAGGTCGTGGTCACGACCAAGGGCCCCGTCGAAGTGCTCTCACTGGACGGAAAGAAGCGAATCGCCGCCGAGGGCAAGTACGTGATCTGCCGAACCGGCGACGTCTCGTTTAAGGTGCAGCGATCTACCAAGAACTTCTTTGGACGATTCACTTCCGGCGAAGGTTTCGTTCGCGTGTTCGAGGGGACGGGCAAGATTCTGCTCAACCCGGCTCCCTATTGGCGTTACCGAGTGTTTACGGAGCGCGGCCATCAGCCCGACCATCCGTCCACCACGACAACCTAGTGACCTCTCGGTCGTGCGACGGGCACTTTCCGAGTTCTCAACATATCGCTCCGCTCGAAAGGCTTTTGAATCGGTTACAGCGTCAATCGATGCAGACTCAATCCAGCAATCCAAGCTCCCTCAGGGAGCGTTTACCATTTCCAGCCTGAGGCAAACGTTAGAACTAAGGAGACGTGACTATGAACCTTGTGGAATCACTCATGAAATCGTTCGGCGGCGACGTGCTTGGCAACCTCAGCGGTGCCCTGGGGGCCGGTGAGCAGGATGTGCAGAAGGCCGTGAGCGCGGCCCTACCCGCTTTGCTGAGTGGGATCGGCTCGCTCGCGGAGAAGCCCCGAGGTGCGGAAAAGCTCTGGTCCGCCGTACAAGATACGGACGAGAATATTGTCGGGAATTTTGCGAAAATGCTGTCCGGCGGTCAGCAAGACGAACTCGTCAACAAGGGGACCGGTCTACTGGAAAACCTCCTCGGCTCGAGTACTCTTGGCTCGCTGATCAGTGTCCTGGCGAGCTTCCTCGGCGGAAAGAAGGCACTGGTCACGAAACTGCTTCCCATGTTGGCACCGATGATCCTGGGATCGCTCAAGAAACAGGTCGTCTCGAACGGCCTGGATCTGGGTGGCCTTACCAAGATGCTCCTGGGGCAGAAGGACAACATTTCCCGGGCGATGCCCCAGGGGCTGATGAAATCGTTGGCGAACACGCAAGGCCTGGGTGATCTCAGCGGATTCGCCCAATCGGCCTCTGCGGGAGTCACCGCAGCGAGTCGGGCCGCCAGTTCGACCGCCCGCGCCACTCGAGACGCCGCCGTCCAGAGCGCTTCGCCCATGCGTTGGTTGCTGCCACTCCTCCTCCTCGCAATTGCCGCGTGTGGAGTCTATTGGATGATGAATCGCGCCGGCCGCGATGCGACCGCTGTCCAGGAGACCATCGAGAATACCGTCGACCAAGTCGGCACCGTGACCAGGGACTTCGATGACTACTTTGCGAACATGGGCACGGCATTGACCGGTATCACCGACGTCGATTCAGCACAGGCTGCGCTTCCCAAGCTGGAGGGCATGGCCACGCAACTCGATACGCTCGGCAAGGCGTTCCAATCACTGCCTTCCGCTTCGCGTCCGGCGCTCGCGCAGACTGTGGCAACTGCCGTGCAGGAACTCGAGAGCCAGCGTCAACGAATTGAAGAGATTCCCGGGGTCGGTGGCATCTTGAAATCGATCCTCGACACAATCTTCGAAAAGCTGGCTGCGATAATCAAGGGTTGAAGTAGCCAGACGCTGGAGCGGCGTGTGGCGGAAAGGATCACTGACGGGAGGGAGGAATGACATGATGAAACTGCAGAACAAGGTACTCGCCGAATTCTTCGGGACTTTCTGGCTCGTTTTCGGCGGTTGCGGCAGTGCGGTGCTGTCGGCGAAGTTCATCGCCATCGAAGGTGCGACGCCGATCAATCTGGGCATTGGTCTAGTCGGAGTCGCACTCGCCTTCGGATTGACTGTGCTGACGATGGCGTACACGATTGGGCACATCTCCGGCTGTCACCTGAACCCGGCAGTCTCGGTGGGACTGTGTGTGGGCGGACGATTCAAGAGCGTGGAGTTGGTGCCTTACATTGTGGCGCAAGTCGTTGGTGCGTTGGCGGGCGCATGTGTGCTGTGGGTTATCGCCAGCGGCCAGGCTGGCTTCTCTACGGCCGGCGGATTCGCGGCGAATGGTTACGGCGACTATTCGCCGGGCAAGTACTCATTACTGGCCTGCCTGGTGTCCGAGGCAGTACTGACCTTCTTCTTCCTGCTCATTATTCTTGGGGCGACCGACAAACGTGCTCCTCAAGGCTTTGCGCCAATTGCCATCGGCTTGGGCCTGACCTTGATCCACCTGATTGGCATTCCTGTCACGAACCTGTCAGTCAACCCTGCGCGCAGCACGGGCCCCGCACTGTTCGCCGGAGCCTGGGCCATGGGGCAGTTGTGGCTGTTCTGGGTAGCCCCAATCATCGGCGCCGTTTTGGCAGGCATCGTCTATCCGTTGATGGCTGGCGACGCCGGGGACTGATCTGCGTGACGTGAAACCCAAAAAGTTTTCGCCGCGCCTGTGTAACCTGATGAGACGCGTGACATTCGCAAGTGAACAATGTGCGTACCGTTTTTTAGGGGATGCGGACGAATTCCAGTTCGTGATCTCTGGCGGTCCGCCGGACGACAAGGGCCCTGTATTCAAGCAGGTCAAGCCAGCCAATTAACTGAGAATTCCACTGAAACGTAACGAGATGAAGACATGAAACACAGCATTCTTGCAGTCTGCCTCTTGACATTTTCCGGTGCTGCTTGGGGGCAAGTAGCCGACGCCATCTACCACGGTGGCCCTATTATCACGATCGACGACGCACATCCGAAGGCGGAAGCCGTGGCCGTGAAGGACGGCAAGATTCTCGCCGTCGGGACCAAGGACGACGTGCTCAAGACACGAGGCAACTCAACGAAGATGATCGACCTGTCCGGCAAGACAATGTTGCCTGGTTTCGTTGACGCCCACGGACATATGTTCGTCGGTGGCATCCAGGCGCTCTCCGCCAATCTGCTCGCGCCGCCGGACGGTACCGTCACCGACATTGCCGCACTCCAAAAAGTGGTTCGGGATTGGGTCAGAGGGAACCAGCAGGCCGTGGACAGAATCCAGCTGATCTTCGGCTTTGGATACGACAACGCCTCGCTCGCTGAACACCGCCATCCGACCAGGGACGACCTCGACAAAATCTCAAAGGATATACCGGTCTGCCTTTGGCACCAGTCGGGCCATATGGTGGCGATCAATTCCAAAGCGATCGAGATCTGTGGTGTCACGGCCGACACTCCCGACCCGCCTGGCGGCGTGATCCGCCGTCGCGACGGCAGTGACGAGCCGAATGGTGTATTCGAGGAGACCGCAGCCCAACCGGTGTTGGTCAAGCTCTTGGCGCGCACGGGTTCTGATGGAGCGAAGCAGTTCGCCAAGGCGGGTGCCGAACTCTGGGCGCGCTTCGGCTACACGACCGCCGACGAGGGCCGATCGGTGCCGGGTGTTGTCAAAGTTCTCCGCGACACCGCCGATAAAGGGGGCTTCCAGATTGATGTGGTCACCTATCCGGATGTTCTCGTGGACCGAGACTTCATCCAGGAGAACGTCAGCCTGGACTACAAGAACCGCTTTCGCGTTGGCGGCGCAAAACTGACCATTGATGGATCCCCGCAAGGCTTCACCGCGTGGCGCGACCGTCCGTATTATGCCCCTGTCGGCAATTACCCGCCCGGCTATGTTGGGTACGCCGCCGCCACCAACGAGCAGGTGCTGGATGCCGTGGAGTGGGCGTTTAATAATCGGGTCCAACTACTCACTCACGCCAACGGCGAGGCTGCCTCGGACCTGCTCATCGCCGCAATCGCGGCCGCCGAAAAGAAACACGGCCTTAACGACCTGCGTCCCGTCCTGATCCACGGCCAGTTCCTTCGCGAGGACCAAGTGGATGCCTATAACGCCCTCGGCGTCCTACCCTCGCTTTTCCCCATGCACACCTTTTACTGGGGCGACTGGCACCGCGACCACACCGTCGGCCCGGTGCTCGCTGATAATATCTCGCCCACCGGCTGGTGCGTGAAGCGCGGTATGAAATTCACCTCGCACCATGACGCCCCGGTTGCCTTCCCCGACTCAATGCGCGTGCTCGACGCCACCGTCACCCGTCGCTCTCGCTCCGGCGATATTCTTGGCCCCGCACAACGCGTCGACGTGATGACCGCCCTCAAGGCGATGACGATCTGGCCGGCCTGGCAGCACTTTGAGGAGAAAACGAAGGGCTCCATCAAAACCGGCAAGCTCGCCGACTTCGTCATCCTCGACCAGGACCCCACCGCCGTCGATCCCGATACGATTGATCAGATCAAGGTGGTGGAGACCATCAAGGAAGGCGTTACCGTATTCGACGTTGCGGACACAGGGAAGATCGGAGCGAGAATTCAATCCGGCGATGCGAGTGAGCTTGCCTTTACCCGCGCCATGGGTGCCACCGCCTCCTACCTGGGCCACAATCATGATCACGGTGACGAGCACAGTGGCGGCTGCCTCTGCGGTGCCATGTCCCAACTCGCCGCCATAATCGCCAGCAGTGGTCAGCCATGAAACCCGATTTAGTTATGTGCCTTTTTCTCTAGACGGAGTGAACAGTCTCAGCAACTTTCTCCGTTCGAATTAGAGAGAATGGTGATGAAGAGCGTTGCGTTCGGGAAGGGCGACGATCGCCGGCAGCAACGGTTGATGTGATTCCGCCTGCGCACAGTGCTTCGCCGATGTGGCTCAAAACTTCCATAGGAACCGCGTCGCGACAATGATCGCATCGCTATCGAGAAGCGCATTGGGTTGAAACTGCGTGTAGTCGGTCTGGCGATAGTCGAGTTCCAGGCTTGCCTGGGCGGTCTTGCTCAAGTCCCACACGAAGTTCACGAAAAACGTCTGGTTGCGACGGATCTGCGTCACGGCCAGGTCACCGTCACAAGGGTCGTCAATTCCCAGACCGCCATGAACGTGGAACGCATCGGTGAGGTAGTAGAAGATTTCGCCGAAGCCACCCGCCGAACGGACGCCTTGTAGTGTGACGGAATTGAAGCTCTGTAGCACGCCGCCGTTGTACTCACCCAGTCCTTCGCCGCAATAGAACTCACCCCGCGCTCCGAACGAGTCAGTAATCCACCATTGTACGTCCGAGCCGAGACCCCAGGTGTCGATGACCGCACGGGGTGGCAATTCACTTGGATCACCGATTAGGGTGCGAGTCGTGCGGAATTGGCCAACGACGCCGGATACGCCGAACTCCAGGGGCCGCATCTGAATGCCGCGGATTTCGCAGCGCGGACCGATTCCCAATTCGATTCTCGTTTCCACGTTCGGCCAGCCATTGTCCTCGGTGATTCGCCCCGCTCCGCCTGTCACCAGAGTCGACAGCGGTTCGCTGAGTGCAGCCTGCAGCGTAAGGCCCAAGGCATCGCGATCTTGAAAGAACCGCTCGACACGAAATTGCCCGCGATAGGAACCGGTATTGCCGGAGGCGTACATCTTCGTCAGGTAGACAACGGTCGGACTGACTGGATTGAAGACGTCTTGCTGCAAACCGGCCGCGAATCGCCAGTGATCGTTTTTCAATTCGCCAAACGCGTAGTAGACCAGCAGGCCGTAGTCGTCGGCGGACAAATCGTTATTCTGAAAAAAGGTCAGAACCTGGGCCCCCGTCTGAAATCCGCACAGTTCTGGTCCGGAAAACACGCCGCCGACGTAACTCTGCCGCGCGTGCGCGTCAAACCCGTTGGTGTCCAGGCCGAACGGAGAATCAGGGAGCAGGAATAGTGGTATTCCCGAAGGAAACGCTCGCTTCGAACTGAAGACCATCAGCGCGTCGAGTCCTGCCGTCAGCTTCAAGCGATTCGCCGGATTCAGCAGGGACACCGAGATCCCCTCTCCGGGTTGCCGGATGGGCTCGCACTCCGGACAGGGAATTATGGCCGCGTCGTCCACTACTTGTTGAAGCGTGGGGTTGGGAGGACGTTCGTTGGCCTGCGGATGATCCGTAGTCGGTTGACCGTCCGTTCGCATCTGGCCGATCGCGCTGCCAGCCGCGAGAACCGCCATCAGTCCCACTGTGCAGGCGGTTGTTGCCATGCGGCGCATCGACGTATTCCTGCCGTACTTCAGACATTGTGGAGAGAGCCTCAGAGGGCATATCGTCCAATAAGAGTGGCAAGCTTTAGCGATTTTGCGGGTTGTAGCGGCAATCTAGGGGAGGTGGAAGTCTTGAGCCTCGTTCGAGATTATCCATGGCGAATGAGGTATAAGCAGCAAACTTATGCTGTGACAGGGTATGGTGATGGCGTCAGATTCCATGACGACCTGTTGCGCGATGGTCACGTTACCGACCTGTATGGCGCAGACAGAATCACCGGCGATCGGATTAACGGTTCTGCTCCACCAGCGATTGAAAATACGGGAGGTACAATTCACGCGTTGCCCATCGCGCCAGCGACCGAATCTGCAGCACGGCCACTCTTGCGGTGAATCGAGTTCGTGGCAACCGGACTTTCTTCCCTTCCGCACCTTTGTCTGGGATTCTGATCAGCAGCATATTCGCTGATTTTATGCATACAGTTTCGACAAGTCGATGACATGGGCTACGGCGACGCCGGCTGCAATGGAGGCGGAGCACTCGTCGGCGACGCGACACCTAACATCGACAAGCTTGCAGCGGAGGGGCTGAAACTCACTGCCGCGGGTGGGCAAACGCCCGCAGCGGTTATTCCTCCGCGCTGAAATCGGCATCTTCCCCAAGGGGGTCGTGCTCGCCGATCTCGGGCGTGATCCGCGACGTGGCGATCAATCGCCGGAGGACTTCGCAGGGGTCTCCCGTCTCGCGCAGTATCGCCCGTTGCCGATCCGACCAGCACGGTTGATCGGCCAAGTCCTGGACCTGCTGCAGGTAGGCGGCGCAACCCAGATTCTCGGCGATGGGCGTGAGCCGTTCGATCAAGCGTGCCGTCACCTCCGATACGCTCTGGACTTGGCACGTGTAGGCATCGACCAATCGAGCTTTGTTACCGAAGCGGCAGGCGCGCCATTTATTCTGCCGAACCATCATCGGGTGACAGTCATGCTGGTAAGCTCCCTCGTCAATGATGTCCGACAATCGTTTCACTAGGCATTGGATCAGGGCGGTGATCGCGAGGACCCGGTCCAGACTGCCGGGCATGTCGCACACACGAACTTCGACGGTACCGAAGTTGTGATGAGGGCGGACGTCCCACCAGATCTCGCGGATCGTGTTGATAAACCCCGTGTCGACCAGATGGTTCACCAACCAACAGTATTCGCTCCAGTTCCGCATCAGCGACGGCAGTCCCGCGGTCGGCAGGACTTCCATGATCTTCGAGCGATGCGAATACAACCCGGTGTCGCGCCCCTCCCAGTAGGGGCTGCTGCAACTGAGCGCCAGGAGCGTCGGCAGGTGTTGCATGATGCGGTCGCAAATCATCACGGCCTTATCCCCGGTGTCGACGCCCACGTGGACATGCAGCCCAAACGTCACCAGCCGTCGGGCCATCTCCTGCAGCAGATTGACCAACTTGTGATACCGCGGATCGGGGGTCACCAGTTGATGGCGACAGAGGGCTGTCGGATGCGTTGCACCCCACCAGAGTTGCAGCGCGAGCGAGTCGGTCACCCGCTCAACGATCCGCAACGTTTCCGTCAGGTCGCGAGCAACCTCGTCCACCGTACGGCAGATCCCCGTATTGATCTCCAGGCAGCATTGCATCAACTCCGGCTTCGTCCGCTCACGAACCTCTGACGGAAGACATCGCAGCACCTGGTGTACCGAGTTCGACAGGTCGAGCGTACGGACATTGACGAGCCCGAGTTCCAACTCAACGCCGAGCGTCGGGTAGCAATTCGAATTGAATTCCAGTTTGGCCATTCCCCGCTCCAACTCGTTGGTCGGCCAGGTTTGGGGTCCCGGCCGTCAGAATCAGAAACGCCCTTGTTTTAGGGCCGGAACCAGTCAATGGCCGTCCTTGCCAACACGCGCATCCCGACCCGAATGGCCTCCTCGTCGACATCGAAGCGAGGCGTGTGCAACCCGGTCGGCTCCCCCTCCGTCCGGGCGCAACCCAAGCGGAACATGGCCCCCGGCAGTTGCTGCAGATAGTGGGCAAAATCCTCGCTGCCCATGCTCGGGCGCTGGATCTCGTGGACCGCTCCCTCCCCGAGCAGGTCCGTGACCTCCCGACGCAGCAGTCCAATTAAAGACGGATCATTGACCACCGAGGGCGCACTGATGCCAAAGGTGACTTCGATCCGTGTTTCGGATGTGGATGCCACGCCTTCGGCAATGCGCAGGATGTGTTGCCGCGCCTGCTGTCGGACGCGCGCATCGAGCGTTCGAATCGTGCCCTGCAATTGGACTCGCTCAGGAATCACGTTCGCGTTTTCGCCGCCCAGCACTTGGCCCACGGTAACAACCACCGCGTCCTGACTGTCGGTCACACGTGGGATGTGCAGATACAACGCGTTGATCAGTTGAGCTGCTGCGCTGATCGGATCTTTGGATTCATGAGGTCGGGCCGCGTGCCCACCCTGCCCGTGAATCTGCACCAGCATCTGATCACACGCTGCGGTCAGTACGCCCTCACGCAATCCAATGCGGCCTGCGGGGAGGTTCGGCTCGACATGGGCCGCGAGAATCGCCCCCGCACCCTCCAAGGCGCCGGCCTGCACCATTGCCAGCGCGCCCTGACTCGTCTCTTCTGCCGGTTGAAAAATCCCGCGAATCCGCACGGGCCAGGGGACCTGTCCTTGACTGCCCATGCGACGAAGGACCAATAACGTCCCCATCACCACGGCGGTGTGGACGTCGTGGCCGCAAGCATGCATCACTCCGTCTCGCCGGCTACGATACGGGACCGATTTCTCATCGTGAATCGGCAACGCGTCGATATCCGCACGCAACGCCAGCCGGGCGGAGTTGGCCGTCACCGCGGATTGCTCCCAATCCGCGAAGACTCCCAGCCCTTCCGGCCCGAGACGGACCGAAAAACCTTCGTCTCCCAGCTGGGTATACAGATAGAAGCTCGATTCCTGCTCATGTCCGGAAGTCTCCGGATACATGTGCAAGTGGCGCCGGACCTCGACCATCCGCTCAAACTGATGGTCGATCTCCTGATCCAGGATGGCGTGCCAAGCCTCTGACATTACGCTGGGCGTCCGCAGGAAGAATTGCGCTGCAACGCCGCATCACGGGGCGGCGTCAATCACCGGCGCCCCTCATTGTACCGAGTGGAGCTCACCAGCTGAGGCCTACCGTAGCGGGCTCAACCACCTCTGTCCAGCCGGTGAACAACCGAAATGAGACTTCAGCGTTTGACTTCAGATTCCGTGACCGGCTGCGCTTCCTTCTTCGCGTTCTTCTCGCGCTGGATCGCGTCGTACACCTCCTGTCGGTGCACGGGGATGTCGGTCGGGGCGTCAATGCCCAGGCGGACTTTGTCGCCGCGAACATCAACGACGGTGATCACAATGTTGTCACCGATCATGATGCTCTCGTCACGGTGGCGTGAAAGGACCAGCATTGTTGGCTCCTTCCTGAATGGGGGCGGGCTTGCGGTCAGGACCGCGGGATGGACCTCGGGAGGGAATGACCGACGCCCAAGACCGGGAGGACGAGCGTACGGTGCAGTCGTATTTCTTTTTCTTTCTTACTTGAGTTTCCCCCTAGCGGGTCCGCCGCGCCTCGCAGCCCGTCGGTCGATCATCGCAAGCGAAGATCACCCCCGCGTGGGGTCATGATCATCTATCGGTAACGTAGCTTGCCCAGAATGACAGGACCGCGTCATCAGCGCAAATTTATTTGCGGCCCAGTTGCTGCTACGCGCTTTTTCGCAACCGCATCAGCTGCTCCGACCGTACCCATTGCAACGACTGCCCGCGTTCGTCACCGACCTGAAGGCCGCGACAACGGTCAACGTCGATCAGAATGGGGTGTTGTAGATCGGCCGAGAGCTGGTTGTCCTCATGGAAGAGGCGCAGCAGTACGACGTTCCGTTTTGTGAGGGAGTCCTCCGTCCCGACCGGTAGCGGCCAGGAGAGCGGAAGGTGCAGATCCGGTAACTCCTCACAGACGGAGATCACCGGTAAGGCAACGAGCGGTCGGCGAATGCTCTGCAGCCATAGGAGTTGTTGATGTTCCGCATCCGCGAGGAGGAGCCATTGGCGCAGCTCGTGCCAGCCCTGCAGACCGTGCTCAAAGACAATCACCTCTTGCGGTTCGAAGGAAACCGATCCGAATCGAGGCGTGAGCAAAATCATGGTCGTGGGGCACCTGCGCAATCGGTCTGGCCGACAGGACCGTTAAAGACAACCGGCCTGGTCTAATGTCGACCGACGGCCATTTCGTTCTGCAGAGAAAAAAATCGATCAACCGCCGCGCGCGACTTGCAGCAGTTCCTGCGCCCCTTGCGCCAGCAGATCGTCGGCAACGTGATGTCCGAGTTCGATGGCATCCGAGGGGGGACCGCTTGCGCAGGCAGTGAGTCGTTGGCTTCCATCGGGAACCAGTACGACCGCATCCAGCCACAACTGCTGACCATCCACGCGGCCCCAGGCTCCAATCGGCGCTCGACACCCCCCATGCAGCCGGGCGAGCAGAGTTCGTTCAGCTAGCACCGCGTTGTGCGTCTCAGGATCATCCAGGTGTTGGAGGAATTCGCGTGTGGCCCCGTCGTCCTGGCGGGTCTCGAGCCCCAGCGCACCTTGTCCTACGGCCGGGAGCATGAGGGATTTTGGCAGAACCTGCGTGATGTGGTGCTGCAGATTCAGGCGTCGCAACCCCGCCTCGGCCAGGATCAGCGCATCACACTCGCCCTCCTGCAGTTTCCGCAGTCGGGTGCCCACATTCCCCCGCATCTCGGCCAACGTCAGGTCGGGCCGTGCGGCGAGCAACTGGGCACGCCGACGCAAACTTCCGGTTCCCACTTTGGCGTTGGGCGGCAGTCGATCGAAGGAGTCGGCAACGGTCGTGACGAGTGCGTCTCGGGGACTTTCCCGTTGGGGAACCGCGGCCAGGCAGAGGCCGTCGATCGCCTCCGTCGGCAGATCTTTGAGACTGTGGACGGCCAGGTCGATCCGGTCGTCGAGCAGAGCACGCTGGATTTCTTTGGTAAAGACACCCTGGGCACCCAATTGACCAATCGGTGCGGAGCGAACATCTCCTTCGGTCTGAATCTTGATCAGCTCGACGTGGGCCCCCAAAGAGCTGAGTTGGCTGGCGACCCATTCGGCCTGCCACATCGCCAAAGCGCTAGCGCGTGTTCCGAGGCGGATGACAATCGTGGAGGAGTCGGACATGGTTCATTCTCGGAAGGGCAGTAGGGATCAGCGGCTGGCGCATCACCAGGATATCCAACGCCCGACGATCAGGCGGAGGGCCAATACAAGTAAAAACGCGCGCATCAACCAACGCAATCGCTCTTTCGACAGGTTGCGGCCCCAGAGGCTGCCGAAGCGGGCCACCAGAAGTACGAAGGGGGTCGCGATCAGACCGGTTCCCATCGCATTCCACAACGGCCAACCGAAGGTTGCGAGCATCACGGCGATTTGCAGAGGCGACAGTAGGAGAAAGGACAACCAGAGGAAACTTCTTTGCCGCTCCGCCGGCCATTCCTGGGCCAGCAGCCACAGCACGAGCGGCGGCCCGCCCATTCCCAGAAGGCCAGCCAGAAAACCACTCGCTGCACCTGCGATGATTCTCCCGGATTGGCCTCGCCACAACCCATTGCCGCGGGGGGACAGACGCTGCAGCAGCAACATTCCAACCAGTCCGACGCCCACCAGCTGCCGGGTCCACTGCTGGCCTGCATCACTCACCAGTTTCAGCGTCAGGATTCCAATGGGCAGCGCCAGTGCGCGAAAGATCAGCACCTGGACCGCATCGCGCCACGCCAACTGCGTCCGATACTGCCAGCTGCAGAACAGCGTCTGAACCAGGACGTTGGGCATCAGCACCCCGATCGCCACCGGCAGCCCAACTCCAGCAAACACGAGTAACGGCACGACAACCAACCCCATGCCGAAACCAATCACGGATTGGACGAGCGCCCCAAGAGCGAGGCAGATTGTCGTTAGAACCCAGGCCTGCCCATCCACTTTCGACTTTCAACGGACCACTATACGTCGTGCGACGTCGCATCTTCCGGAGGTTGGTGGCGAAGTTGCTGATCGACGGTCGATCGGATTCCGTCGCGGACCTGATCGTATTGTTCCGGAAGGGGGACCACAACCCCACAGCTAACGATGAACTGAAAGGCCTGATCGACAGTCAGATCAAGATCAACGGTCTCACTCTTGCGCAGTGCAATCGTGAACCCCGTTGCGGGCATGGGGGAGGTGGGGACAAGCACGGTGAGAATTGGTTCTTGTGCCGCACTGGCAATGCTGCGCATTCCCTCACCCGTCACAAAACCCAGCGACCAAATGCCGCGTCGCGGATACTCAATTGCGACCACGCGAGTAAATTCCATCTCGCGTTCGCTGAAGATGAAATCCGTCACTTGTTTCACGGACGTATAGACCGCGCGGATAATTGGCAATTGGGTAATCGTCGCCTCCATTGCGTTGTAAATCATCCGGCCCACGCCATAGGCGAGAAAGCGTCCCAACAAATAGAGCAGCAGGATGAACACCGCAAAGAAGATCGGCAAGACGACATACCGCTTCAGGTAGGTCAGTTCGACGTATCGTTCGTAATAGGCCTGTGCGGTTGAGGGTGTTGTGCGACCCGGGTTCTGCCGAACCCGATTGTAAACCGCCGCGGGAATCCATTGATCGTCATTGATCGCAACATAGTCGACATTGCGATAGCGGAATCGAACATCGGGTCGGGAGGGAGGACCACTGAGAGTCGCTTCCGGGGGAACCGAGGTGCGGATATCGTCGATCGACCAGGTGATGAGAAGTTTGGCGGTTCGTTCGAACGGTGTCAGAACGTAATCCTGCACCGTGCTGAGGATCCAGACCAGGATCACGATGGTGAGCAACGGCGGCAACAGGACGCCCAAACCGCGCAGGACGGCACGACGGAACGGATGCTGGGTCGACGTCGTGGCCGGTGACAGGGGATTTCTTGGCATGCTTCGTCACCTCGTCGTAGAAGCGGAAAACGTCCTCTTACTTCTGCGATACGCCTCGCCGTGAGTCAAACAATGCGCGTCCGACGACGCTGACGGTCACATCGCCGACGCCGACGGCCCGTAACGCCCGTGCCGCTTCGCGCGCCGTCGCGCCGGTCGTCATGATATCGTCGAGCAACAGCACATGAGCCCCCTCCAGGCGGGAGGCGTGGCGTGCCTGCAGTGCGCCGTTCACGTTGCGACGCCGCTGCGCGAAGGGCAACAGACTTTGTTTCTGAGTCCTCCGCCGCCATCGCAGAGCATGGGCAGCCAGCGGCAAGCCGAACTCGGTCGCCACAACCTCTGCCAGAACCTCCGCGGCGCTCACGCCATGCCACCACCGCTTGACCCAATACTTCGGCACGGGCACGATCACATCCGGACGGCCCTCTGTCAGTCTCGCAACCAATCGCTCGGCGAGCAACCGGCCGATCGCCGCGGTTAGAGGTGCCTCGTGAAAATGTTTCATGCGGACGATCGCTTGCCGGACCGCTCCTTCGTAGCTCCCCAGGGGAATCACCTGTCGGAATGGTTTCGAGCGACCGTGACATTGTCGACAGCTCTCCCGCACGCCGAATTCCGCCAAGCCGCGGATGCCGCACCGCGGACACGCGTCTTCGATTTGCTCGGCGAGCAATGCTTGACGGCAAACCGCACAAAGCGCCACTTTCTCGTCCGCAAGTTCAAGATCCACGAAACAAGACGCACAGACCGGTGGCAATAACAGGTCAATGCTGCCGCTCAGCCAGTCCGATGCGCGCCGCCTTACGTCCGACCGAACCAACCATCGTTCGATCCAACACCGCACCAGGTCACGGTTGTTTCGCACAGTTGACGCCCATCCTCCTGGATCCGCGACAGGCACCACCGCGAGGAAATTCGTGTGCCCCGATTCGGCCAAGATCGGAATGTAGCCGAAGTTGTGAGACTTCGGGAAGTCTGGCGTTGCCATCCGTATCGCACGCTTCGGCGATTGGGACGCTTCACGGAGTCGCCCTATCGCGGAACGACCGACAGACAGACGGATCTCGATCCCACCACGCCGCCCCAAGCGGTCGACTCTCCTCGCACGGCCCGCAATTTGACCGCGCGGCGCGATTTTCGTAACCCCGCCTGTCGCGGCGCGAACCTCTTCGCCGCGGAACCGGTCCTTCATCATACTCGGTGGCGTTTTTTCGCGAAGTCGACCGCGAAACTCCACCAGATCGCCCGACCAGGCGGTCTGCCGCTTGGATCGTATCTCACGAACTCAGCACAGCCTTTTCAGTTCTCGCGCGGACACAAATGCCAGCCCGCCACGACAATCCGAAGAACCGAACGTTGCCGGGTCCCGGAGTCTCGCCGATCTCAGTGGCATGGAATCGTCAGCCCAGGCCGATTACGATAAAGGCGCGCGATCCGCGTGCAGCCGAGGCCGTTATGAGTACCCTGCCCCTTCCCGCGTTCAGTCGGCGGGCGAAGTTGTCCTTTGGTCAACCAATTAGCGACCTGATGGCGCGCGCGTTGGCCAACCCGCAACTGATTTCCCTGGCGGCCGGCTTTGTCGATCAGTCCACGTTGCCGTGCGCGGAGACCGAAGAGGCGCTGCGTTCGCTTTGGGCCGATCCGGGTGCTGGTCAGAAGGCGCTGCAGTACGGGACCACGTCGGGTTATCCGCCTTTGCGGCAGACAATCCTGGAGCGGCAGTGGCAGGCCGATCAGACCACGGGCACCCCCGCCCCCTCGATCGATCAAGTCGTTCTGACGGCGGGCAGCAACCAACTGCTCCACTTGGTCGCCGAAAGCTTGCTCGACCCGGGCGACCTCGTTCTCTGCAGCAGCCCCACCTACTTCGTGTTTCTCGGGACTTTGCAGAACCTTGGCGCCGTCCCCTGGGGCGTCGACAGCGACGAACAGGGCATCCTACCGGAAGCCCTCGATGAGGCGCTGCGCAGAATTGAGCGGAAAGGCCAACTCGACCGGGTCAAGGCGATCTATTTGGTCAGTTACTCGGACAATCCGCGAGGAATCACCCTGCCGGCGGCGAGGCGTGAGCAGATCATCGCCCTCTGCCAGCGATGGTCGACGAAGCAGAAAATCTATGTCATTGACGACATGGCCTACCGCTTGCTCCGCTATCACGGCCCAGATATCCCAAGCCTCTTACATTACGATCCGACGGTCGAGCACACGGTCGCCTGCGGGACCTTTTCAAAATCATTCTCGCCCGGACTGCGTGTCGGATGGGGAATTCTGCCCAAGGAGCTGGTTGAACCGGTCTGCAGTCAAAAGGGGAATTTCGATTTCGGTTCTCCCAATTTCAATCAGCATTTGATGCACGAGGTCATTCGGCTAGGATTATTCGACGCACACGTTCGGAGAATTCGACAGGCCTACGGAACGAAGCTGGCCGTCATCCTTGAGGCGGCGGAACGGTTCCTTGGATCCCTGCCTGGCATTCATTGGATCCGTCCCCAGGGGGGACTGTACCTTTGGGTGGAGCTACCTCAGACGATCGATACGGGGCCCAACGGACGCCTCTTTAACAAGGCAATTGAAGAGGGCGTTTTGTATGTTCCGGGGGAGTACTGTTTTCCGACGAGTGGTCCGCTCGTGCGGCGGAACACGATGCGGCTGAGTTTCGGCGTCCAGACGCCCGCGCGGATCGAATTGGGAATGCAAGCGTTATCCCGAGCCATCCGCGGTGTTCTGGAAGATCCCGATCAAGGGTAACCAAGAGATCGCCTCGCGCCCCGGATTCTCATTGATCGTCGAGAACGCGGGCCGAGAAGAGAACTGAACGCGGAATGGAGTCGTATGCGTCTGATCGATCGCTACGTGTTCTCCCTGTTTCTGAAGGTGTTTCTGGTCTGCTTTCTTTCGCTGACCGGAATCTACATTGTTGGAGACTTCGTCGGGAATTTGAACGAGTTCATCGAGGCAGCGGATCAGCAAGGCAGTCTCGTCTCGTTACTGACAACCTACTACGGGGCGCGCGTGCCGTGGTTCTTCGACTTGATCGGCCGCGTGGTCGCATTGATCGCCGCCGTCTTCGCCGTAACTTGGCTTCAGCGGCACAATGAGATGACGGCCTTGATGGCAGCCGGCATTTCGCGGTGGCGGATTATCAAGCCGCTGGTCTGGGGCATCGTCGCGGTCAGTCTGCTCGGTGCAATTAACCGAGAAACGCTCATCCCGTCGCTGCGTGACGAACTGACGCAGCGGCTGCGCGATCGGACGGATACGCAAGCGGTACCTTTGACCCCCGCCTTTGACCACATGACGGATATCTTGATTACCGGTCAAGAGGCAGTGGAAGCGAAACGACAGATCATTCAGCCGGTCTTTCACCTGCCAACGTCCATGGCCTACTTCGGCCATCAGATTGCCGCCCGGCAGGCGGTTCGACAGCCCGCCACGACGGAGCATCCTTCCGGCTATCTGCTGAGCGAAGTGAAAGCTCCGGAGAACATCGACCAGCTCGATCCGGTGCTGCTCGATGGTCGCCCCGTGATTTACACTTCGGCGAACACCGATTGGTTAGATGCCGGACAATGTTTTGTCGTCAGCAATGTGTCGTTCGGACAATTGACCGGCGGACGCGCTTGGCGACAATTCGCTTCGACCTCGGATCTCATTCGGGGATTAGCGAATCCGAGCATGAGCCTGGGCGCCGATGTTCGCGTGGCAGTTCACGGGCGAATCGTCCAGCCGATTCTCGACATCACACTTTTCTTTCTCGGGATCCCCGTGGTCTTGGCGCGCGAAAGCCGCAACGTGTTCGTTGCGGCGGGTTCGGCCGTGTTAATCGTGACGGCGTTTTTTCTGATCATTCTTGTGTCCCATGGTCTGGGCATGCACTTCCTGCTTACTCCGGCCCAGGCGGCCTGGATCCCGCTGATGATTCTGGTCCCCTGGGCAGTTGCGACCTCGGCGCCGCTCCGTCGGTGAACTCAAAGTTCGCCTCTTCATTTGCTGCTCGGGCGAAACCCTGCGTTCACTCCGGGGTTCATATGGTCAGCACACGTCCGATCGGCATTTCGCACAAAGATCCGACACAGTCCGCCCATCTCGGGGCATTCACTTCCTTTCACAGGAAACGGAGCAAGGCCATGAAATTGACACACATCCTTCTGGCGATGGGGGCGATGATCGCGTGCGGAGCGATCGGCGCCCGAGCATCGACGAACCCAAGCGACGACTTGGCATTCGATGGATCCAATCCGCTCCTGGCCCAACTCGCTCAGGCAGAACCGTTTGCGGAACAATTCGCCTTGGCCCAGGCCGACCGGCCTAGAGACGACGAAGAAGACGAAGACGAGGCAGAGGAGGCCCGATCGGATCGGCGCGACGAAGCAGGCGATCGAGATGAAGCAGACCGTCCACCACGTGCCGATGGACGGCGTTGGCCCGCCGACGTGGAGCAAATGCGGGATCTGTTCCAGCGCATGCGACGGGCGCGCGCCGCAGGGAACGAAGAGGAAGCCGCCGACCTGATGCGTCAAGTAAGCGAACGGATTGGCGACATGGCGGGGCCTCCATTCGGTCCAGGCCCCGGCGGGCGAGGACCGGGCATGGGACAACGCGGACGCGAGGGCATGGGGCCACCGGCCGACCGTGGGCCAGGCGGGCCGGGTGGTCGCGGCCTGGGTCCGCGAGGCAATCGACCCGACCAGCCACCTCAGGCGGGCCCGGATGAACCGACGCGGGGAGATCGGCCCGCGGAAGCACGGCGCGGTCCCGGTCCGGGTCCGCGCGAGGGTTGGAACCGACCGGATCGGCCGAGCCGCGCGGGCCAGTCGGCTGCGCGTCGGGGCGGACAACGGGGTCGTGGAGGCCCGAATGCACCCGGGCAAGGTCGGCGCGCAGGTCAACAGTGGCGACGTCCCGGTCCGCAGGGACCGTGGGGTGGCGGTCCTGCGTGGCAAGGTCCCGGGGCCTTTCGCGGTCCCGCAACCGGCCAGCCAGGATTCGGCCCCCGTCCGGGCGGCCCAGGCCTGGAATTGCGTCAATTGCGCGAGGAAATGCAGGAACTGCGCAAGGCAATAGAGGCACTGACGAAAGAGGTCGAAGCCGCACGGCAAGCGAAATAGGTCGACGAGAACCAGGAATCTTCGATCTGGCGGGCACTCAGCCATCGCGCTGAGCGCCCGCCTTTTTCTTTCGTTTTCCCGTTCCTCACCGTTCTCCACTCGTCAATCCAAGATTTGGCTTCCCCTCAACAATCGGAGTTCCTTATTCGTCAATCTTCGGTTCCTCTGTCCCTGTTCGTCCAACGGGGCCCCCCGACGATTCTCCTGAAACCTCTCCGACCCCAGCGCAAGTCGGCAGAAGCCAGAATTCACCCCGTGCCGACCGGTCGCGGAGGCCCGACTTGCTTGTCCGGCGACAGACGACTAGAATGCG
>CAZFWV010000042.1:0-13124 GCA_964522605.1 uncultured Pirellulaceae bacterium
CGGGGGAGAAGGGAGCGAGGATTTCGGTTTGTTCATTGCCTGCCAGAACTTCCCAGGTTTCCGAGTCGAAGGCATTTTCAACAGGCCAGCCTCGCCCTCCCAAATGACGGTTTTGAAATGCGTTCTCGAACGGTTTTCCTAGGGAGCAGGACGGCGGGCGGATGGGAACAACGGAGCAAACCCGACGCGTCGTCGCCATCGTGTCGATCCCTTAGGGTAAGGGACTGTAGTTCTGTCGGATTCGCGGAGTCGCCCGATGTTTTTCGGTTGTCTGCTGCTTGTCTTTCTCCTTGCGACGCTGTTGGGTACGCAGGTCAATCGTGCAATCTATGCGTTCGCGTGGAACCGCCGCCCAATCAGTCCCTGGTCGCGACAACGGCCCACGGAGTTGCTGACGACGTGGCCCGATCGAATCCCCATCGCCGGATGGTGGTTTCAGCGTCGTTGGAGTTCCCGCTTCGGAGCCGGATTTTGGATTCGGCCGCTACTGATCGAGGCCTTCTTCGCGGTCGGACTGACGATGTTGTATTGGTTCGAGCGTCAGCAGGGCTTGCTGCCCCTCGGGGCGCTCCGGCAGAACGAATGGACCATTCACCTGCAGTTCACCAGCCACGCGCTGCTGATTGCGTTGATGACCGTCGCGACGTTTATCGATCTGGATGAGAAGACCATTCCCGATGAAGTGACGTTACCCGGCACACTCGCGGGATTGACGGGGGCGGCCGTATTCCCGGCCAGCTTGCTTCCTGCTTGGAATCAGATCGAGCCGCCGATCCCAATCCGCCCGCTTCTGCTGACGTCGCCCCGGTCCTGGAGCGAGACGCTCGACGGGCCGTTCGGACTGGGGTTGGGACTCGCGCTCGTGTTCGCCTGGTGGTACGCACTGCTTCCGAAAACACTATGGTATCGCAGTGGTCCCCGGCGCTTCCTGCGATACCTGACGGCAAGCATCCTTCGCGATCCCGTCACACCCCGATGGACCGGACTGGCGCTATTCGTTGCCGCCGCGGTCACGCTGCGCTGGTGGATCGGTGGATTGGGTTGGCAGACGCTGCTCAGTGCGCTCGTGGGGTTCGGGGCAGCAGGAGGCCTAGTTTGGGCCGTGCGGATCGTCGCTAGCGTTGCCCTGCGACAGGAAGCGATGGGATTCGGTGACGTGACGCTGATGGCGATGATCGGCGCTTTTCTGGGATGGCAGCCTGCAATCCTGGTGTTCTTTTTGGCCCCGTTCACCGGTGTCATCGTGGCACTGCTCCAGTGGCTGCTGACCGGTCGAAGAGACATTGCGTACGGGCCCTTTCTTTGCCTGGCCGCCCTCGTGGTCCTGGTCGGATGGGCTGCGATCTGGAGTGACTGGGGGCTGACGATCTTCTATTTGGGCGGTCTGCTACCCGCCGTCCTTGCCGTCTGCCTCGGACTGCTCGCGTTCCTGCTACTGCTGCTGCAGGCAGTGAAGTCCCTGTGGCGCATGGCCCGCTGATAAGGAACTGGAGGGGGCAGAGGAGCCGCAGATTGACGAACAAGGAGTTCCGATCGTGGAGGGCAGGGGCCGAGCGTCCGGGGGAGACCCGCCGAGATTCCCCATTCCTCGCGGTTCTCAAATCGCAAAATCCAAGATCTGTCTTCCCCTCAACAATCGGAACTCCTTGTTCGTCAATCTGCGGTTCCCCCATCCCCGGCTGTCCAACCGGGACTTCAAACCCCTCAATACTCCTGTTGACTTTTCCGGCCACAGCCTTTGTCGACAGAAGCTGACGCGCACGCATCGGTTTTCGGTTCCGCCGGCTTCCGGTTGGGGTTGTCGTTTTCGGCGCGGCTGAGTAGGATCCCGCCGCTTCCCTCTTGGCAGGTTGCTGTCGCTTTCATGACGGCAACGCTCGCTGAGATGTCTCCAACGCAGATGCGATGAATCGGGACCGCATTCACTTTGCCGAGCTTGTTGACAAAACCCGGACAGCCTGGAGTTGCATCCGGCTGATCGCGGTCCGCTGCGCCTGGCTGGTGGGGATGAGCTGCCTGGTGAGTGTCGGCTGTAACCAGACGCCGCCTCCCCCCGGATCTCCCTGGTATTATCCCGGAGCGCAGCCGGCGCCGACGGCATCCGCCTCCGCGGGAGATGCGGCCTATTTGGCGGAAATGCAGCGCCGGGCCGAAACGCAAGCCCAACTCGCGGCTGATCAGCAGCTCCGCCTCGAGCAAATGCGGGCCCAGCAGCTTGCCACAGAACAGCAGCTTCAAGCCATGAAGACACAGCAAGAAGATGCGAAGGTGGCGGCCGCCAATCAGGCGGCGGCGCAAGATCAGGCCCTGGTCGAACGGGCGCGAGAGTTCTTGAGTCGGTACGGCGAATTGGGAGAGCAGGCAAAAGATCTAGATCGAAACAACCGGGATTTGCATACCCAATTAGCACAGATTCAGCAGCGAAGTCTGGTTCTGGAGGATCAGAATTACCTGTTGCGTCAGCGGCTGAAAGAAACCTCCGACCAACTTGCTGTCGCGTTGCAGTCCTCACAGCAGAGTGAACAACGACTGCAGGCCGTTCAGGCCTCGACGCAAAGGCGTGGGGGAGCGACGATCACGGCCAACAGCAGTCTCCAACGCAGCCTGACGGCGGTGATGGTCGAAGGACTGAATATTCGCCAGGACGGCGAACTCGTACGGATTGAATTGCCGTCGGATCAGCTTTTTGAAACGGGTACGGCCACCTTGAAGCCTGGGTCTGACGAACTGTTGCGCCGCGTTGCGCGGGTTGTCATCGATAACTATTCGCGTCAGGTCGTCGGCGTCGAGGCACACACCGATGGACCACCGATGAGCGGCTCGATGTGGCGAAGCGCCCATCAACTCACGGCCAGCCAGGCCATGGCCGTCTTCGAGAAACTGAGTGAGCAGAATCGGAATCTGGCGCAACAGCTGTTCGTGCTGGGCCACGGAGACAACTTTCCGCTCGCCTCGAATGCGACGGCTCTGGGCCAGGCTCGCAACCGGCGCGTCGAGATCGTGATCTACCCAGATCCGGTTGGTTCTCGCTGATTGGGTTGGGCGCGCTTCTATCCAATTCCGGTCACCTGCTGCCCGCGTCGCGAATTGACTAGAATGGGATGCTTGACAGGGGCAGGTTTCCTAGGCTAATTCGCCGAGGTCCGCTTCCCGAAACCAGATCGCGGCCTCGGACCCTCGCGAGTGATTGCTACATGATTGCCATCGTCGATTATCAAATGGGGAATCTTCGGAGTGTTCAAAAGGGTTTTGAACGCGTGGGGCATGAGGCCTTGATCACATCGGACCCAGAGACTGTGCGCCGGGCGGCAAAAGTCGTGCTGCCCGGTGTCGGGGCCTTTGAGGATGCGGCGTCGGAATTGCGGCAACGAGGACTTGAACAGAGCGTTCGCGAGGCAATCCGCGAGGGTAAACCGTTTCTCGGAATCTGCCTCGGGTTACAGTTGCTGTTCGAGGTGAGTTACGAAGGCGGAGAGCACGCTGGGTTGGGCATTCTGCCCGGTGAGGTTGTGCGTTTCGATCTGCCTCGGGAATACAAGGTCCCCCACATGGGGTGGAACCAGACACGCGTCTGCCAGCCAGCTCCGCTGCTAGAAGGTATCGCCGACGGGACTTACTTCTATTTCGTGCATTCCTACTACGCGAAGCCCACCGATCACTCCTGCGTGGCTCTTGAAGCCGACTATCCAGACCCGTTCTGTGCGATGGTTTGGCGGGATAACCTCTATGCGACGCAATTTCATCCCGAGAAGAGCCAGCGGCAGGGCTTGGCCCTTCTGCGGAATTTTGCCGAACTGACCTGATTCGACTTTTCCACGGCATCCTGGCCCCTGTCCGAATCAGCAAGAGCTGACGTGCACCCCCGGCTATGCCCCAACAAGGCTGGCCCTTGTCAGTCCTGAGAGTGTGTGCGATATTGCCTGTTTTTCCCGGACCTTTCGCTCTCGACCATGGCCGCCTTCATGCAGATCTGGCCCGCGATCGATATCCGCGCTGGCAAATGCGTTCGCCTGCAGCAAGGAGACTACGACCGGGAAACGGTCTTTGGCGATGATCCTGTGGCGATGGCGAGCCGTTGGGTGTCCGAGGGAGCGACCTCGCTGCACCTGGTGGATCTCGACGGCGCCCGCGATGGAAAGCTGTTCAACGGCCCGGTAGTCGCGGCGATCGTTAAGGCGGTAAATGTCCCTTGCCAGCTTGGTGGGGGGATTCGCGACGAGGCGTCGATTGAGGCACTGCTGCAGTTGGGCCTCAAGCAGCTTGTCCTGGGGACCCAGGCGATTCGGGCACCAGACTGGTTTCGCCAGATGGCGCGGCGTTACCCGCAGCGGTTGGTTTTGGGAGTCGATGCGCGGGATGGAAGGGTGGCCACGGATGGTTGGTTACAGACCAGCACGCAGTCCGCGGTCGACTTGGCGGCCCGCATGACGGACGAGCCGATCGCGGGAATCGTGTACACGGACATCAGTCAGGATGGCATGTTGACCGGACCGAACTTCCCGGCGATGGCGGAAATGAAGTCGGCGGTGAGGTGTCCCGTCATCGCGTCCGGTGGTGTTGCGGCGGTGGAGGACGTTCGAAGGTTGGCGGAACTCGGTATGGATGGATGCATTATTGGCCGCGCTTTGTACGAAGGCCGAGTCCGATTATCCGACGCTCTTCATGCAGCCCGCCTCACTCCAAGCGGAAACGAACCGCAGTAGAGCGACGGCATGCGCAGTGCGCGGCTACGAGTGAACTCCAAATTTAGAAGGATAAGGGCATGGCAAAGACAAAGGTCGTCGATATCCGGAACGTTGCTTTTTGTGGTCATGGGTCGGCCGGAAAGACAACACTTCTGGACAAGATCCTGATCAAGACCGGTGCTGCCAGTGGCCACCCCAACGTCGACGAGGGAACCAGTATCTGCGACTTCGATCCGGAAGAGAAGCACCACAAATACACGATCGAAGCCAAGCTGTTGCACTTTGAACACGACGGGAAACGGTTCAACGCCCTGGATACACCGGGGTATCCGGATTTCATCGGGCAGACCATTGGGGCCCTCCGCGGTGTGGATACGGCGGCGATCGTCATCAATGCCCAGTCCGGCATCGAAGTGAATACGCGACGCGTGTTCGATGAGGCGGGCAAGGCGGGTCTGGGGCGGATCGTGATCATCAACAAGATGGACGGCGAGAATATCGATTACCCCGCCTTAGTCAGCAGCATCCAGGCCTTGTGGGGCAACGCCTGTGTGCCGGTTTTGATTCCGATTGGACATGGGGCCGACTTCCGTGGCGTCGTCAACATCCTGAAGGGCGAGGGAGATGCAGATGGTGCCCTGCTGCCGCCGGACGAGATTCGCGAGCCGTTGGTCGAGTCGATCATCGAGGTCGACGAGGCGGTCATGGAACGATATTTCGAAGGAACGCAGCCATCTCCCGAGGAATTGTCGAAACTGATGGTTCGGGCGATCGCCCAGGGATCGTTGATTCCCATCCTGTGCTGTTCCGGCAAGACAGAAATCGGTGTGCCCGAATTGCTTGATGCACTTGCGGTCTGCTGTCTTTCACCCGCCGACTTGCCACGCACGGCGCGCAAGGAGGGTGAAGTCGTGGAGCTCTCCGCCGATCCCTCCGCACCATTGTCGGGACTCGTCTTCAAGACCCGAATTGATCCGTTTGTCCAGAAACTCAGTTTTCTGCGCATCTTCAGCGGAACGCTGAAAAAGGATATGACGGTTCCTGCATCGACGTCGCGCAAGGGAATCAAAATGGGGCCGTTGCTGGAAGTTCAGGCGGCCGAGACGCATCCGGTCGATGAAGCGGGACCCGGCGACATCGTCGCGGTAACCCGGATGGACGATTTGCACACCGGTACGGTGCTCGGCGAATTGCAGCTTCCGCCCTTGGTCTTCCCGACCCCAATGGTTGGCTTAGCCGTCTCGCCCAAAAGCCGTGGTGACGAAACCAAACTCTCGGGGGCCCTGGGAAAAGTCGTTGAGGAAGATCCGACCTTCCATCTGGATCGTGATGCCCAGACGAAGGAGTTGGTGATCACCGGCATGAGTGAATTGCATCTTTCCGTCATTCGCGAACGACTTGTACGACGCGACAAACTGGAGGTGGAAACGAAAGAGCCGAAGATTCCGTATCGGGAGACGATTCAGGCGAATGCCGAGGGGAGTTATCGGCACAAGAAGCAATCCGGGGGCCGCGGCCAATTCGGTGAAGTTCACTTGCGCATGTATCCCTTGCCCCGCGGGACGAACATCGAAGAATATGCAACCAAGGATAAATTCCCGCAGTTGAAAGAATATCATTACGACGAAAAGAACAACTTCCTCTGGGTTGACTCCGTCGTCGGCGGTGTGATTCCCGGAAACTTCATGCCGGCGGTCGAGAAGGGATTCAAGGAACGACTTTCACGGGGTGTCATCGCAGGCTATCAAGTGCAAGACCTGTGCGTCGAAGTCTTCTTTGGAAAGCATCACCCGGTCGACAGCTCCGAGCAGGCATTCAAGACGGCCGCCTCGATGGCCTTTCGCAATGTCTTTCAGACCGCGAAGCCGAGCCTCTTGGAACCGGTCGTAAAACTGGCCGTGACGGTTCCCGAGGATTTTGTGGGCGATGTGTACAGCGACATGTCGGGACGTCGCGGACGCGTCTTGGGCAGCGATTCGGCAGGCGGAAATCTGCAGACGGTTCGCGTCGAGGTGCCGCTGGCGGAGGTCACGACGTATGCTCGCAGCCTTTCGAGTATGACGGGAGGGCAGGGCAGCTACACCATGGATTTCAGCCACTACGATGTCGTGCCGCCGAATGTCCAGCAGGAGATCCTCGCGAAGGCAAAACTCGAGGAGGAAGAAGAGGACGACTGACAGGGCCGGTTTCCCCGCACCTTGGACGTCCAGCAGGGACTTCAACCCCCACAATTCTCCAGTTGACTTATCCGACCGTAGCGCAGGTCGGCAGAATCTGACATGCACCCGGCAAGCAAGGGAAAGCGTGCCACGGGCGCGGCTTTCCCTGAAGACCGTTCCACGTTCTTTCCGACTTACAGACAGTCGGCGCTTGCCTCAAGCCCCCCGCCGTCCTAACATGACGGCGGGCGAATAGCCCTTTAACGGATGTCGCTTCGCCGGTTGGTTCGATGGATAGCTACGGCCAATTTCTGTTGGGTCACCTGTGCCGCTGTCGCTGTCCGGCCTTCAAGCCGGACAGCGAACCCTAATTCCCTCGCGCCATCTCGACTTGCTGTCTAATTCCCGCGTCGATCGCACACGTCCCGGCGCCCTGTCCGACGCAAGACCAGAGGCGGACTTGATTCTCACGCGAACGAGCCGCGGAAACGGGAGTATGCGTTGGCTATTCCGTCGGTGACACGCATCTGATTTACAGGAGGAGCCTCTGATGGCTTCCGACTTTCGGTTGAAAGAACAGCTTCCCGATCTAACGAATCGGATCGTGCAGACCTATTCTGGGATTCGCAAGATCAACCACCTGGGACATTGCCCGCTGCCGAACGACAACGTGATTGTCTCCGCCATCGAGGACCTGCGCGAGATCCTCTATCCGGGGTATGGCCGTCGAGAAGGATTGCATCTCGGAAACATCACTTATTACGTGGGCGAATTGATCGATGGACTGCACGACAAATTGACGGTCCAAATTGGCCGTGCGTTGCAGCATGAAGCTCGCGTCCAGCTGGAAATCGATCCGTGCGAACAGCGGTTCGATTATGAAGCAAAAGGCCAGGCGATCGCGATTGAGTTTCTCGGGTGCTTACCGCGCTTGCGGGAGGTATTGGCCAAGGACGTTCAGGCTGCCTATGAGGGCGACCCGGCCTGCCAGAGTCTGGATGAGGTCATCTTCTGCTATCCGGGTCTGCTGGCCGTGACGGTCTATCGGCTGGCACACGAACTGCATCGCCTGAACGTGCCTTTCATTCCGCGGATGATGACCGAATGGGCGCACAAGGAGACGGGCATCGACATTCATCCCGGCGCCAAGATTGGGAATCACTTCTTCATCGACCATGGAACGGGTGTTGTGATTGGTGAGACATGTGAAATTGGCGAGCGCGTGAAGCTCTATCAGGGAGTTACGCTCGGGGCACTCAGTTTCGACACGGACGCGAACGGGAATCTCGTTCGGGGTGTCAAACGCCACCCAACGATCGAAGATCGAGTTGTGATTTACGCGAACGCCACCGTCCTGGGCGGCAAGACGGTGATCGGTCACGACGCGGTCATTGGTTCCAGCGTCTGGCTAACGCGGAGCGTGGCCCCCTTCACCACCGTCGTGCTCGAGAAGCCCAATTTGACGATTCGGTCGGAGCCGCGCGAAGAATTGGATCCGGCGACGCACTAGGCTTCGTCTCAAGACTGTAGGCCGACTTGTCTCAAGTCGGAATTCCGGGACGTTCGCCGACTTGTCTCAAGTCGGCCGACGCTGACTCTGGCTGTTGCGACAAAACCTAGATCGCATGACGCCGCCAGTGATCGTTTTCAGGGGTACCGAGACCATCGGTTTCGCCATGAAACCCAGTCCCAGCCAACTCAAGAGACTGAGCAGTCCGCCCCAAACGAGCGTCTGCGGCCGGTAGTGGAAGATCAATTCATGTCGACCCGCGGGCAACGCGACACCGCGCATCACGCGATTAGCTCGTAGCACGGGCCGGGAAATCCAGGGGCCGACTTCCGTCCGTGATCGACAGAGCCAACCGGGGGCAAATGCATCGCGCAACACGAGATAACCAGGCTGATTCAATTCCGCCTGAATCGTGATTCGGGTTGGTAGGGCCTCAACGATCTCGCACGTTTCCGCATTCCGTTCGTTGTCCGGCGGTGATGCAGTTGGACGTACTGCCGGGAGTTCAACGCCGGTTTCGAGGACGACTTCCCGCCGCAGATTACGTGGTTGGCCGTCGGCAGCAACAAAGACCTGCGCCGTTCGACGGTCCAAGTTCGACCAAGTCATTTCTTGCATCGGCTGCAGGCGATGGGCCTGATGCACGACCCACGCTCGGGGGAGCGGATCGGGGTTTCGTACGAGCCGGAACGGCCCCGAATCCGCGGTCGACGGAGGGATCTCGCCGGCCGGCTCGATGAGAAAGTCCATCCCCAAAGCGTCCTGGAGCGATGCGTGCACAGCGGGATGCTGCCGCTGCGTACGATCCAGCAATCGAAGCACGGCACGATACTCTGCCGACGAAAAGGATGTCGTGCTGCGGATCGTCCGGCAGGAGAAATCGAGGTTGTATTTCGGTCGTAGCGTTTCTCGGTCCCAACGGATGCATTCTGCCAAGCGGGAGGGAGACGATGTGGTGGCCCAGTCTTTCGGGTACCAACCGATCACGGGGTCCCGCAGGTAGCTTGGCGACGAATCCGAATCCGCAGGGGAGATCCCAGACTGCATCCGTCGGACTACTTGCGGCGATGCGGGATCGAACAGGTTCTGCGGGACCGTCGGGACCATCCAGGCCTGTGCCGCGGCCAACTCGATGCTGGTGCCAATCAGGATCCCCATCGACCATCGACGCGACCGAAACCGGGCTGGCGCGAGCAGAAGAGTTGCGAATCCGAGGACAAGGACCGCGTGCACGCCACCCTGGAGCAATCGATTCCAGGCGGCGGCTGTCTGCAATGGGCCGAAGAGCGCATCCGGGTGGGTCGCGGCCAGCCTGCTCGTGACGAAGGGACGCGACAGCCATCCGATCGCGATTCCGATCGACAGCAGAATTCCCAGTTTCAGCGTTCTTCGAAACCAGCGATGGCGATCATGCGGATCCCAGCGTTCCAGTCGAATGGCCGCAAGCAGGCTGATTCCCAGCGCTGCGAGGGTCCATAGCTTGGCCGGGTACCGAAACATGGCGAAGCCAGGCAGCAGCTTGGTCATCAGCCAATACATGCCGCCGACGGGATCCGGCCATCCCGCAGGAGCTTGTCCCAGTGCGTGCTGTAGTTCATGGGCCAACCAACCAAGGCCGTAGCGACCCAGGCTCGCGAGCACGGCGGCCACAACCCACCAGGAGAGGCACGATTGCCATGGGTGATCGCCTCCCCGTTGGAAACGAAGGCCGGCCAAGCCGAGAAGGGCGGGCCAGAGACCCATATACAGGCTGGGCGTCCAGGTGGCTCCCTCGGCGGGAATCGCCGCCATCCATCGCTCGTTTCGCGGAAACAAACGACCGCCGAACCCGGGCCAAACCAGCTCGGGCCACCGCCAGGGACCGATGCTGAAGCGATAGATCTGATCGAGGTGGGTGGCGAGCTCCTCCACCTGCGGTTGGGCCGCAACCGGAGACGCTTCGTCCGATTCGTTCCGGGTCGGGAGTCCGACCGAATCCGCGATCGCTCGATCGCTGTCCTGTGCCCACTGCCAGGTGGGGAGGACCTGAACGGCGGTCAATCCGCCGGCGAGACCGCCCGCGGCGACCAGTCGTACGGCCCGCCGCGCCACGGATCGCCACGAAGCCGCGATCGACGTTTCCCAGGACGGATCGAGCCGCTTCTCGTTCTTCGCCGGTTTGGATTCTGGTGGGAGACCGCTTCGCAGGAACAGAAAGCCGCCGCCGGTCAGCATCAACAGGTAGGCCATCTGGGGATCCCCGCCGAGAACGATCATGGCCAGCACGAGACTGAGTTCCACCATTCCCCGGTGGGGTGCTGTTTCCAACAGGTGCACGAGGGCGACCATTCCCCAGGGTAGCCAAGCCGCTCCAACCAGATAGATCACATTGCAATATTGAAAGAAGATGCTGCCCCCGAAGGCATACGCCACGGCGGCCAAGCCACTCGGCACGATGCGGCAACCCAAGGCGCGCGCGGCCGAGAATGCTCCGGCTCCCGCCAGCAGAATGTGACCGACGAGATACAGTTCATAACTGACGTCGAAACCCCAAGGGGCTGCGAAGACGAGCTTTCCCGGGTAGAGCACGCTGGCCGTCGGATCAGCCAGCAAGGGCCGTCCATTTTCCTCGAGTGGATTCCACAGCGGCAGGCCGTGTGACCATTGGCTCTGCACATAGCGGAAGAGCGGGGCGTAGTAATGCGCCGCATCGCGGAACGCAAGGGTCTGGTCTGGCAAGCATGCCGGTCCGAACAGGACCACCAGCGGGATACACCAGGCGGCGACGACCCACCTCCGTTCGCCAGGCTGTCGGACAAGGTGCCGGATCGACGCCATGATCGCCCGTGCTTCGCTGCGAGACGCTTTTAACGAACGCGGCGTGCGACGCGGATTTGCGAACGGGCCTGTTCGACGGCCCGATCCCGAAGCTGCAGCAATTCTTCGCTCGGAACCGGTCGTTTCATCGCTTCCTGCAGGTGTTCGTACGCCACATCCTGATCCAGATCTTCCGCGGCGAGGATCCGGCCGGTAAGGATCGTGACCCGACCCTCGACGACCTCAACGAATCCTCCATCCACGTAGTACCGCAGCTTTTGACCATCGGGCAGGGTGACGCGCAATTCACCATACCCGAGGCGACCGATCAGCGGAGTGTGACCGGGGGCGATCCCCAACTCGCCGTCGAACAGCGGCACGACCACAAAGGTCGTTTCCACATCGAAGGCGGTCCGTTCGGGAGTGACGACGGTGCATGTCAGGTGAGCCATGCTCGGTTACCTCGGTTCAGCGCCTTAGCCTTCCTGCTGCATCTTGCGGGCCTGTTCTTCCGCCTGCTCAATCGCCCCCACATACATGAAAGCCTGCTCCGGCAGATGATCCCATTTTCCATCGCAAAGCTCTTCGAAGCTGCGAATGGTGTCCTCCAACGGCGTAATCTCACCGGGTTTGCCGGTGAAGACTTCCGCCACGAGGAACGGCTGCGAGAGGAAGCGTTCGATGCGTCGGGCGCGATGCACGATCAGCTTGTCCTGCTCGCTCAATTCATCGACACCCAGGATCGCGATAATATCCTGCAACTCTCGATATCGCTGTAGTGTGGTCTGCACGCGACGGGCGATCGCATAGTGTCGCTCGCCCACATACTGTGGATCGAGGATTCGGCTGGACGAAGCCAAGGGGTCGATCGCCGGATAGATTCCTTTTTCCGAGATGGAACGTTCCAAATAAACGAAAGCGTCGAGCTGGCCGAAAGCGGTTGCGGGCGCGGGATCGGTTGGATCGTCGGCCGGAACGTACACGGCTTGGACCGAGGTGATCGCACCGCGGTTTGTCGAGGCAATTCGCTCCTGGAGCGCTCCCATTTCGGTGGCGAGCGTGGGCTGATATCCGACCGCGGACGGCATCCGTCCTAGCAAGGCGGACACTTCGCTCCCCGCCTGCGAGAAGCGGAAGATGTTGTCGACAAACAACAGCGTATCGGCACCCGTTTTGTCACGGAAGTACTCCGCCATCGTCAGCGCCGACAGCGCGACTCGCAACCGAGCGCCGGGCGGTTCGTTCATCTGTCCGAACACCATGCAGGTCTGCTCGATCACGCTTCGTCCCGTGTCACCGATTTTGGCTTCCTGCATTTCCAGCCATAAATCCGTGCCTTCACGCGTTCGCTCGCCCACACCAGCGAAGACCGAATAACCTCCGTGTGCCGAGGCGATGCGTGCGATCAGTTCGGTGAGAATGACGGTTTTGCCCAATCCGGCACCGCCGAACAGACCGGCCTTTCCGCCGCGGACGAAGGGCGTCAGTAAGTCGATCACCTTAATTCCGGTCTCGAACAATTCCGTCTTCGTCGACAGTTCACTGACCTGGGGTGCTTCCCGGTGGATCGGCCAGCGTTCCTTGGCGGCGACCGGTCCGCGTCCATCGATCGGATCCCCCAGCAAATTGAAGACGCGTCCGAGCGTTTCTTCGCCGACGGGGACGGAGACCGGCGCGCCCGTGTCCAGGCAATCCTGCCCCCGGATCATGCCATCGGTGCCTCCCAAGGCCACGCAACGAACCCGACCGCCGCCCAGGTGTTGCTGGACTTCCCCCGTGAGATCCAGCCGCACTCCCTTATGGGTGCTCGTGACCTTGACCGCGTTGTAGATCGCGGGCATCTGGTCTTCGGGAAACTGAGCGTCAAAGGTCGAGCCGATCACTTGCGTGACTTTGCCAACATTCTGCGTTACCGTTGCCATCGTACTTGGGATCCCCGTGAAACGGATGTAAGTTGTCGATCGATTGGCATCT
>CAZFWV010000042.1:13224-32580 GCA_964522605.1 uncultured Pirellulaceae bacterium
TCTCCCGTGATTTGCGACTGTCGCGCCCGATTGTAGGTCATCGACAGCTGTCGAATCAGTTCTCCCGCGTTCTCCGTCGCCGCCTTCATGGCGGTCATGCGCGCGATCTGTTCGCTGACGGCGGCATCGAGAAAGCACTTGAACAGTCGAACCTTAAAGCTGGCCGGGACCACTTCTTCGAGAATGCTCGCCGCCGAGGGCAGAAACTCGTAAGGCGTCTCGCCGCGTTCCTCCGATGGGGGGACGTCCGGGGAGACGGTCTCGAGCGACTTCAGCGGCAACAGGGTCTCGACGACGGCGTACTGTCGTGATGCACTCTCGAATTTGGTGTACGCGACATCGAGTCGATCGAGCTTCCCCGCGACGTACTCATCGAGATAGCGCGAAGCGAGCACATCAACTTCCTCGAACCGAACTTTGTCTTCAAAGTGCGTGTAAGCTTCGTGGGGGACGATCTTCCGATAGCGAAAGCCGGCGATCCCGCGTTTGCCCGAGATCTCCAGCCGCGCGTTCGGGACGTGGGGTGTCAGTTCCGCCCATCGGACCAGCGCCGTGCGTTGCACGTTCCCGTTGTATCCACCGCACAATCCGCGGTTTGCAGTCAGCACGAGCAACGTGACCGAGTCGGTTTCTGGATGAGTTTCCAGCAGCGGATGGGAAACGGAGACACCCGTATGTGCCAGATTCGCGACCAGGCGCGTAATCCGCTCTGTGTACGCCGTCGCAGCGGTCGCGCGGTCCATCGCCTTTCGAAAGCGCGCAGTCGCAATCAGCTCCATCGTCCGCGTGATTTTGCGGATGTTCCGAATCGATTTGCGTCGTTTGTCGAGAGCTCGGGCCTTCGCCATCGGGCAACGCTCACACGAGAAGAGGAAACACTAGGCTTTCGCCGTAGCTTGGGAAGCCGCCAAATACTGTTCGTTGAACTCTTTCAGCGCCGCACGGATCTCCTGTTCGAGTTGATTATCGAGGTCTTTCGTCTGGTCGATCTGATCCCAGAGCGATTTTTTCTTCGAATGAATGAACTCCAGGAAGCCCCGCTCCCACTCGCGAACCTCATTCACCGGAACCCGGTCGAGAAAGCCTTTCGTTCCAGCAAAAATACTCAGGATCTGATCGACCACATGGAGCGGCTGGTACTGCGGCTGTTTCAGCAGTTCCACCATGCGATATCCGCGATCCAACTGGGCTTGCGTCGCGGGGTCCAATTCGGTGCCCAGTTGGGCAAAGGCTTCGAGTTCTCGGAAGGCGGCCAGGTCGAGGCGCAACCCGCCGGCGACCTTCTTCATCGCCTTAATCTGGGCGGCACCGCCGACGCGCGAGACGGAGATCCCCACGTTCATCGCGGGACGAATCCCGGCAAAGAACAGATCCGGCTGCAGGTAGATCTGACCGTCGGTGATCGAAATCACGTTGGTCGGGATGTAGGCGGAAACTTCGCCTTCCAGCGTCTCGATGATCGGCAAGGAGGTCAGGGATCCACCGCCTTTTTCCTCCGAGAGCTTGGCCGTGCGTTCGAGCAATCGACTGTGACAGTAAAACACGTCACCCGGATAGGCCTCGCGCCCCGGGGGGCGACGCATGAGCAGAGAGAGCTGTCGATAGGCGACGGCCTGTTTGGAAAGGTCATCGTAGACGATCAAGGCGTGTTGACCGCGATACATGAAGTATTCCGCCATCGCGGTCCCGGCGTAGGGCGCAATGTACTGCAAGGGCGCCGGCGCGCTCGCACCGGCCACGATGACCGTCGTGTACTCCAGGGCACCATGGGAGCGAAGCGTCTCAATCACGCCGGCGACGGACGAGTCTTTCTGTCCCACGGCGACGTAGAAGCACTTCACGCCCGAGTCTTTTTGATTGAGGATCGCGTCCAGGGCAATCGCCGTCTTGCCGGTCTTGCGGTCGCCGATGACCAACTCCCGCTGGCCGCGGCCAATGGGCGTCATCGAGTCAATTGCCTTCAGGCCCGTCTGTAACGGTTCGCAGACCGGTTGCCGCTCCGCAACACCGGGCGCAGCATCTTCGACCAAGCGGAATTCCTGCGTTTCAATCGGGCCGAGTCCGTCCAAAGGAACGCCCAAAGGATCCACCACGCGGCCGATCACGGCGTCGCCCACGGGCACGGAAAGCAGTTTTCCCAGGCCGCGGACTTCGTCGCCCTCATTGATCTGCAAGTAATCGCCAAGAATGATCACGCCGACGCTGTTCTCTTCCAGGTTGAAGGCCAGTCCATTGACTCCGCCTGGGAACTCCACCATCTCTCCCGCCATCACGCCCGAGAGTCCGTAGATTCGCGCGATCCCATCCCCGACCTCGAGGACGGTGCCGATTTCCCGTACGTCCACCTGTTCCTTATAGGATTCGATCTCCTTTTGGATGACCGAAGCGATTTCGTCCGCATTGAATTTCATGGGGCTGGTCTACCTCTGTGCCAAGAATCAGCCGGACACGGCGAAACGATCGAGCGCTTCGCGCAGCTGATGAACCGTTTGGGTAATCGTATCCTGCTTCATGCGAGTTAACTGGTTGGCGATGCTGCCGTCATAGACTCGATCGCCGACGCGAACGACCAATCCCCCGAGGATGGCTGGATCCTCGCGGCATTGAAGATCGACGTCGCGGCCGAATAGGGCCTGCAAGCGCTGCGCGATGCGATGGCGGAGTTCCTCGTTCAGTGGAGTTGCGGTGGTGACTTGCACGGCAAGCCGCTGGCGGAGGCGATTGAGTTCGTCTCGCGCGGCGCGACGAATGGCTCGCAGACAATCCAGGCGACCGCGGCGTCCGACGATCTTGAGAAAGTCCAACAGGTCGGGCGACATTCGACCCCCAAAGATCCGATCCAGCATCGCGGCTTTCTCGGCGGGGGCGATCCGGGGGGTGGCGAGCACCAGCTCCAACGCGGGAAACCGCTGCAGCACATCGTCAATCAGCGAATCCAGCTCGGCGACGACGGCTTCCGACTGGTTCCGTTTTTCGGTCGCCCCGAGCAGGGCCTGCGCATACACGGCAGCCAGACGCTGCTTGTCGATGTTGATCTCGAGATCGGTGCGAGCGGAAGCTGTCATGGAGAAGTCCGACCGGAAACAGGCCGCGCGGTCCACAGCCGTTCGGCAATGATGTCAAACCGTATCAATCTCAATTGTCACTGGGGAATTCCTGCAGCGCATCGGTGATCAGTCGAGCGTGATCAGCCGGCGACAATTGACGCTGGACGATCTTGCCTGCCAGATCCACCGCGGTTTCGACACTGCTGCGGGCCAAGTCCTGGAGTGCCGCAGTCTTCGCGGCATCGATTTCCCGCAAAGCACGCTGCTTCTCGTTTTTAGCGGCGGTTTGCGCTTCCTCGATAATCTGCTGCTTCTGCCGTTCCGCGTCGCGCCGACCCTGCTCCACCAACTGCTTGACCTCAGCGGCCGCGCCGGCCAGCTTACTCTCGTGGTCGGCCAGCAGTCGGCGGGCTTCCTCGGTGCTTCGTTGAGCCTCTGCCAGGTTGTCCGCCACGGTCCGCTCGCGTCGTTCAATCGCCTCGACGATGGGTCCCCAGGCAAACTTCCAGAGGACGGCCAGCAGGACCAGGAAGATCACCGCCGTTACGATCGCGAGATCGGGGTCGACCGACACCGGATTGGTACCGGTGAGATCCTCGGCGTGCGAAGTCTCCTCGGCGTGCATTTCTTCCGAACTGGCCACCTCGGAGTGGGCTGCCGCCCGCACGGTGGCCGGTAGTCCCCCGATCAGGAAGCAACTGCAGGCAATGAGAATCGCAAGCGACCGGCGCGTAGCGCACATGGCAAAGTCCCCGTCGAGCAGGTTCAGGCGGTGATGATGCACACGATCAGCGCGAAGAAGGTCGCCCCTTCGATCAACGCCGCCGAGATGATCATGCCCGTTTGGATGTTGGTCGCGACTTCGGGCTGCCGCGCCATGCTCTCCACAGCAGCGGACCCGATCTTCGCGATCCCGTAACCCGCACCGAGGATCACCAAGCCCACACCGATCGGAGTTCCCGTCAGGATGTTCGTACCGGTCACGAGTTGTGCTTCCTCGGCCGTATCGGCGGCCAGCGCGGGCGAAGCCAAAGCGAGCACAGCCAGAAGGACAAACGCAATCTTAGTCCAACTAAACACTTTTACCGTCTCCTGCATCAAGCGTTTCAAGGAATTGAGTTGCTGTCCGCGATCAGTGCGGATGAACAGCCATCCCAATAAACAAGGCGGACAAAAAGGTGAAAATATAGGCCTGCAAAAATGCGACGAATAACTCCAGAAGGCTGAGTGCGACCGACCCCAGAATGCTGGCCGCGCTCACGCCGACAAACAACGGATGGAAATAGGAGGTCACTTGCGTGCCGATGACGGCGACGAAAGCGACCAAGACCCCGAGCACGAGATGACCTGCGAACATGTTGGCGAGAAGACGCACGGAGAGCACAAAATGCTTGATGATCAATCCGACGACTTCAATCACAAACAGCATCGGCTTCAGCAGAATCGCCAAGATGAAGGGCAGATCCATGTGCGGCACCTGAGCCTTCCAGAATCCAATCGGCCCCATCTTCGCCGAGCCGGCGACGACGACCGTGCCGAACGTGATCAGTGCCAGGGCTCCCGTGACGGCCAGCGCGCCGGTCGGTGATCCGAGCCAGGGAACCATTCCAAGCAGATTACAGATCAGCACAAAGAAGAAGATTGTCCAGAGGAACGGCAGGAAGCGATCCGCATCATGCATTCCGATTGCGGGCCGGGCGACTTCGTCGCGAATGAACAACAGAACGGCTTCCAGCGCGTTCCAGATTCGACCGCGCGCCAGGCGACCGCCCGATAACTTTTGCGCCAGAATGACGCCCAGTGCCACGAGAATCACCGCCGCGACGACTTCGAGCACCATGAATTTCGTGACCTTCAGGTCCAGGGGCTCGATGAATCGCGACTCGGGAGCAAAAAGCGGCTGACCGGTATAAAACTGGGGGATCTCGACGATGCCCGGCTCCGCCGTCGGATCCTCGGCGCTGGCTGACGTCAACACGCGCGGCACCTGGAAGTAGGTGGTGTCCTTAACGTGATGGATCAGACTGGCAGGATCGAGCGGGTCGTGAGCCATGGCAGCAGTTGAGGCAAAATTCAAGGAAGCGAATTGGGAACCGACTTGATCTGGCCGACCGCCATCACGGTTTCCAGCAGTAACCCGAGCAGGAAGGCGACAATCAAGTACCAGGCAAAACCAGCGGACTCCAAGGCCTCCGACCGTTGGACAACCGCCAGGCAGGCAATCAAAGGCAAGCTCATTCGCAACGCCATCCCGATGCCCACATGGGCCATCGGGTTCTGGGGAGGTGCCAGCAAACTGGTCACCACCAACGCCAACCAGCCCGCGACCAGGCAGATCAGCGTGGCCAGTGCCGACGCGAGCAGCCCCAAGGAACCGTCCAGCATCCAGGCCAGTGGAGCCACCAAGAGCCACAACAGGGCGAAGGCGAGCAACAACAGCACGGCACGCGCCGGCAGGCTGCCGCGGCCCAGACGTTGGAGCCAGGTTTCCCAAGTCGACGTCACGGTTGTGAACTCTCCCGTTTCCGCTGCGATTCCTTCGACGGACTCCTGGGGGAACGAAGCGACTCCGAACGCGTCATTTGGAGCAAGTGACGCATTCCGAGATACAGGCCAGCCCCGAATCCCACCAAGATAAAGATTCCTTTCAGGCCCAACCATTGGTCGAGCCAGTACCCCAGCAACCCGGGAACGACCATCTCGAGAGCAACCGTGATGATCCGCGCGGCCCAGTGGTGGGCTATCGCCAACGGTGAACGGTCATCGGTGGGTTCCGTCACAGCGGCGTCTCGCAGCACGTGGCCTGCCGAAGGGCCAGAAGCGAAGCGCCTGAACGCCTTCGCCGGAAATCGCTTCCGCTGCTCGCGATCACCCCCGCTGCGAACCGCGGATGGCGGCGGGCCTGTGAGTTTCGCCCAAATCTATCGCAACCCAGATCGGGGGTCAACCGACTGGCAATCGAAATCGTGCTTTTTTTCACAAGGCACGCCCGATGCGACTTCGGAACATCCGGCGGCACCGTTACAGCTTGCGACCGCTTCGGCGTCTTCCTATAGTGGCCGTTTTGTTTTGTTGCCCGTTCCCTTTCCGAATCCATCATGCGTGAAGTTGACCCTCTCGACCGAAGCCGTTCGATCCTTGGTCGGCAACTCTTCCTGGCCGTCCTGCTGGCCGGTATTCTCATGGCGGTCTGGATGGTCTGGTCGGGGCACACCGAACCCTGGCTCCTGACGCTCGGGCTGATCTCGGTTCTTTCGGTCGTTCTTCTCACGTGGCGGCTACAAATTCTGGACGATGAAACGGTCCCGATCGGACTCAATTGGCGGTTGCCTGGCTACTTGCTCTGGCTGGCGAAAGAAATTGTCCGAGCCAACATCGATGTGGCGCGCCGGATCCTGAATCCATCGTTGCCGATTCGTCCGGCGGTGGTTCGGTTTTCCGCGAGTCCGCGGACGGAGCTGGGCCGGGTGATCCTGGCGAACTCGATCACGCTCACCCCGGGGACCGTCTCGGTGGATCTGCAGGGGGAATCGATCTGGGTTCACGCGCTGGCGTATTCCGGGAACCCGGCGGACGTGGGCGAGGCGATGGACCGGCGCGTCGTGGCGATGGAGAAGGAGGTCCCGTGCACGGAATCGTAGTCGGAGCGATCGTCGTGACGATGAGTCTGGCTTTGCTGCGCGCGGCGCGCGGGCCAACCGTCTTTGATCGGATTCTGGCCCTCAATATGTTCGGCACGAAAACGGTGCTCCTGATTTGTATGTTCAGCTTCCTGATCGATCGCACCGACTTCTTGGATCTGGCGCTGCTCTACAGTCTGATGAGTTTCATCGGGATGGTGGCGCTGTTGCGATTTTCGAAGTACGGACATTTCGGGGATACCGACACCACGGCGAGCCAACAGGACTCTTAAATCAGCGAAAGGGGCTGCCACCTATGGACGATCTCGGAAACATTGCGAGTGGCTTGCTACTTCTGACAGGATCCTTCTTCGCAGTCGTGGGGGGAATCGGGATCGTCCGTTTGCCCGATTTCTACACGCGTCTTCATGGGGGGGGAATGACGGATACGCTCGGAGCTGGTCTGATCCTGATCGGCTTAATGTTCGAGTCCGGTCTCACCTTGGCCACGGCGAAGCTGGGGATGATCCTCGCCTTGCTGCTGATCTGTAGTCCGACGTCATGCCATGCGTTGGCACAGTCGGCGATATCAGAAGGGCTGCAGCCGTTGTTGGCGGAGAAGAAGGAGAGTTGAGGCAGCCATGGAAGACCAGTGGCTCAGTCAAGTCGTTGTCGTTCCTCTGCTGGCCCTGTTGGCGCTCACCGCGCTGACGGTTGTCCGGATGCGTGACTTGTGGGCTGCCGTGATGCTGACCGGGATCTACAGTTTTCTTGGGGCAGGGTGGATGCTCGTGCTCGACGCACCGGATGTTGCGTTTACCGAAGCAGCGGTCGGCGCCGGAATCTCGACGGTCCTCATGCTCAGCACGTTGGCGCTTACAAGCCGAACGGCGAAACAGCCGGAGTTTTCTTGGGGCCCGCTGCTCGTCGTCGTGATCACCGGGGCCGCGCTCGTCTACGGAACGCTGGACATGCCGCAGTACGGAGACCCGACGGCGCCCATTCATCAATACCCATCGCCGAGTTACATGGAACGGACGGAGGAAGAGATCCACATGCCGAATGTGGTGACGGCGGTTTTGGCCAGCTATCGCGGTTACGACACACTAGGTGAAACGACGGTCATCTTTACGGCCGGAGTCGCCGTCATGCTGTTGCTTCAAGGACGCCCCCCTGCAACGAGCGAGGATTCCACGGACTCATGAAAACGCTGCCCATTCTGCGCGTCGTGACCAAACTGTTGATTCCGTACATCTTGCTGTTTGCGCTCTACGTCCAGTTCCACGGCGACTACGGTCCAGGCGGCGGTTTTCAGGCCGGCGTGATCTTCGCCGCGGCCGTGATCTTGTATGGCTTGGTCTTTCGACTGCATGCGGTTCGCGGGGCGATCCGACCGGTCGTCGTCGAAGCGATGATGGCGGTCGGCCTGTTGATTTATGGCGGGACGGGCCTCTTGAGCTTGCTCGCCGGGGGGAACTACCTGGATTACAACGTACTCGAACACCACCTTCTGACCGGCTTCTTGCCCCACGGGCAGCACCTCGGAATCTTCCTGGTTGAGCTTGGTGTCGGAGTGACCGTTGCTGCCGTCATGATCTCGATCTTCTACTGCTTTGCGGGTCGAGGGGATACGCGATGAGCATGGTCTGGGGGCTGTATGAGTATTGGATTGTGATCTTCTTGATGATGACCGGCTTTTACCTGGTGATCGCTCGTCGCAATCTGATCCAGAAGGTGATTGGTCTGAACATCTTCCAGATCTCCGTCTTCCTCCTGTATTTGACGATGGGCAAGGTCCGCGGGGCAACGGCACCCATTCGAATTCAGCGTGAGACGTTGTATTCCCATCCGTTGCCAAGTGTTTTGATGCTGACGGCGATTGTGGTCGGGATCGCGACGACCGCCTTGGCTTTGGCGTTGATCGTGCGGATTCGGGAAGCGTATGACACGATCGAAGAAGACGAGATTCTGGCACGGGACAAGGAAACGTGATCGACGCACACCTGCCCATCCTGCAAATCGTGGTTCCGCTCTTGTCCGCGCCCTTGTGTCTGTTAATTCGGGCACGGCGGACCACGTTGGCGCTGACGATTGCGATCTGCTGGATCACCTTCGGGATCGCCACGCGGTTGCTCTTTCAGGTGCTCGAAGCGGGGGAAGTCCGATATGAACTTGGCGGCTGGCCGGCTCCGTGGGGAATCGAGTATCGGATCGACGTGCTGAGCGGTTTTGTGCTATGGCTCATCGCCGGAATGGGAGCCCTGGTGATCTCGTACGCACCGCACAGCCTGGAGAAGGAAATTCCTCACAGTCGCCAGTACATGCTCTGCAGCCTCTATTTGTTGTGTATGACCGGGCTGATGGGCATTGTCATCACGGGCGACCTGTTCAACCTGTTCGTGTTCCTCGAGATCTCGTCGCTCTCCTCCTACGCGCTGATCAGTCTGGGGGCCTCACGACGAGCGTTGATGGCGGCCTTCCAGTACCTCGTGATGGGGACGATTGGGGCGACGTTCATCCTGATCGGCGTCGGCCTGGCCTACCAGATGACGGGGACGCTGAATATGGCCGATCTGGCCGGGCGGCTCACCCACTACACCGAAGGCAGTAACGATCGAACCGTGCTTGTGGCGTTTGCATTCCTGTCGGTGGGGATCGCGCTGAAGATGGCGCTGTTTCCCCTGCATCTGTGGCTACCGAATGCCTATGCTTGCGCACCATCGGTGATCACCACATTCCTCGCGGCCACGGCGACCAAGGTCTCGGTCTACGTTCTGGTTCGCGTCGTTTTCACGATCTTCAAGCCCAGTTTTGCTTTTGGCACCGTGCCCCTGGATGTGGAGCTGATGGTCCTGGCCCTGATTGGAATCTTTGTGGCCTCGACGACAGCGATCTTTCAGGACGACCTCAAGCGAGTGCTGGCCTATTCGAGCATTGCGCAGGTCGGGTACATGGTGCTGGGGATCAGCATGGCGTCGTCGATCGGCTTGACGGCGGGCATTGTCCACATTTTCAACCATGCGTTGATCAAGGGCGGGTTGTTCATGGCGGTCGGCTGCATGGCGTTGCGCCTGCCGTCACTGCGGTTTCACGAGTTGCGCGGGATCGGGCGGAGGATGCCGCTGACGAGCCTGGCCTGGGTGCTTGGCGGCCTGGGGCTGATCGGGGTTCCGGTCACGGCTGGCTTCATCAGCAAATGGTATTTGATTCTGGCGGCCATCCAGGCCGGATACGGCGTCGTCGCGGTGCTCGTGCTGATCAGTTCGCTGCTCTCCCTGGCCTATGTTTGGCGTTTCGTGGAGGTGGCCTATTTTCAGCCGCCAGCCGACGACGCGCCCTTGCCCGAGGCGCCGGCGGCGATGCTGGTGCCCACGTACTTCGTGATCGGTTCCACAATCCTGTTTGGCCTCTGGACGACCTTCTCCGCCGGCGTTGCGCAGCGTGCCGCCTTGCAGCTACTGGGAGTCGACGTATGACGCTGACGACGCGGATGGTATTGGCGCTCATGCTACCGCTAATGGCGGCCGCAGGAAATCTGTTGTTTGACCGGCGCCCGAATCTGCGCGATACGTGTCAGGTGCTGATCTCGATCCTCTTGTTCGCCGTCGTTTGTAGCTTGGCGCCCGACACGTTCGCCGGCGCGCGTCCCGAAGTCTTGCTCTTCGAACTGCTGCCCGGCTTCGCGCTCAAGTTGCGACTGGAGCCGCTCGGGATGTTGTTTGCGCTGGTGGCGTCCGGTCTGTGGATTGCGACGGCATTCTACTCGATCGGGTATATGCGGGCGCACCACGAAGAACACCAATCCCGATTCTACTTCTGCTTTGCGATCGCGATTTTCGCCGCTTTGGGAGCGGCCCAGTCGGCGACCCTGTTTAGCCTGTTTGTTTTTTATGAGCTGCTCACCGTTTCGACGTATCCGTTGGTGACGCATCACGGAACCCAAGCGGCGCGGCGAGGGGGGAGAACCTACCTCGGAATCCTGCTCTCCACATCGATCGCCTTCCTCATGTTTGCCTTGATCTGGACGTGGAATCTGGCGGGTACGCTGGAGTTCGAGCCGGGCGGAATTCTGTCCGCGGCCTATCGGGAGACGCGCATCAGTCGAGGCGGGCTGATGCTGCTGTTGGCCCTGTTTGCCTTCGGGACCGGCAAGGCGGCGCTGATGCCGTTCCATCGTTGGCTGCCCGCGGCGATGGTTGCACCGACTCCCGTCAGTGCACTGCTCCACGCCGTTGCCGTCGTGAAGGTTGGTGTTTTCACGGTGATGAAGGTGGCGATTTATACCTTTGGCATCGATCTGCTCCGCGAGACCGGGATCAGCGTCTGGCTGATGTATGTTGCCGGCGCGTCGATCCTGCTTGCCTCGCTGGTGGCCCTGACGAAAGACAATCTGAAAGCCCGCCTGGCCTACTCCACGATCAGCCAGCTCTCCTACATCACGCTCGGCGCCGCGCTGGCGCAGCCGTGGAGCGTGATCGGAGGCAGCATGCACATCGCGATGCACGCGATGGGAAAGATCACGCTGTTCTTCTGCGCTGGAGCGTTTTACGTTGCGACGCACAAGACGGAGATCAGTCAGATGCGTGGCATTGGTCGACGGATGCCGATCACGACCGCCGCTTTTCTGGTGGCGTCGCTCAGCATTATCGGCTTGCCTCCGTGCGGGGGCGTTTGGAGCAAATGGTATCTCGGCTTGGGGGCTGCGGCTGCGGATCGGCCGCTGCTCGTTGGGGTGCTGATGATCAGCTCGTTGTTGAATGTGGCCTATTTGTTGCCGGTGGCGATCGCCGGCTTTTGGTATCGACCGGATGACGAGGGTGCGGAAGGAACGATTCAGGAAGCGCCGCTGATGTGCGTGATCCCCCTCACGATCACGGCACTCGGGGGAATCGTTTTGTTCCTACTCGCGAATCGAATCAGTCTCGTCTTGGCCCCCTTGGGATCCCTCTAACGTGACACAAACACCGCCTTCCTCCTGGAGCGAACGTCTCGCGCGGATTCATCCGCTGCTGGCCTTGTTGTGCGTCCTGGCGCTCGTGTTGCTGCTGGCTGACCTGTTGTACGACAAACACGGCTATTTTGCTGCGGAAAATGTCTTCGGGTTCTATCCGCTGTGTGGCCTCGTTTGCCCACTCCTCATCGTGCTTGTCGCCCGTGGAATTCGTCCGCTGATTCAGCGGGAGGTGGACTATTACGATGATTAATGTGCCTCCCGGGATGCTCCTGATACTGGGAGCGTGGCTGTTGCCGCTGCTGCGTCGGCCATGGCGAGAGCTCTGGTTGTTGACGCTCCCATTGATCAGCCTGGCCCATCTGTTGATCGCGCAGCCGGAAGGAACTCTGGTCTCGTTGACCTGGTTCGATCTGTCCCTGACCCCGATTCGTGTCGACCGATTGAGCCTCGTCTGGGGTGGAATTTTCCATGTCGCGACCTGGTTGGCGGCAATCTTTGCCCTGACCGATCGGGATGACGTTCGGGATGTTGCTGCGCTGACATATGCCGGCTCCGCCATCGCGGCGGTGTTTGCGGGGGACCTGTTGTCGCTGTTCGTCTTCTGGGAGATCACCGCTGTTACCTCCGTGTTTCTCGTTTGGATTGGCAAGTCCGATCGGGCCTACGCGGCGGGCATGCGATACCTGCTGCTGCAAATCAGCTCGGGCGTGTTGTTGCTCGCCGGGGCAATCTTCTATTTCCAACAGACCGGCACGCTCGACTTCGGTGCACTCAATGAAACCGGCATTCTGACAGCTCAGTCGGGGTGGGCCGCCCGATTGATCTTTCTCGCGTTTGGCATCAAGGCAGCGTTCCCGCTGCTGCACATGTGGTTGCCCGATGCGTACCCCGAATCGTCGCCTGCGGGGACCGTTTTCCTGAGCATCTACACGACAAAACTCGCCATTTACGCGCTCGCCCGAGGATTTGCCGGCACGGAAGCCCTGATCTGGATCGGTGTCTTGATGACGGTCTTCCCCTTGATCTACACCGTGCTCGAAAACGACCTGCGCCGAGTACTCGCCTACAGCCTCAATAACCAGTTGGGGTACATGGTGGTCGGCGTTGGCCTGGGAACTCCGCTGGCACTGAGCGGAACGGCGGCCCATGCAGTCTCGCACATCCTTTACAAGGGACTGCTGTTCATGAGTTTGGGGGCCGTGTTGCGGCAGACGGGAACCGCGAACGCGTCCGAGCTGGGCGGTCTGCGCCGCGTGATGCCGTGGACGATGATGGCCTGCAGTATCGGTGCCCTGGGGATGTCGACGCCGTTGTTCTGCGGATATGTGAGCAAATCCTTGATCTTCTCCGCCGTCGCGAAGGCCCATTTATTTCCGGTCTGGCTGATCCTGGTCGGCACTTCAGCCGTGGTCTTTGTGCAGGCGGGGGTCCACGTCGTATTGCAGGTGTTTGGCGGAACGCCGTCGGATCGAGCGGATTCGGAGGCGCCCCTTGCAATGCGTTGGGCGATGGGGCTGACCGCGGCGCTCTGTGTGCTCGTCGGAATCATGCCCCAAACGCTCTATCAAATCCTGCCCGAACCGGTCGACTATCACCCGTACACGCTGGCGCACGTGATCACGCAAGTCCAACTGCTGCTGTTCGCGACACTGGCCTACCTCGCGCTCCGCGTCTGGGGTTGGTATCCGCAACTCAAACCGGGCGTACTCTTGGACGTCGATTGGCTCTATCGCTCGCTCCTGCCGCGTGTCGTGCGTGATCCACGCCGCCGATTGCACCGACTGGGAATCGTCACTCACTACCTGACCCGCCGTTCGATCAGCCAACTCAACGCCCAGTTCCGCGACCGACTCTCCGACACGGGCAGTCACGGGGCCACGCGGCCGACCGGACAAATGGCACTCTGGGTCGGGATTCTGCTCGCCGCGTGCCTGCTGCTCTACTACGCCTGATTTGCCGCGAACTTGCTGTTTTTCAGAAATCAACCCCTCTGGTGGGTGGGTTTTATTTTGCGTCTTGCACCGGTCTCGATTACACTAACACTTGTGCGCTGGATCGGTTTTGTTGACGACCTGAGTGGCAAGTCCCAAGCCGCCGATCACCCCGCGGCCGCTGCCAAGCGGCTGCCCGACCCACGGTGCCGGGTAGATCCCGAAAGGCTTTCCTGGTCACGGTGGTGGTGAGGATGGGTGCTCCCGCCTAGGGCGAGCTTGGTGACGGACTTCGACGGATTCCGTCGGATGACGAATCGAGTCGAAGTCCTGCCCGTCGACCCGATCGCGTGCTCTGCAGTCGGACTATTCAGGCATCGTTCACGGAGGTTGCATGTCGGACAATGCAAGGTTGGTTGCCGCGCTCGGGAGGAGCCGGAGGATCCCTATCCATGCGGAGGACATTCCGTTGATCACAACTGCGACGTTGAAGGAATACACACTGAAGGACTTGGCTCAGATGGCCAAGAAGAGGGGGATCACCGGTTGGCATTCGATGAGGAAGGGGGATCTGATTCGGGCACTTGTTCGCGACGCTCGGGTTGCCTCCCGCAAGAATGGCAATTCTCGCTGCAGCAGCAAGACCGCATCGGGCAACCGGTTGTCGACGCGATCGACCCGGGCCGTTGATTCCGCGAAGCGAACGGTTTCAAAGCGTTCAAACTCGGCGGAACCGGCCAAAGTCTCCCGGACCAGCAGTCGTCGGATCGTTCGCCGGATCCAGGAGGTTCAGCAGCATCAGGAGGAGTTGAAGAGTCTGGCGGGATCGAATCCTCCCGATGCGACGACCCATCCTTCCGAGACCGGTGTCGATCGGATCGTGTTGATGGTTCGCGACCCGTATTGGTTGCAGGCGCACTGGGAGTTGAGTCGCCGCAGCATTCAGCGAGCGCGGGCGGCGATGGCCGAATTCTGGCACACGGCCAAGCCCGTGTTACGAGTCTCCGAGGTGGCGACGGACACAACGACGAGTGCCAGCGAGGTGCACCTGCGTGACATCGAAATTCACGGCGGCGTGAACAACTGGTACATCGACGTCATGGATCCGCCCAAGGGATTTCGGGTCGAGATCGGATACCTCGCTTCGAATGGTCGCTTTCATGCCCTCGCGCGAAGCAATCCGGTGATGACACCTCGGCCGGGTAGTTGCGACGCCGTGGATGAGAATTGGAACGACGTCGTGGAGAATTGCGAGCGGATCTTTGCGCTCAGCGGTGGTTATTCCCCCGAAGGTTCCTCGGATGAACTGCAGGAACTGCTCGAAGAGCGACTCCAGCGGCCCGTCGGCTCGCCGATGGTGACCCGATTCGGATCGGGCGCTTCGCTGGGTTTCGAGGTGGACGGCGATTTTCAATTCGATGTCGATGCCGAGATGATCATCTTTGGTTCGACCCGTTCGGACGCGCACGTCACTCTGGCGGGCGAGCCGATCCGGGTGCGGCAGGATGGGTCGTTTACGGTGCGCATGAGTCTGCCGGATCGGCGGCAGGTCCTACCGGTCACCAGCAGCAGTCGGGACGGTTCGACGCAGCAGACGATCGTGCTGGCCATTGAACGGAACACAAAGGTCATGGAGCCCGTGGTCCGTGATGCGGCAGATTGACGACTCGCTCGATGACGGATTTGATCAGCAAGCGCGAATGCCTGTTGCAGCAGCTCCGAAGTTACGAGAGCTGTGCCGTTGCCTTTTCCGCCGGTGTGGATAGTACCGTCCTGGCCAAGGCGGCCCAGTTGGCCTTGGGAGACCAGGCCGTTGCCGTGACCGCCGTGAGTCCGAGTCTGGCGAGCGGCGAGCTCGAGCAGGCTCGGGAGTTGGCCGAGCTGATTGGGATCCGGCACGTGGTGATTCCCACGCGCGAGCTGGATCGGGCTGGATACGCGGCGAACGATTTTGACCGCTGCTACCACTGCAAGAGCGAACTGTACGACCAACTCGACCAGTGGGTCGAAACGTTGGGAGTGCGGTTCGTCGTGAACGGGGCCAATCTTGACGATCTGGGTGACCACCGGCCCGGTTTGAGGGCAGCTCAAGAGCGGCGCGTGGCGTCTCCCTTGGCGGACTGCGGTTTCACCAAGCAGGACGTGCGCGCCCTGGCCGCGGAATGGCGATTGCCGGTCTGGGATAAGCCGGCGATGCCGTGTCTTTCCAGTCGAATCGCCTATGGCGAGCCCGTGACGCCGGAAAAGCTGCGGATGATTGATCAGGCCGAACTGTGGTTGCGGAACCACGGTTTCCCTGTCGTTCGCGTGCGCTATCACAAAGGGGACGTGGCGCGGATTGAGGTCGAGGCAGCGGACCTGGAACGGCTCTGCCATCCTGCTCTGCGAACTCCGCTGGTCACCCATCTCGAATCACTCGGTTTCAAATTCGTCACCGTCGATCTTCAGGGGTTTCGCTCGGGTAGCCTGAACACGCTTGTGCCCGTCGATCAACTCGAGCGATCGTCCTGAGAAAGAGACAGGCCCCGGACTCGCATCGAGCCTCGGGGCCTGCATCGTCGATGAATACGTCGATGGGGACCGCACCGACTAGGCGAACGGATCGTATCGACCCGGTTCGGCTTTCGGGTATTCCCCGTTCTCGTCGGGTACGACAGGCGGCGTCGTTTCCCAGGTGTAGTTTTCGATTCCGGGGGCTTCGTCCCGGCCTTTTTCTACGGCTTCGTCCCACTTGATGATCTTGCCGCTGTAGGTCGCCATCCGGCCCAGAACCGATGTGAAGCTGCTCGTTGCGCCATAGTGGCCTTCATTGAACGGCTGGTTGTTCCGGATTGCTTCGAGCAGAGCGAAGTGCTCCTGCTGATACGGGTTATTGAACTTGAACGGAACCCCGCCGCGATCCGTCATGTCGCCGCTATCCCGCATGTTTCCGCGTCCCTTCGTTCCGAACGTGTATTCGTCGACACGATTGAAAACGTCGGGGACATGGCGGCACTGGCTGTACATCTTTGTGCCGTCCGGATAGGTGAACTCGACGAAGTGGTGGTCGAAGATCTGCGTCTGGGGAAAATCACGGCGACGGATCGCATCGCCGCCCATACCGTTGGCTTCGACCGGATGTGCATCCTTTGCCCAGTTGCACACATCGAGGTTGTGGATGTGCTGCTCGGTGATGTTGTCACCGCTCAGCCACACATAGTGGTACCAATTGTTGACCTGTTTCCGCATCTCGGACCAGCCTTCTTCCGCGCCACGCCACCAGATTCCTCCGCCATTCCAGTAGGCTTGCAGCAGGATCAGGTCGCCGAACTTGCCGTCGTGGATTTTCTGGATTCCGTTGACGTAGGCAGAATCGTGGCGGCGCTGCAGTCCCACGCCGACCTTGAGGCCTTTCTCATCCGCCAGCTTGTTGGTTTCCAGCAGGGAGCGGTATCCGGGCGCATCGACGCAGCACGGTTTTTCCATGAAGACGTGCTTACCCGCCTCAATCGCTGCTTTGTAGTGCAGCGGACGAAAACCGGGGGGCGTGGCCAGGATCACCATATCCACACCGGAGTCGATCGCTTTCTGGTACGCGTCGAGACCCCAGAACGTCTTCTCGGGGGAGACGTCCATCCGCTTGGCGGCACGTTCGGCATTCCGCTGAAACGCATCGGCAACGGCGACGATGCGCGTGTTTTCGCACGCATTCAGGTTGTCCTGAGCAGCGCCATTTCCGCGACCTCCGGCACCGATCAGCGCGATGCGAATCTCGTCGCTGCCCGCGGCGTGAACGGGCTGGACCAGTTGGCTCAGTGTGGCACCAGCGACCAGCGTGCCCGTGGCTTCGTGCATGAATCGACGGCGGGTAGGTTTGGACTGCGAGCTGGTTTCATGTTGCATGACGCGGGTTCCTTTCGAGCAGTAGTAAATGATCGGCACGCCTCACCGGACCGCACGGTCCCGAGGCGACATGGCCAACGATCAAACGGTCCCCGTGCGGGATCGACTTGGGAGTCAGCCAGCTGTTCGTTGCATCTTTAACGCTCAATGGCAGGCTCAGGCTTGGGCCGTTCCGGGCGGGGCTTGGTTCGCTAGGCAGGTTGTAGGTGCGCGAGCAGCCACGGATGCAACGGTGCACTCGCGCGGTCATTATACCAGAGGAATCAGGCGACTGAATCCGTCAAATCGGGCCTCGGGGTCGCATAATTCCCGGACCCCGTAGCCGAATTCGTGAGAATCCGGAGGGCTCGCTGAGGGAACTCACCAACACAGCCATCCGAATTCTCACGAATTCGGCTACGAGCAACTTCGAAACTCGTGCTTGGGGTTTCCGTAATTGGTCCCAATTGGCGAACATTGCCACTTCAAAACCAGCGGCATCGGAATCGGGCTTATGTCAGACCGAATCGGGGATGACCCAGGGTGCGCGATAGGTCCGGCGAAAAAGCTCCATCGCGGCCGGATGGTCAACGATCTGTTCACTGTCCGCGTCGATTCGCAGTTTCTTTCCACCCAGCCGGTAACTGATGTTCGCGTAATGGGTCCACAGCGCGCTGCGGTGCCCCTCCAGGACGTCGGCGTTCGGGCGCTGGCGCGTGCGGATGCATTCGAGAAAATTCGCTTTGTGTTCGGCGTCGGGAAATCGGCCGTACTGCTGCGCCGAAACGACCGGCTCCCGACTCTTGGGCCGGTCAAAGACCTGCCAACCGCCCCCATGCCGGCCGACAACCATCAATCCTTCTGTGCCGAAAATCTCGATCCGGGTGGCGTTTTGCATCCAGAGAGGAAACAGGTCGGAGTCCCGCACTTCGGGATCCGTCTTGAGCATGTAATCGCCGAACAGCGTTAGTTCGAAACTCACCAGCAAGCCGTCAAAGTCATAGAGTGCGATTTGTGTGTCCGGTGTTTCCGCGACGAGTTGCTCCGGGTTGGAAGCGAACCGACCGCCGGTGGAGTAGACGGTTCGTGGATATGTGACGCCGAGCAGCCAGCGGGCCAGGTCAAGCTGATGGCTGGCGTCGTTCGCAATGTCGCCGCCGGAATAGCGCCACAGGTGATGCCAGTTCGCGTGCCATGCAGAATTGTAGGCATGGTCCGGTGCGGGGCCGTTCCAGATGTTCCAGTCCAAGCCCGGAGGCGGATCGCCGTCGGCTTGTTTGGGTGACATGCCCCAAGGCGGTTTTTGATTGTAGACCCGACACAGATGAATCGTCCCGAGCCGACCTTCGGCCAGGTAGTCGCGCGCCGCCATGTTGTAGGCCGCACTCCGGTTCTGGGTTCCGATCTGCACGACTCGGTCGTACTTCCGTGCCGCTTCGACCATCTTCTGGCCTTCCCAGCAGCTGTGGTGCGCCGGTTTTTCGACATACACATCCTTGCCGGCCTGGCAGGCCCAGACGGTCGACAAGGCATGCCAGTGGTCCGGCGTCGCGCTGACGATGGCGTCGACCGCCGGATCATCCAGCGCCCGGCGCAGATCGGTAACGGCTTGCGGGTTGCGGCCGTTCTGCAGCTTGGCAAATGTTCCGACGCGCGATTCCGCCTTCCGCGAATCCGGGTCGCAGATGTAGGCATATTCGCAATCGTCACGGCTGAGAAATCCGCGCTGGGGATGGGTCGCGAGATCTGTTCCGCGACCGCCAACGCCGACGGCGGCCAGCAGGATCTTATCGGCGGCGGGTGCACCACGCGCCGACCCCGGGTTTGTCAGGATCGTCAGGCCGGCCGCACTGCCGAGGACCGTACGAGTGGATTGAGTAAGAAACTGTCGGCGATTGGACCGTTGCATGGCGGGTCCCCAGATGCTGGCGGGAGGGAGGGGA
>CAZFWV010000043.1:0-3991 GCA_964522605.1 uncultured Pirellulaceae bacterium
CTCCCTGCTCGAGACCTCCGAATTCTCACGAATTCGGCTACGTGCAACTTCAAAACTCGCGCGCGTCGCCCCTCGGACCGACTCTTTGCCAAAGTGGATTCGTGCAGGAGGTTCCGAGATCGCATGAAGAGAGGAACCACGGATGGAACGGACGATACGGATGGGAACGGATCGATCCGAGCGCATCCGTCGTCTCCGTTCCATCCGTGGTTTCCCGGAGTTCGGTCGGATCAGCGCGAAAACCCGAAGCGCCAAATGTGCAACTTCTCCGCGCCCGTCCTGGGCTGCTTAACGCCTACGTCCAGCGAAACCATTTCAGCGCCAGCGCAAAACTCACGACAGTCCAGCCCACCATGATCAGCAATTCGATGGTCAGCGATGTTAATGGGGTCGCGTCGAGGATCACGGCCCGCAGTGCCGCAATCAGCGGGGTCAGAGGCAGGAGCTTAATGAAGGGCTGCAGAATCTGCGGAAACCGTTCCGGCGAAAAGAAGATTCCCGACATCAGCCACATCGGCAGCATCACGAAATTCATCAATCCCGAAACCGCCTCCAACGTGCGGGCACGACTGGCAACCAAGAGTCCGATCCCGGAGAACATGACCGCGCCCAATACGATCAAGACGGTGACGGCCACCAGACTACCGCGGACCACGACGCCGAACACAAGCCAGGAAAAGGTCAAGAGTACGAGAACTTCGGGAACCATGCCCGACATGCGGCTGATCATCAGTGCGGCGAGAAAATGACTTTTCTTCATCGGCGTCGCGACGAAGCGTTTCAACAGATTCCGGATTCGCATGTCCACGGTGACAAAGCCGACGCCCCAGAGCCCCCCTCCCATCAATCCCATCCCGAGCAATCCCGGGACAAGAAAATCGATGTACCGGCCACCTGGCTCACTCCGTTCGACATTCGACACGGCGACCGGATCAGTGCGACCCGCTCCCCGTTGAATCGCATCATCGACCGCGTGACGCGCAACCTGACTACCGGGGCGTGTGGGATCGAAATGGTATTCGTATTGAGTTGTTGCGGAGTCGGACGCCGCCACCACGACATCCGTCTTGCCGGTGCGGAGCCGTTGAAAGCACGTATTGGTATCGTGAACGGTGAGATCGAATCGTTCATCCTGTCCCAGCAACTGTTCTAACTCTGCCGCCCGGGATCCTCGGCAAACATCTACCTTAAATCGTTCGATCGGTTGGTTTCGAAAGGCGATGCCCAAGGCGATGGTCATCAGCAGCGGAAACACGTAGACCCAGAAAACGGCTTCTGGTTCCCGGTAGAATTCGCGCAGCCGGGCGGATACCAGTTGCGCCAGAGGCGAATAGTGTTGCGTTGGTTGCTGCTCCGTTTGCGGCTCCGTCATGGACGATTCTGTTCCTCTTCTTCGAGATGTCTCCCTGTCAGTTTGACGAACACATCCTCCAGACTCGCGTGCCGCGTTGTCAGGCTGGTCAACGAGTACTGTCGGCGCGTCAACTGATCCAGGAGCGCCGGAACGGCGGTGTGTGGCTGCGTCACCTCCAGCGAAATCCGGTCTCGCTCGCGACGAACACTCTTGACCGTCGGCAATTCGCGCCAGGGCGATTCTTCCGCGGTCCGATGATCCGTCTGCTGCTGGATGGAGAATTCAATCACATGGTCCGCCGCCAAGCTGGAGATCAGCTCATGCGGGCTGCCACAAGCAATGATCTTCCCCTGGTCCACAATCGCCACACAGTCGCAGAGTTGTTCCGCCTCTTCCATATAGTGCGTTGTCAGCATGACGGTTCGTCCGCGGTCGCGGTACCCGTGAATGATATTCCATAGCTGACGACGGGACTGGGGGTCGAGGCCGGTCGTGGGTTCGTCCAGAAACAACAATTCCGGATCGCCAACCAACGCACAGGCGACGGCCAATCGTTGTCGTTGACCGCCGGAGAGTGTTTTGACCCAGGCTTTTGCTTTCGCTTCGAGCGAAACCGATCGCATGATTTCGGCCGGCTCAATCCCATTTCGATAGAAACTGCGGAACAGCCGAATCGTCTCCAAGACGGTCAAACGTTCCGACAGCCGAGTTTCCTGCAGTGAGATCCCGATTTGCTGCCGAATCGCCTCCGCCTGCCGCTCCCAACGCATCCCCAAAATGTCAATCTGGCCGTGCGTCGCGGGCAACAGGCCTTCGAGAATCTCAATCGTCGTCGTTTTCCCAGCGCCGTTGGGTCCCAGGACACCGAAGCAAAGGCCCTGCTCCACCTCCAGATCGATCCCGCGCACCGCTTCGACTGGCGGACGACCGGGGTATGTTTTGACCAGGTTGGAGCAGCGGATAGCCAGCGGCACTTGCAGTTCCTCAATCCAGGAAAAAAATCCGATGGAGTCCCAAAATGGTCGACATCCGCGGCGGTGCCCCGGGCGTTTTGCGCGTTAAGCGGATCCCATGACACGATTCGACCGCGTGAGAATGCGTTTATCCGAGACGAACTGATCCGCGGTCTCGCGACTGATCTTCCCCGACTGCAACAGCCGCTTCACGGACTCGTCCAGCGACAACATCCCGTTTGCCCGGCCCGTGACGATATTCGTGTCGATACTCTCAATTTTGCCCAATCGGATCGCGCTGGCAATTGGGGTCGTGTTGAACATGATCTCGAGGGCCAACTCGCGTTTTTCCTGTCGCAGGCTGGGTAACAAGTGCTGGCTAATGACAGCGCGGAGACTCATCGACAACTGCGCCCGAATCTCATTCTGTACGGACTGGGGAAAGAGGTCCGCGTAACGCGTGATCGCGCCCTTGGCATCCCGCGTATGCAGCGTCGAGAAGACAAGATGTCCGGTCTCCGCAGCACTCAGTGCCATCTGAGCCGTCGGCCGATCGCGGATTTCACCGACCAGGATCACGTCGGGATCCTGACGAAGTCCGAACCGCAACCCATCGGCGAAGGAACGAACATCACGACCAACCTCGCGCTGCGTAACCACCGATTGATCCAGCGGAGGTAGGACGTATTCGATCGGATCCTCGACGGTAATGATCCGGTAACCTCCTTCCAGGTTGAGCATTTGGACGAGCATCGCGAGCGTCGTGGTCTTACCGGCGCCGGTGACGCCGGCGATCAGGACCAGCCCATTGCGGAAGTGGGCCAGTCGGTCCGCCAGATCGACGGGGAAACCGGCCCATTCGAATCCGGGGATTTCGTCGGGGATGACTCGAAAGCAGGCGCCGACGCAGTCACCGCACACGAAGTAGTTCGCACGAAACCGCTGAGGACGCCCTGCGAGTTCCCGCTGCAGGGCGAAATCCACATTGCGACGCCGGGTGAACTTTCGCCACACGCGCTGGGAACAGAGCGGCGCCAGCGCGCCGCGCGCTCCATCACGAGTCAGAATCGGCCCGGACAGTTCCTGCAGTTCCCCGTGAAGACGAATCGTCGGACGATGCCCGACAACGACGTGCAGATCCGAAGCGCCTCGCTCGACGGCCTGCTGCAGCCATGCATCAACCTCCCCGGAGGGCACCGACTCGGAATAGTCCTCAAGATCCACCATCGTGCGCGTTCTCTTTGCAGCAAATGTCCAGACGTTCGTTTTCCAGTTGACGACGACGCAGTCCGATTTGGTCTTCCAGACGCGACCAACGATCCATTTTTGATCGTTCGGCATTCGAGCCACCAGAAGATTCAACGGAAGTCGGATCAACCGAAGGCAGGATCTCGACGTCCAACGCCCGGGCACCATTTTGCGCGAAACGGGTGTCTCGTTGCTCAAGGGACTGAAGCCCCAGTGTACCCCCAACGCTGCCAAAATTCACCGTAGGACGGATTGGCAATCCGTCCCCCAGTCTAGCGACGGGGCTGCCTACTCCTGGCTGAATCCGTTCTCGCGACACTGCTCAGGGTCCGGCCCAGAAACAACTTCCTCGTTTAACCGCGCGCCCAGCGGGCCGCGCGAGCCGCGCGGGGCGTTGCCCACGCGGTTAAACGATTCGTCCGCGCGGGGCGTTGCC
>CAZFWV010000043.1:4091-25427 GCA_964522605.1 uncultured Pirellulaceae bacterium
CCGCGCGGGGCGTTGCCCACGCGGTTAAACGATTCGTCCGCGCGGGGCGTTGCCGACGCGGTCAAACGTGAGGACCGAGATGCGGAAGTTATTTCTGAGACATTCTTCAGGGACGATCGGCGTGACGCGCGTCCATCAGAGCGATTCTTCGATGGCCACGTCGAAACGAAAACCACGATCACTCAGTCGGGGCAATAAGTCTTGCAGCAGCGCCGCCGAAGCGGGTTCTTCATCGTGGAAACAGATAATATCGCGTGGGCGCGCCATGGCGGCAATCTGCCGAGAGCGCCGCAGTGCCTCTTCTTTCGACTGAAGAGACCAATCCTGTCCTTCGACGGACCACAGAATCGTCCGAAGTCCGAGCGACCGGGGCGCGAACGCAGTCGCCATGGACACCGTTCCGGAGGGAGGTCGATGATACTGGAGCGGCACCGAAGCGTGTTTTCGGATCACTTCCTCGCATCGCAGCAGGTCGGCCTTGTAATCCCGAAAGCCGAATTGTCGGTCGAGCGGATGCGTGTAGGTGTGATTGCCGAGGAGATGGCCTTCATCGACGATCCGCGACAGTAAATCGGGTGCCCTGTGAATCCGGCTCCCGATCACGAAGAAGATGGCGCGCGCCTCGTACTTGCGTAACAGGCCGAGAACTTGCGCGGTGGTCTCCGGATGGGGGCCATCATCGAACGTCAGCAGAATCTGGCGGTCACAGGAAGGTTTGAGCCGCTTCACATAGAGGCAGCGCGGCAGGAAACGCATCTTCAGTGACATGATTCTGGTTCAACCGAACGATCGATTTCGCTGACGCACCTTTGGATAACCAGCCCGAAAGAGCTTTCGAACCTGGCTCGGACGAGCATTTCCGCGGATCTCAAGAGAGGCCCGGCCCTTTGGGAAGATGCGACCCGGTTAACCGGTTGTCAAATCCGAACGAGCCAAACCGGCTTCGAACAAGGCGTAGACTGCCATCAGCCCGTCGGTTTGCGGCCCTGCTTCCGCGCATCTCCGCGGCTCGACTCCCGAAGGGCCTGCACGGAACAGCGCGATTAAACACGCGGCGTGATCGGATCCGCCGACTTCGGATTGCGGTCGGCCTTCCCTCGCCATTGATGTCCGTTGATTGGGCGGGTAGAAGCCTGGGACGGAACGGACTGTGCCCTGGCCCCTTCGCGTGACTGCGGTCAGTCGTCGGCGAATGGGACTTCCAGGACGCTGTGGCCGGCGATCGGCGATTCGAGGATCAGGCGATCGGTTTGCCGACGTACCGCCACGGGTTGTCCGTTCACCAGGACCGAAGATACCGAGCGGAGAGCGGGCAACTCAACAGCGGCGGTCATACCGGTCGGTAAACTCACTTGAAGACGCAGGTTAGCACTCTTCGTCCATTCCACATCGATCGGTCCTCGAGGCGTAGGAATCCTTCCTTTCGCATGGCGAAGCGAGCCGAGATGTGGGCGAATTCGAGCCTTTTGCCATCCGGGCTCCAAGGGTTGCACGCCGAGGACATACCGCGGCAAGAGGTTCGCCGGTGCGGCACCCCACGCATGATTCCAATCCTGGTTCGGCTTGTACTTCAGATCCCACGCCTCCCACGTGATGGTGGTACCACTTTCCACCATATGTCGCCAACTACGATCCGTTGGTGCCGTGATCAGGCGAATCGCATCTGCACCCTGACCGGATTCGAACAGGCCTTCGAGCAGGTACTGCGCGGCATAGACAGAACAAGCCATCCCGCGATGGGCCAGCCAGTTGGCGACATGCGATTCGAACTCATCCGGCACTAACTCGAATGCGAGCGGAAAAAGGTTCGCATGCAACGAGGAGTGTTCCACGTCCTTGCCATCACGATAGAGCGATCGTTCTGGATCGAATAGGTTCGCCTGAAACACGGCGCGGACTTGTTGCTCCCTCGCAGAATACTCGGCCGCCTCCTCGGTTCGTCCGAGACCGCGTGCCATTTCCGCCATCAGTTTCAGGGCACGCAAGTGAAAGGCGTTCACCACAGTATTGATTTCAGAAAAAACATAGCCATCGCGTTCACCTTGGGGCCAATCAACGATATCGCCTCGCCTCATCTGTTGTTGACTGCTATGGACGAGTCCATCCGCACCGACTCGGTCCATCAAGAGTTTTGTCTTCAGCGATTCGTAACGTGCTGCCAGCCACTGCGACTCCCCCGTGTGCATCCAATCCGCATGTGCCATGAACACCATGTGTGGCGCCCATTCCGTTGGCCAGGTGGGATTTTTCATTAGCCAGTCAAACGTGTCTCGGGCCATTTGGATGTCGGTATCCGTCGCGTAATGGCTGATCTGGTTCAGATACGCATCGGCCTCGTACGGAATCCGCTCGCGATCTCCATCCACGTAAATACCCGCGAACGTCGTCGCCTTAATCGAGTAGCGGCACAGGTCCCAGACTCGATTGAGCATGTCATCGGAGCAGTGAAACGATGCCGCATCGTCATCCCAGGTGGCGGAAAACGCGGCCTGTCGGCAGATCTGTTCGGGACGCAGCGGGCCCGGCCATCCTTCGATTTCCACCCAGCGAAACGGCAGGACGACGCCCCACTCAGGCGGCGTAAGCACCGCCGGCGGGTGCGCGCTGGTCGCCTGCTCCGTGTTCCGTCGATCGGCAGGCGGCGCTGCGATGACCGACTGGCCGGCGATCAGCCTGACTTCGGCCTGTCCGTAACGAACCGTTCCCGGTGGATTGCGTTGGACACGTCCCGACGAGAGCATCTCTCCAAAGTGGACGGTAATCTTCTCGGAACCGGCCGCAGGTGAAATCAATCGAATGTTCCCGAACGCAACTCGCTCAAAATCGACGAGAAATACACCCGGATTCACTTCCGTGATCCGCACTGGCTGCTGCAAAACCAGATCGGTCGGCGCGGCGGTGGCGGGCATCCCACTGACAATTAACAGTGCTGAAGCCATCGACGGCAGCGCAGCCAATGAGCGAAGACAACCAACGGAAGTCCGACATTTGTCGACTTCGCGGTGCTTCTTGAGGATCTTTGACCGCGCCGCAGTAAGTAGCATTCCCAGTCGCTTCATGGCTTGTCCTATCGATGAGTCGTGTGTTCCAAGGGAAAGGCGTATCCTAATCGGCCCGGCGATTCTGGAAATGCCGCTCCGCCCACTCGATAAAATACGGGATATTCGGCGCGTCGGTGTGACCGCCATCGTGTTGTCGCCAGGCAAGCGGACCGTCGAACAGTCCTTCGTTCACGGCGGGCAACGATGCGATTCGGTAATCCTCTGACGTCCCAAAGCCCACGCTGCCCAGCAAACGAAATACCGAAGCGGCCGCAACCGAGGCCATGAAACTGCCACGCTGATCGAGCCAGTGGGCATCGCCTTTTTCGGGAATCCCGTAGCTGATAAACGTCAGTCGCGGGGCACAGAGTGCGATCAGTTGATGCGAATCGACCGGAACGTCATTCGCGTTTTTGGAACCGAAAGAGGACTCCTCCGCACCATACTTCAGGAAATTGCCAGCCATCCAGTGGTACGCACCCGAGCTGGTCAGATTCTCGACGGCTTCGCCGAAATTGCGTCGATGCGGCGTGGCGCCGCCTGCGCCGGACGATCCGATCAGCCCCATGGCGAAACGCGAATCGAATGCCATCGCAACGAGTGCTGCTTTGCCGTAGCGAGAAACGCCCTCGATGCCCACGCGTTTGGCATCGACACGCGGATCCGTTTCGAGGTAGTCGAGTCCTCGCGATGCACCCCAGGCCCAGGCGCGCAAGGCCCCCCAGTCATCCGGTTTCCGCGGCTGGCCTCGATTCACCAGTCCGATGATGCCGCGTGTGAGTCCGGCACCCTGATCCGCTTGGATCGTATTCGGATTGATGATGACGCAACCCCAACCCGCGGCAATCAATTCGTCCGTCCGCGAAGGAGGACGCGGTCCACTTGGTCCTTCGGGGCGACGACTGCGAAATCGCTGCATCCACTCCGGAAGCGGGTCGAATTCTGTGAAACCGAACATCATCAGGATGGGAACTGGATTCTCCGTGTCTCGGGGCAGCGTCAACGACATGGAGATCTCGACATTGATCTCTGGGCAGGCGGTATTTTCCACCGTCCCGACGACATGTTGCACTTGGATCGGAAGCCGTCCCGAGAGATCATCCCGCTCCTGCCGAATGCTCCACGTGACCGCCGGAACCCGATCGGGAACGCGTCCATAGACCTCGCGCTCGAACAGTTCGACGATTTCCGGACGTCGCTGCGTCCACCACATTTCCGGAGTCGTCACCGGAGTCCCATCTTCCAGCTGCAGAATCTCCGGCCAGTCGGGATATGGATTCGCCTTCGATTCGTCGTAATTCGCGGGATTGGCTCCCTCTGGATTGGCGTTGCGACCAGGACGCAACTTGGTGATTCCCAACTGCCCCAACATCTGCTGATGATCTTCCTGTGTCGTGAACGTCACGATTGCCGGGGAGTCAGTTTCTTGCGCCACTAGATTGGAAACGCGGATCGACAAGGCAATGATGCAAATCCAAAGTACGAACAATGAGGCCTTCATGTGCGATCTTCCTTGTAGGAAATGGACTTGCCAGAGCTCTTCCCTGCAGACAAAAAAACCGACGGCGCGTTGACCGAGACTCATATGCCTTCGAGTACAAACCCCATTAGATGCGAAGAACACGCTCGCTGCGAGCTTCCGAGTGACGCGTTTCGGGATTTCTATCCGGCCACACCCCCGACATGAACGGCCGCCTCGGGATGAGCTGACATCCTGTTTGCGACGCGGAACGCACCGTGTAGAATTGACGCCGTCATCCCTGCAGCGCCTCGCACAGCGCTCGGCGCGTCGCACCGCTTGGATGGACGACCAGAGACATTACCGATGATGGCACCGGGCGTGAGGACACCAGCCCAGCGATGACCAGTCTTGCACGGACAAGAGACAGTTTGAGGAAGTCCCACTTTGCGCCTGTAGCTCAGGGGATAGAGCAACGGTTTCCTAAACCGTAGGTCGGAGGTTCGAATCCTCTCAGGCGTACCTGCTGATCGCAAGAAACCTCGGGAAATGCGGCTTTTCCCGAGGTTTTCTCGTTTTGCCGTGAAACGATGTTGCCCGATGATGGCTCTGAAAACCGTATGGAAACCCACACGGCGGATGACCGGAGAATGGGATCGATGAACCCGAATAAAATTCGCATGGAAACTCTGCTGGCCGGTGGCATCCCGGAAATCCCGCCGACGTGGGAACTGGGATTCCAAATCGAGAAGAGCTTTTTCGGCTTGGATCCTGATTTGGTTCGCGAGGCCAACTATACCAGTTCCGAAGCGAAGGAACGGGCGTGGTGGGAGTACCGGGCCGGCGTTTTTGAACGGCTGGTCGATGAGCTCGGTTGGGGAGCAGTCCGTGGAGGACGATCGGCGGCAGAGATCGAAGTCACGTCCGCACGATTGCAGGGCAAAGCATTGATCGCCGCATACGATGATGTGGGCGTGTTCTGGATGCCCACAGGCGCCGAGATGATGGATTTCGTTGTGCGGCTCTTTGAACGACCCGGCGAACTTCATCAGGAAGCGCGGGAAAAATGTCGCAAGGCGAAACGCTTTTTCCATGAAGCGGTTGCTGCGGGCGCCGATTTCTTCATGCTGACCTACGATTTCGGATTCAATGATGCACCCTTTGTTTCGCCGGCGCATTTCTCCGAGTTCATCGCGCCATATCTCGCCGAAGTCGTGGCTGAGATCCACACCCTGGGAAAGCGCGCTCTGCTGCATTCGGATGGCTGCCTGAACGGCATCCTGGACCAGATTCACTCCACAGGAGTCGACGGATACCACTCGATCGATCCCCAGGGACGAATGGATATTCGAACAGTGCGCGAGGCCTATCCCGACTGGATTCTCATGGGCAATGTCGCCTGCAACTGTCTTCAAGATGTGAACGAAGACGAAATCCGCCAGTCTGTTCGTTATTGCATGAAATACGGAGGCATTGGTCGACCCTACATCTTCTCGGCATCCAACGTAATCTATGACGGAATGCCAGCCGAGAGTTACCGGATTATGCTCGATGAATACAAGAATTGCATCGAACGAAAGAGGATTGCATAAGTGTGCGAAGAGGCGACTCGTGATCCTGCTTCCCACCCGACGGCTGCTCGGACGACGCATCGGTATGCTGTCCGAATAAACCGAATTACTCTTCGGGTTATCATACAGAAGCCACTACACGTTTCGCTCCCAATTCCGTATCCTAGTCTCTGTCTCCACACTGTAGGCCGACTTGCGACAAGTCCGCCTACAGTCATCGCGTACACGTGCCGCGCTAACGGGTGCAACAGGTTGCAGCAAACTAAAGCACTTGCCCGCTCTCTGCGGCCCTCTGCGCCTCTGCGTTTCGCATTTCAACGCAGAGGATTCAGAGACGCGGAGGCACGCAGAGAAGTCCGTGGGAAACCGCGCGACGATTCAGCCGACCCGTTGCGTTGGTTTTTATGCGGATAAATCTCAACGGATCGACAAGAGGAACCAGAACGATGCGAAAACTGACGAACCCAGCGATCATGCTTTGCTTGAGTTACTTTCTGTGCGCCGGAGAACCGGTTGCTGCCGAAGCGATCACGCCCGCAGGCAAATATGTCGTGGTCGTCTCTCAATCTACGAATGACCACCCGGAGTGGAGGGCGGTGGTCAAAGCACTGACCAACAAGTATCCACGCGCAGAGGTCATTATCTATCCTCAGACTGTCCGCGACGCACTCGATTCGTTGCGTCACCTGTCGCCACGTTGGACATGTTTCGTCGCGCGGCCGGAGGAGGCGACCCAGGCATTCGTCGCAGAAGTCCACCAGTTGACTCGCAAACTGGACGACGATCCGTTTACGGACACGTTTTGGGGAATTCTAACCGGCTACGACGCCCAGAACGCGTTGCAGATCGCGGAACACAAGTCACCGCTCGTGATTCGCAAAGTCGCCTCGGGCACCGAAGTCGCGTTAGACTGCTGTGAGCAAGGACTGTGGTACGACGAACTCGTTCAGGGCAAGATGGTTCGCAAACTTCCCGGCGAACCGATGGAACAGCTGCCGGGGCCCAACGATACAACCGCGGCGTTGGTCGATTCGCTGAACGAATACCAGGCGGACCTGTTCGTCACGTCGGGCCATGCGACGGAACGCGACTGGCAAATTGGCTTTCGCTACCGAAACGGAGTCTTCCGCTGCAGCGAAGGTCGACTGTACGGCCTGGACACAAACGGCAACAAGTTCCCGATCGATTCACCCAATCCGAAAGTCTATCTGCCAATCGGCAACTGTCTGATGGGACATATCGATGGACTGGATGCGATGGCACTCGCCTGGCTGAATTCGGCCGGTGTGAAACAGATGATGGGATACACCGTGCCGACGTGGTACGGATATGCGGGCTGGGGTTGCCTCGATTATTTCGTCGAGCAGCCCGGACGATACACATTCGTTGAAGCCTTCTTCGCAAATCAGCACGCACTCGTTCATCGGCTCGCGGATGACGGGACAAGCGGTCAAGACAAACGTGGACTGGCGTTTGACCAAGACGTCGTCGCCCTGTACGGCGACCCCGCCTGGGAAGCGCGTATGGCTCCGAAGGAACTCTCATTCGAGCAAAGCCTGAGCATCGACAACGGGAGGTATGCGTTTGAAGTCACGCCCCACCTCGGTGAACACAGCTTCGCTCCCGTCAATATGAATGGCTCCCAACGAGGAGGACGGCCGTTCGTTCAGTTCCTGCCTGACCGCGTGAAGGACGTTCAGATTCTTGAAGGAGAGGATCTGCAGCCGATAATCACAGACGATTTCATCCTCGTGCCTCGACCAGCATCGTGCGATCCCAACCGAACCTATCGCGTTGTGTTCCAGGCCGAATCATTCCCAGCGCAGCCCACTTCGGTCGTCGTCGAGTGAACCGTCTTTCGCGGGCGCCGGCATTTTGGCGAACCTCGTGTCTCACGCGAAAAACGCAGCGCAGCCTTCGGCCGCAACCCAACGGGGTGCTGCCGCGCTCGGCGCAATTGGTGTGCCACTGGCTTTGCCAGTGTCCTCTTGGGTCGAGGAAGAGCACTGGCAGAGCCAGTGGCACCCAGTTCAGTCGCCGACGAAGGCTTCGCTGCGTTTCTAATGCCAACATTCAATCCAGGGAAAAACACAACTCAACCCTGCGGCATGATCGAATTCGCTCCGCCCGACAAGAAACTCACCGTTAGCAGTGCAAAGCGGCAGGGCCGCGGAAAGACGCGGAAGAGCAACGGGTTATCCACGCACATCGCGGCAATCTGCAGCGGCACCTGTGCCACGGATTCCTGCCGGTGTTCGCGCGCGTTCTTTTTGGGATAATAGGTCCTTCCCGGTTCCCGGTATCTAGCAGAAGGAGTCAGCATCCATGCACGGCCAGACTTCACTCTCACGGCGGTGTCTTCTCAAGCACGGCGTGGCACTTGCCGGTGGCACGGCTTTGAGCCTGCGATTCGCGTCGCCTGCTTGCAGTCAGCAAATCGATCTGGAGCGGGAACGAGAAATCCGCGAGGCACCCGTGTTCCGCGAGTATCGCTACGGCAAGATGCTGCAGGAATACTATGTACACCGCGTCCGTGAAATCGCGCGGAGGCGAGCAGCGGAGCGGGCCGCGATTCAAACACCACAACAAGTGATGCATCTACGCGAACAAGTGCGACAAAAGCTGCGCCATTGCTACGGCCCTTTCCCTGAACGCACGCCCTTGAATGCACGCATCACCGGATCCGTGCAGCGCGAGTCTTATACGATCGAGAAATTGATCTACGAAAGCCGTCCCAATTACCTGGTGACGGCAAACCTGTATCTACCCAAGACGCGCGAGATTCAGATGCCGGCAGTCCTGGGCACGTGTGGACATTCGACAAACGGCAAAGCATACGCCGGATACCAGGAATTTGCGCGGAACCTGGCTCGACAAGGCTATGTCGTGCTGATTTACGATCCACCTTCACAAGGTGAGCGAACCGAATACCCGAATAGCGAACCGGGCCCCAACGTTCGCGTCGGCACGCATTCTCACAATGTGGCAGGAAATCAACTCACGCTCGTCGGCGAGAATTTCGCTCTCTGGGAAGCCTGGGACGGAATCCGTGGCGTCGATTATCTCCTTTCGCGCGGTGATGTGGACCCGAATCGCCTGGGCGTCACCGGAAACTCAGGCGGCGGCACGCAAACGTCGCACCTGGCGGCGATCGACGAACGTTTCACGATGGTCGCTCCGAACTGCTTCGTCACACGGTTCCTCTACAACCTGGAGAACGAAGAGCCCACAGATGCCGAGCAAATCATGCCGGGTGTGCTCGATGCTGGCTTGGATATGGCGGACTTCTTCATCGCGCACTTACCTCGACCCACGTTGCTTGGAGGACAGCGAAACGATTTCTTCGATGTCCGTGGTCTGCGCGAGACCTATGAGGAACTGCACCGTCTGTACGCGATCCTGGGCCGGGAAAACGACGTCAAGCTCTATATCGGTCCCGAAACACACGGTTTTCACCGAAGTGCTCGGGAGGCAACGTATCGCTTCTTCAATCACTACGCTGGCGTAAACGCCGATCCGAACGAGCCCGACGTTCCGGTTGAAGAGGATCAGGTCTTACAGGCCACGCCAGATGGACAAGTCTACCGACTCGACTCCGCAAGAACCTTCGACTTCACGCGTCAAAAAGCCGATGTCCTGGCACAACATCGATCCGCCGTTTCGGGCGACCGGCTCATCAGAAAATTGAAGTCCTGTCTGGCCCTTCCGAATCGATCCTCGGCCCCGAGATACCGAGTCTTGCGCGCTCGGCGAGTCTGGAATGATCCGGGCCTGACGGATTACGGATTCCTGGTCGAAACGGAGCCGCGCATCCTTGCGATCCTCCACGCCATTCCGCGTGATGGAAGTCCACAGTACTTCTTCCCCGAAGTGGAACGCACGGCATTGTACGTGCCTCACCGAAGTGCCTTGCAGGAGATTCTTTTGGGTCAGACCGCTGATTTGGAGGATGAACCCATCCGGTTTGCGATCGACGTACGCGGGATTGGCGATTTGACGGCTCGAACCCAGAAAGACCAAGGCGATGATTTCTTCCACGATTACCGCAGCGATTACATGTATGCCAATCACGGCCTGATGCTACGGGAACCGTACGTCGGACGGCGAGTTCATGATCTGCTGCGCACCTTGGATCTATTCCAGTCACATGGCTGCCGAAATCTCCATCTGGTGGGACGCGGAATGGGAGCGATCACGGCGACTTTCGCTGCCGTACTCCATCCAGTCGTCACACAAGTCACACTGCACAATGCCTTGTTGTCCTATCACGAATTGACTCAGGATCCACGCTATACCTGGCCGCTGTCGGCAATGATCTTCGACGTGCTACATCACTTCGATTTACCCGATTGCCTTCAGGCCCTTCACAGGGAGAAGCAACTGACCGTCGTGGAGCCCTGGAACAGCCGAATGCAGCCCTGGTCCAGGGAGCAACTCGCAGAGCATCTGGAGCGAATCGGTTTGGCGGATTTGCGTGTTTCGTGAAGTGACCGCCGTAGAGCCCAACAATCACACGTCGCCGAATTCGTGAGAATTCGGATTGCAGCGCAGACCTCCCGAATTCTCACGAATTCGGCTACCAAAATGATGTGGAGGGAAGACCTCATGATGAAATGTCGACTTCTCCCTGGATTGTTCCTCTACGCCTTGGTGGTTTGGACAACCACCTCGACCCTGAATGCGGAGACGCCGCAACTGGTCGGTGATTGGTGGACAGTCGCCGGGAATCCTGATCTGCAACACCTTGGCTCTGAGAAACAACAGCCGGTTGACTTCGGCATCTGGCAAGCGGCCGATGGAACCTGGCAGCTCTGGTCCTGCATTCGCCACACGCAGGAGCCCGGGAAGACTCGGCTCTTCTATCGCTGGGAGAGCAATTCGCGCGACATCACACAACCGAACTGGCAACCGCGCGGAATCGCGATGCGCGCGGATCCGCAGGTAGGTGAGACGGCCGGCGGACTTCAGGCGCCGCACGTGGTACGTGAAGGTGATAGATGGCACATGTTCTACGGGGACTGGCAACACATCTGTCATGCAACGAGCCAAGATGGCAAGAACTTCCAACGTGTGTTGCAAGGCCTCGGAAAGGTCACTGCATTGTTTGATGAACAGCCGCACGCCAACACGCGTGACCCGATGCTGTTGCGGATCGGGGAAACGTGGCATTGCTATTACACGGCGATGCTCGACGGTCGCGGCAGCGTCTTTTGCCGATCGTCAAGCGACTTCGTTCACTGGAGTGAATCGCGAGAGGTGGCGTTCGGCGGCCGCGCCGGCCGTCAATGGTGGCATGCGGAATGCCCCCATGTCGTGGAACGGAACGGCCAGTACTATCTTTTTCGAACCCAGAATTACCAGGGAAAACCGCGATCTTGCGTCTATCGGTCAACCGATCCGTGGTATTTCGGCGTGGATGATGACACCCATTTCGTGTGCGAACTGCCGGTCGCCGCTCCGGAAATCGTCCTGGACGACGATCAATACTATCTGGCCGCGCTCAACCCCCAGCTCGATGGAATCCGGATCACTCGTCTAACCTGGGACCCCTAATCCCTCTCATTCTCTCTGCGGCCCTCCGCACCTCGGCGTACTTTGCGTTTTCGACCTTCTTTCCATCAAACGCAAAACGCAGCGCAGACTTTGGCCGCAACCAAAGAGGGCGCTGCAACATTCGTCGCAATTGGTGTGCCACTGGCTTTGCCAGTGTCCTTTTTAGTCGAGGAACAGCACTGGCAAAGCCAGTGGCACACAGTACAGTTGTCGCAGCTCTGGTAAGACCAAGACCAGTGGCACACAGTACAGTTGTCGCAGCTCTGGTAAGACCAAGACCAGTGGCATACAGTACAGTTGTCGCGGCACTGGTAAGACCAAGACCAGTGCACAAAGTACAGTTGTCGCCGAGGACTACGCTGCGCATCAAGATGCAAACAGTCCAACCAGCTAGAAACACAACTCAACCCTGTCGCATAATGGAATTCGCTTGCCCCGACATGAGACTCAACGTAGCAGTGCAGAGGGCGCCAAGGCACGGAGGGCCATCGTGGAGGAAAAGAGACAAGAGATGGAGAGGGAATGTCGAGGGAGAAAGACACGAAGCAGTCTGAAGATGTGGCGAGCGGGAAAGAGAAATAGAGAGGACTGGGATCAGCGACAGAGGTCAAGCAGGTCTTGGGGGCGTTCGATCAGGTGTTGGGCACCGGCTGATTCGAGTTCTTCGCGCGGCCGGAAGCCCCAAAGCGCTCCGACCGGACACATTCCAGCCCGAATCGCGGTGAGCATATCGATCGACGTATCTCCCAAGTAGAGAAACCGATCAGTCGGCACCTGCATGGAATCCGCAATCTCGCGGGCCGCTATCGGGTCGGGCTTGAGCGGCACGCCTTCGCGTTGGCCGCGAACAATCTCGAAACGCCATTTCGACAAATAGTGCAGCACACACCGATTCGTGAAATCGTCCGGTTTGTTGGAAAGCACACTCAGCCGGATTCGTCGGCGCGACAGTTCATCCAACAGTTCCGGAACGCCGGCGTACGGCCTCGTACGCACATTCCATCCCGCGGCATACTCCTGGCGAAACGCACTTACGCATTGCGTGACGATCGCATCGTTCACCGATTCTGGCGGCAAAGCGCGCTGGAACAGAGTGCGCACGCCATCACCGACAAAAAAACGATACTCATCCCGGTTGCGCATAGGAAACCCACAGCGTTGGAGAGCCACATTGGCCGCGTCACCAATGTCGGTCAGCGTATCCAACAGCGTGCCATCGAGATCGAAGAGAACTGCTCGCCAACTCATCAGCGTCCTATTCCATTTCGGGCAGATCGGCAAGAAACTGTGCCAGTGCCGCCCGCATTTCGTCCTCGGCAACCCAAAGCACGTCGTTATGGTCTGCATCCATCAGTGTCACAAAACGCTTGGCGATCCCCGTCGCGGACGTTGGAGGCAAGGCGTCAAACAGCTTTTTGCCAAGCTGCATAGGCACGATCGTATCCTCCGCTCCGTGCATTTGCAGTACAGGACAGGTCACGGATGGAGCCACGTCATTCGACGGATATCGTTCCGTCAACACCATTCGAACGGGGAGCCAGGGATAATGATAGCAGCCCACGTCGACCAAGGAAGAGAATGTTGAGCGAACGATCAGACCGGCGGGCGCCGTCTGTCGTTCACACAACTCCGCCGCCAGACGCACGGCCACTCCACCACCAAGTGATTCGCCGTACAGCAGAATTTGTTCGGGCGGTACATGCCGTTGATGCGTCGCGTAACTCCAAATCGCTTGCGCATCCGCCGCCAACTGTTCCTCGGAGGGTGATCCGGGATTATCTCCATATCCTCGATAATCGAACAGAAACACGTTCGCGCCCAACTCGGTCAACAGACCGAACTCGTCCACTCGATACCGCCGATTCGCCGCGTTCCCAGAGAAGAACAGAACCAGCCACCGACCCACGAGCTGCTGGTCGCATTCTTCGCGCGTCTGCGCCGTCTGGCCCTCTGCCAGAATGTGCCAGCCGCGTACTTGAAGCGAATCGTCTGTGGCGAGCGTAATCGTGTGGACTCGGCCAACCGGCAACCCAGCATCCGCCGGTTCAATCGAAGTGTCTCGCGTAGGCAGGTAAACCAAGGAACGCTGAAACTGAGAAAACACGATTGTCACACCCACGTAAACGACAAGACACCATACGACCATCCGTATTGGAATGGGCATACGTCGGCAGAGGCCCCGGAAACGAGCGACACGTCCGCGAATCTCCATGTCAATCCCGCGACGACGATCGCTCTGCTTCGCCGGTCATCGGCACGAAAGCCACCGAAGCGACCGTGCGCTGCTGCACGGTTCCGTCCGGCTGTTTTGTGACGAGGATCAGCGACTGGTAATAATTGCCGACGGGAATGACGAGACGCCCCCCGGGTGCGAGCTGATCAATCAGTGGCTGAGGAATCTGTTCGGGGGCAGCCGCGACAAGGATCGCGTCGAAGGGAGCATGATCGGGCCAGCCGCGGTAACCGTCACCGCAGCGAACCTCGATCTGCTCGTAGCCGATCTGGCGCAACTGCTGCTCCGCCTGTCGCGCGAGTTCCGGAACGATTTCGATGCTGTAAACTTTGGCTCCCATTTCCGCCAGCACCGCCGCCTGGTAACCGGACCCGGTTCCCACATCCAACACGGTCGCTCCCGGCTTGATCTTGGCCAACTGAGTCATCAACGCAACGATGTAGGGCTGCGAAATCGTCTGCCCATGACCGATGGGTAGAGGCTGATCACTGTACGCCTGATGTCGTGCTGCGGGCGGCACCAACTCGTGTCGGGGCACGCGACGCATCGCCTCGATTGTCTGCGGGTCCGTGATATCACGTCCCTGCAAATGCAACCGGATCATGCGTTCCCGCGCCGCCTGAAGAACGTCATCTGGTTCCTTCGCCGACATGACGGCATCATCTTTCTCCGCAGCTCCAGACGGCGAATCCGCTGGTTGCGACGAGTTGGAGGAAGTGGTTGTGCGCTCTGACTCGTCTCCCTGCGGAGTGGAACAACCGAACAGCAAACCCGCAAACAGGAACAAGCGCCGGGTTTTCATTGCCGCCTCCGGCTTGGCTCATCACGCCTCAGGAACGAATTGCGAGATCCGTGTGCGCGCGCAACAGATCAAATCCCGAAGGCACGGTCCATATTCTGCGAAACCTCGCGTAAACGGTCAGGGCCCCCGCCCCCCACTTCGGCCGCGGCCCACCCAACGTACTCGATATCGAGCAGTGCCTGTCGGACTTCGGCCCATGGAATATCGCCCTCACCGATCTTCGTGAAGCCACCACTCGCACGTGAAAAACCCTTCAGATCGAGTTTTACGATTCGCTTACCGAGCGTCCGAATCCAATCCGCGGGGTTTCCGTACTTCCAATGGTTGCCGATGTCAAACTGCATCCCCACCCAAGGTGAATTCAGCTCATCGACGTATTTCACAAACTCATCGGCGGTCTGATCCGCTCCCCCTTCGTGATTGTACAAGAAGTGGTTCCACACGTTTTCGATCGCGATATATACACCCAACTCGGCCGCCAAAGGAATCGCGCGCGAGATATTTTCAATCGATCGAGGCCAGATCTCTTCCACAGGACCATCATTCCCATGTCCCACGACCAACAACACCGTGTGTCCACCAACCGCGTGCGTGTCGCGCAGCGCTTTCTTTAGATCCTCGAGCGCCTTGGCGCGGACACTTGCCTCCGGACTCGTATGGCGATCGTTCCAGTGCGTAGAACAAACGGTTCCATCGACGGGAAGACCACTCTCGGCGATCGCCTGTTGGGTTTGCTCCACATTCATCCCCGGCGAATCCATCTCGACTCCCAGAAATCCTGCTTCCTTGGCGGCCTTGAACTTATCGGCCTGCGAGCCGGGAACTTGGATCATTCCAAACTTGAGCGTCTTGTAGATGCGTCCTTTTAAGGTTGGCGAAGTGGATTCCGCTCCCAACAAATGCCATGGACGGGTGGCTGCCAGAGCAACCGTTCCCTGCAAGAAACGCCGCCGCGTGAATTGATCATAAGGAAGCATCGTGGACTCCAAATAAAGTCAGGGTGGCAACTCGAACCACTACCGTTAGCGTATCGATGGCCTACCGCCCGTGCAACTCCCGGCCGTGGTCGGCCCGCGTCACACCGGCGAACCCAGATTGCCATTCTGCACGCGGTCCAGTTACCCGCACCCGACGAAGCTTGACAGCCTCTTCCGACCCTGTCATTCTGCATCCTTCAGCGGTTTTTCTCCGAAAACAAGGCAATTCCCGCAGCACCATCCGATTCTCGACCCATGGCCAAGCTGAATCTCCAACGGCCGATCAACGACGATCCTGCTTTCTGTCTCTTCGGTCCTCTACGCCTCCGCGATCTTTGCGTTATTTCCTTTTCAACGCAGAGGGCGCAGAGCCGCGGAGGACCGCAGAGGAAACGAAGGCGACAATCGTCTTCGACGCGGAGGCGATTGGTTTCCTGGCTTGCCTTGGCGTGGCTCTTTAGCGGCAGTCTGGCTCTCGGCCAAGTCTCGTTCGAGGAGCCGCCGATCGATTATTTGAAGGCAGCACCCCAGGATGCGGTCACAAAGCTGCAGACTCGGCTGGACGCGGGAGAGGTTCAGCTGGAATTTGATCCGCGGCGCGGCTATCTGGAATCCGTCCTCGAAAACTTGCAGGTACCGATTTCATCGCAAGCACTCGTGTTTTCACGCACGAGTTTTCAGTTGCAGCGGATTTCGCCGCGCACTCCGAGAGCGATTTACTTTAATGATGATGTCTACGTCGGTTGGGTCCAGCGTGGTGATGTGATGGAGGTTTCCGCCGCGGACCCCGCTTTGGGCGCCAATTTCTACACGCTCAATCAGTCGCCGTCGGCACATCCAAAATTTGAACGACAGACCTACGATTGTCTGCAGTGCCACGGCTCAACGCTAACGCAACATATCCCCGGCCACGTCGTGCGATCCGTCTTTGCCGGATCCGATGGCCATCCGATTCTCAAAGCCGGGACGTTTCTGACCGACCATGCGAGTCCCCTGCGGGAGCGGTGGGGCGGTTGGTACGTCACGGGGGTGCATGGAACGCAGCGCCACTTAGGCAACCAGTGGGTGCGCGAGTCGGAAGCGCCGGATGGAGTCAATCTTGACGTCGGGGCAAATGTGACGGAATTGGACGATCTGTTTCCGACAAAACCCTACCTGACACCACACAGCGATCTTGTAGCGTTGATGGTTCTGGAACATCAAGTGGGCATGCATAATCGGCTGACTCGCGCGAGTTTCCTCACGCGACTGGCGCTGCGAGATCAGCAAGTGATGAACGAAATGCTCAATCAGCCTGCCGACTATCGATCGGAATCCACAATCCGCCGCATTCGGTCAGCCGGTGAACCGGTTGTCCAGTACATGCTCTTTGCAGGCGAGGCTGCGCTAACCGAGCCGGTCTCGGGCACTTCGGGTTTCGCCGACGAGTTTGCCCGTCGCGGCCCGCACGATGAGCAAGGCCGTTCGTTGCGGGAACTGGATCTGAAATCGCGACTCTTCCGATATCCGTGCAGCTACCTGATCTATTCCGATTCGTTCGATTCATTGCCCGAACCCGTTCGGGAATACATTCTGCAACGACTGTGGCAGGTACTCAGCGGCCAGGATACAAGTAAAGACTTTGCGCATCTGTCAACCGAGGATCGCCAGGCGATTCGCGAGATCCTGCGCGACACGAAGCCAACTTTGCCAGAGCAGTGGCGGGAGCCGCGGAAGAGCGCGGAGGAGCGCGGATAGATCAGTCGACGAATTCGCCGCCATGACGTTTCGTCCGAAATGCGACAGGACCTCGGCACGCCTCCGCGTTTTTCCGCGGCCATTTTCATGCACTTTCCAAGTTCAATCCACAAAGTCCGGTGATCACAACGCGCGAAAAGGAACCGCAAAATGCAGGACACCGTGATCCTCGTAACCAAACCGAGCCTCGGCACGACGAGTCCTTCCGATACCGAATTTGGTACCGAAATGCTGGACAAGTTCTTTCACACACTCGAAAGGCCAGGCAATCGACCAAAAGCCATCTGTTTTTACACCGAAGGTGTGAAAGCCGTCGCGAAAGATTCTCCGTTTGAGGTCGGACTGAAGCTGCTAGCCGGACTGGGAGTCCGACTGGTCGTCTGCGAAAGCTGTGTGAAGAAGTATGGTCTGGAGCAACACCTGGCCGCGGGGGAAGTGGGTGGCATGCTGGAGATTGTCCGCACGATGTCGGAAGCATCGAAAGTCATCACGGTGTAGAACATCTGAGTCCGTCGAATGAAGACGATTCCGACAAAAACGACCTATCTGGAAATGCTGACTCCGCCGATCGAGTTTCCAGCCGACGACGCAGACGGAACACGACAGATCCGTCATCTGCCCGCGCCATCCATCCGCGACTATCGTGCCCTCTACAATGCCGTCGGCGCGGCGTATCAGTGGATCGACCGCAACCTGATGTCCGACGCGGAACTGACGGCGATTCTGCAGGATGAGCGTGTGGAAGTCTATCAACTGGAAGTCAACGGTCAACCCGCCGGCTTCGCCGAGCTCGACCGACGAATCACCCAGGAAGTCGAACTCGCCTACTTCGGCCTGTTTACCACGTTTATCGGACAGGGCCACGGCAAATGGTTTCTGGCCCGAATGATCGAACGGGCATGGACGAAGACCACGCGCCGAGTCTGGGTCCACACGTGCGATCTCGATCACGCTGCGGCGCTGCCGACCTACTGCAAGGCGGGATTTCAAATCTATGACGAAAAGACCATCCAGCAGGTGGTTATGGAATCGCGGCAGGATTCGGTAAGGCGGGCCTGAGTTTCCCAGGTCTGCTTGTCGCGTCCAGCCCGATTTTCATTTCACGGCTAGCCGCAGGCGACTGATGACTGTCTCGTATCCACCGACGCCTCCGGCTTGCCGTTAAACGAGTCGTCTGAACCCGGCTGCATCGATTTGTTTACGAACGTCCAATGGTTGACAAATGAAACGCCGTGTCTGACAATCATCTGGAACTGACTCTTTGATCCTCGCTTCAGGATCGAAATCGTGATGGACACAGAACGTCGGCCTCGGCTGCGTCAACGAGCCGCTTGACATGCGGATCGGTAGACGTAGCCGTGGTCGGCGTTTTCTATTTTCCAGCCAGCCGCGTGTGCGCCCGCAGGCGATAGGCTTGCTCTGAACTCTGCTGTGTCACGTACACGTCACTGGTGAATCCAGTACTTTGCAGGCCTCCGAAGTTGAAGCCTGGTCCGGCATCACCTGCGTTACTCTGTGCATTCTCGGCTCTTTGCATAGTCCGCCTATTTCTTCCGGTTGGCACACCTCACCACATCGGTCGCTGGGGATCGTCGTTGGCGATGGTGGAAGATCAAAGGATGACACGATGAACGGTCTCACAAGCGTGACCAGAAGATGTTGTCACAAAGCAACGCGTCGGCATCCGACGTTTGGAAGAATCATTGGAGGTCTCATCTTGCACGAGCGGCCACTGACGATGGAGTGGCTGGAAGGAAGACTCATGCTCGCTGCCGATTGGCCCGGACCGGAGATCACAGTGCAGCAGGAGGTCCAGGAGTTGCTGATTGAGCCGGGGGACACTTTATCCGGTAATCGCAAACTGCTCGGCAACGTGATCAACCGGGGAATGTTGAGCCCTGGCAACTCGCCCGGAATCATCGAGATCGCAGGTGATTTGACGATCGACACATCCGACGAGAGCACGATCAATGACGATTATGCGCCGGCGGGTACGGATACCGTCGGGACAATTGAAATCGAGATTGGCGGATTGAATCCTGGCCCGGGCGTCCTCGAGGACGACGGTTACGACCAGATTCGAGTGGACGGAAACGTCACTTTGGGAGGCCATCTGCAGATTAATTTGATCAATGACTTCGTTCCCCAGGTGGGCGACACGTTCGACATCATTACGTTCGGCGGAAGTCACAGTGGCTTGTTTGAGAGTGCCGCCGGAGACACGTTCGGTCTTGCCGGTCTGCCGCTCTATTTCGGAATCCAGGTCGTCCCGCGCGAAGATGGCGGCGGCGCGGTACAACTCGAAGTGAAGGAGCTCGAATCCCCAACCGGCCGGCCGACGATTGACGAGGTGGAAGAGTTCCTGAGTTCCCCGCTGGCTCCTTCGACGTTCCACTTCCGCGGTGATTTGTCCGTGCCCGGTTTCGTCGACCTTTCGGGAAGTTTTTCCGTCACGAAAGAGGCCGATGGCAGTCAGGTGACGATTGGTGCCCAGGTCGAAGCGTTCCTGGGAACGGGCCGCGAGACAGCGGATCCGGCGGATGACGTGGGCCTGGAATTGCGCGATGCCAACCTGGGTGCGGTCGTACTCACACCTAGCGAGGGCCCACGGACCTATGCCTTGTCCGCATCCGGTGATGTCGCCTTCGTCGGCCTGGATGGGCTGGATATCGATGGCTCCGTCGCGATCCAGATCAACAACACGGGACAGACCATTTCGCAGACCGTCCCAGTGCCATCCGGCGACGACGTTTCTCTAGAATTCGCCAGGCCCGACAACGTGAAGACTTTTCAGGGGAGTGTCGCGTTGGAAGCGGCGGACGCGTTTGTCTTGAGCGGTCAGCTGAACGCAACCAAGACGCGCAGCGGATCCGTGTTATTCGACGTCGAGAACATGGATCTGGGGATTCAGTTGCACGGCGAATCAGTCTTTGGCCTCGGCGGCGGCGTGCGATTCACCGTCGGTGGCAACGACGGGTTCCGTCTGTTGGATATGGGGCTGGACAGTGTCACCGTCTATGGCGTGACGCTCGATGCCGAGTCGGGGATCTTGCCGGACTTTCAAGACTCGGGCAACGGTGATCCAGGAGAGCCCGTGAACGAGTTCGCGGTGGAACTGACCAGTCTGCCCGGTCTGAGTGTCGATGCCAACGTGCTGAATCGCCGCCGTTACGTCGATGTGACCTACTTTGCCCCCGCGGGAATGCGTGTCGATCACTCCTCCATTCTGGATCCCGATCCCGAGTTTGCACTCACCGGTGAAGGCGTCGTTGACGCTGAAGTGGGTGCTGTGGTGCATCTTGAGGAGGATACGTTTCGCTATTTCTTGCACGACGGTGACGAGGAGAACGAAAACAGCCTATTTGAGCCGGGCACGGTCGAGGTTCACTTCCTCGAGCAAAGCTGGCAGGCGGAATCAGGCGAACAGGCCGACGCGCAGAACTTCGAGGTCTCCGTCCGCGCGGGAACGGCCGCCGGCACCAAACCGATGGTGGCTGGACCGCTGTCCATCACGGGACCGCGGATTGGAATTGAGGATTTCCACTTCAAGGTGGGAAGCGATCCGAATCTGACAATCACGATCGGAATCGGAGCCGACAGTGCGTCGCTGGACTTTGGCGAAACGCAAGAGTCGTCTGGTGTTGCGGTCGCGCTGCTCGATTTGCTCGGCACGTTCGAACTCGGAATCCACGTGACGTCGGGCGGCCTGGAAATTCGCAACGGGGCCTTTGGATTCGAAGTCGGTCAGTTGCAGGCGGTCGTTCCCGATGTTGTCACCGTCACGGCATCGGGTGTTGAAGTACACTACGATCCGAAGCGCGACGCGGGTTACGAAGAGCGCGAGATCATTCGCGTCGAATCCGCCTCGATTGAGATCCCACAAGTCGACGTCACGGGAAGTATTGGACCCTATACCCGCCTGGATGGGACCGAGATCCCGGGTTTGAGCGTACGGAACAACGG
>CAZFWV010000043.1:25527-28544 GCA_964522605.1 uncultured Pirellulaceae bacterium
ACCGGTTCCGACATTCTGATCGATACCAGCGCGGCAGCAGACGAGGAAGTCGCGTCATTTGCATCCCTGGGAGCCAAATTGAATGCCGGGCCGCTGCGACTGTCCGGCGAGATGCGAAACTTCGCTTTTCTGGGCAACGGTGACTTCGAGACCAAGGACGGCTTCGGCGTGTTCTTCAATCGCGACACGGCCGATTCGAAAGCCTTCAAGTGGCCCTCCTGGTTGCCGATCCGCATCACCTCGGTGGGCGCCCATTGGGAAAACATCAACGCCGATCCCTTGGACTTTCAGGTGACCGTGTCTGCCGCGCTGACCGGCTTGCACAACCTGCCGCTGAATGTGAGCGGCGCCGTCGATGGACTGGTGATCGACGTGGGGCTGCTGCTCGAGGGCAAGTTCCCGATTGTGGCGATGGAGTCGCTGGCGGTTGGCGTCGAGGGCAAGCTGTTCGGCGGCGACGTGAAAGGGTCACTGCTGGGTGGCATTGTGAGATTCGACCGCGACGGGAACGTCCTTGCGGCCGACAACACGACGACACCGGTCGAAGATCGCGTCCTGTTTGTTGGATTGGACGCCGGATTCACCATGGCAGGCGTCGGCGGATTCGGCTTGAAGATGGCCTTTTCCGAACTCGGGCCGCTGGGCGTGATGCTGACGGCCTCCACGCCGACGGGAATTCTGCTGGAGCCGACTTCCGGCCTGTCGATTAACGACTTCGTGGCAGGTGTCGAATTCTTCGAGTCGCTGCCGGTGCTGACCGAGCCTCAGCAGTTGCGCGACGCGTCCCTGGAACCGGTTGCCGAGATCGACTCGGATTTGTGGCTGGCCTCGGTCAAGGACCAGGTCGTGGATCAATACCTGGCGATTCAGTCCAATCCGAACCGAGCGGGCTTTCTGGCGGCGTTCACCGAGCCGATGACGATTACCGCCGGCGCCAAGATCTACTCGCAGTACACATCGCAGTATGCGTTCAATGGTCAGGTCGAGTTGCGACTGAGCACGGATGGCAAGTTCCTCGCAACGGGCAAACTCAACTTCTTCGACGGCGCATTGAGTACGGACGCGAAGTTGTATGCCAACCTGTCGGAAATCGCCAAGGGAAACGCATCCGTCCTGCTCCTCGCCGACATCCCTGATGAGTTTCGCTTCCTGGTAATTGAGGGCAAGTTCCAGATGCAATTCCAGGATGGCGACGGCCAGTCGATGGAGTTCGACTTCGCCGACCCGGACGACACGTCTCTGCCGGTGGCCAATCTGGCAAAACCGGCAGACGGTTCGACCGTCGGCTTGGAAACGTTTCGCGGCCGCGGTTACGTGGACGTGAGCTACTTCGCCAAGAATGGGCGCACGATCGACAGCGATAGCGTCATGGATACCGACGATGAGTTCAGTCTGCGCTTGTCCGACAGGACGCTGCTTCGCCTCGACAATACGCCCACATTGCTCTCCGACGCGGATGCGAATCCAGCCACCTACCGCTATCAGTACTCCCTTCCGTCGGGCGCGGAACTTGTCCCTGGCGAAGTCGAAATTGAGTTTTTTGACGGCAGCTTTGCCGACAGCGATATGCAAACGAACGAAGCCGAAATGGAATCCTTCCATCTGGGAGTGCCGGCGGCCGAACTGTCGTTCCCAGCCGACGGCAACCCGATCGACCTGCGTGCGCTGAATTCTGCCGGCTCCATCACGGTGCGATTCCGGACGACACCGGGGGCAACCCTTGACCTAAATTCCCTGCTGGACAGCGCGGCGGAAATCGAACTGAGCGGCGCTGCGGCGCAAAATGTGATTCTCAACGGCGCTCCAACTCAGATCGACGACTCGGCCCTGTTCCAATACGCCTTCACGGGAACTTTCAGCACCGGCCCCGTACAGGTCACCTACCTACGGGACAGCTTTGCCGAAATCGACGCAGTAGACGAGGTCGTAAACCCCAGCGTCGAGACGGAGCAATCGTTCCTGATCGTCGGACCGACGGCTCAGCTGCTGGACCACAGCGTCGATGTCGTGTTGCTCAACGAGCGCGGCTACCTGGAAGTGCGATTCGACGCCAGCTTCGGCGCAACGCTTGTCGCGTCCTCGCTGACCGACCCGGACGCCGAATTCACACTCAGTGGATCGGCCGCCCATGGAATCACGGTCAACGGCGTGCCAACCAACCCGAGCGGCGACGGCGTGACGTGGCGTTACACGTTCGAGGGCCAATTCCAGCCGGGCGAAGTGAAACTGGACTTCGCAGCTGCCGCCTGGCGCGACACGCTGGATGCCGTGGTCTTGGACAACATCGCCGAAAGCGAGACGCTGACCATATTGGGGCCGACGATCGAACTGATTTCGCCACAGGCAGGCGTAGCCGGTGTCGGGCTGCTGAATCAGAACCAGTACCTCGACGTGAAGTTCCGGCCCACGTGGGGCAACAACCTGGACGAAAGCACCGTCCTGGACAGCGCACCGGAAATCAGTCTATCGGGCAGTGGCGTCTCCGCAGACGTCCCCGTGGAAGTGCAAGGTGCACCCGAACCGCTCGGAGAGGGAGTCTATCGCTACAGATTCTCGGATGATCTCCATTTCCAGCCGGGTGAATTGCGGATTGAGTTTGCTGCCGGCGCCGTCGAGGATCAGGCCGGATACGCTTCTCTGGGGCAGACCCAGGTCGTCACACTCGTCGCGTTGACCGCCGGCTTGGCCTACCCTGTTGCCGGCTCGCGGGTGTCGTCCAGCGAAATCAACGACGACTCACGTCGCTACCTGGATGTCAAGTTTGCCGATCCGTTGGGTGTGGGTCTCAATGAGGCCAGCATTACCGATCCGGATCCGGAGATCGAGGTCTGGGCGAAGGACGACAACGGGGACGACTTCCAGATCAGCGTCACTGGCGTATCCATGGAGGACGGTTTGTATCGGTACGCACTTGAGAACGACCTGCCCACCGGACGGGTGACCGTGAAGTACTTGGCCGGATCTTGGGCCGACAATGCCGGCAACCTCGGCAGCGGCAGTGAGCAGTCCTTCCTGGT
>CAZFWV010000043.1:28644-30703 GCA_964522605.1 uncultured Pirellulaceae bacterium
TGCAATTCGATGCAAAGGCTCATATCACGGTCAATACGACGGAGGAAGATCAATCGGTAGAAATCCCGGACGACATGGTCGAATACCTGCCGCCAATGACACAGGCTTCCCTCGTCGCCGACCCGAACGGACAGACATACGTCATCCCGGCCGGTGCGCCGCATCGCGACGGCACTACCGGAGACCCAGGTGCCTACGTCGTGCTGGGTGTGGAGGGCAACCTGACGATTGCGGACACGTTTCAGATGAGCGGCGACTTCTGGGTCGAGGTCAGCGAGGAGCAGTTCTTGCTGGATGCCGAAGCCAGCCTGCTGCTCGGGTCGTTCGGGGAGTTGTCGGCAGCTGGCAACCTGATCGTCGACAGCTCGGGCGTGCGCGCCCGCGTTGCAGTCGAAGGCAACTTGGGAAAGCAAGGCATCTGGACGATCGAGTGCGGCGGCCTGTTGGAGGTGAATACAACCGACGAGGTGTGGACGGTCCAGGATCCCGAGGATGGAACCGTGTCCGTTGCTGCCAACTCGCTCCGAGTGGACGTTCACGGCGAACTGGATCTACTGTCGATACTCACCCTCTCGGGGAGTGCCACGATCGAAATGGCCGGAGACGCGTTCCGCATGGAGGTCGACATGGGCGTGGACTTCTTTGGGATCGGCTGGCTGGACGCCAACGGGTCCTTCAACAGTGAAGGCGAGTATTCGATCGACGTCGCCGGTGGCGTCAACCTGGGTGTCGCGGGATGCGGGTTGTTCGGCAGTGGCTCGCTGGAGATCTCCTACGAGGATAACAATGGCACCGCTCTGGGCGGCAACGGGAACTATGTGCTGGATGTGAACGGGGGTTTCAATGTCCGCGTCGAGTTATTTCATGTCACGCTGGCGGGCGCTGGCGTGAAGCTTGATTACGACGGGGACACGGGGCGAATGAGTGCCACGGCCAAAGTGAAATTCATCTTATGGAGCAAGAGCTATACCTTCTACGTTGGCTACATGAAGACTCCGCCCCCAGCGAACCTGGCGAGCAATGACGATGGCACGCTCTACCTGAATCTGGGTGACGAACGTGCCTCCCTCCGCACACGCAATCCCAACGAGATCGACGAGGCGTTTACCGTCGAATATCGTGGTTGGAGCGCAGAAGAAGGGCACACCGTTCGTGTCCACGCCTTTGGCACCTGGGAAGAACACCATGGCGTGACGAACATCATCGCCGATGGAGGCAGCGGCATCGACACGATCCGGATCAAGTCCAATGAGCCGATGCCCGTGCCCGTGGTGATCCACGGCGGTGACGGCGACGACTTTTTCGAAATCTCGGCTCTCGCGTCGCAAGTCGAGGTCGACGGAGGGCTGGGAGACGACCGGCTGGACGTCGTGGGAGATGACTCGTCGCAGGACCTTCGTTTGACGTTGGATGCCGAAAACTCTCCCTGGGTCAGATTACATTCCGGGGACTCGATCGTATCGGAAGTGAAGCTGGCGAGCGTGAGGACCGTCAGCCTCTCCGGCGGTGACGGCGCAGACAGCTTCTCCGTGAGCGGCGAACTCGATCTGGCCGGTGTGAAGGGCGTCGTCGTGGATCTGGGTAGCGCCGATGGCGATCTCGATGAGGTACGGCTGGCCCTCAACGATGCCGACGCGTTCGAGCTTGTGCCCTTCGACGTCGGGTTTCAGGGTGTCTGGGAGAATCATTTCACGTTCGACGTGGTGGGAAGCCAGATCTCGGACGGGGACAAATTGGAGCTCGACTCCTGGACTGGGAACAACCAGGTCGCAGTCTACGTTGATCCGGCGAACAGCTTCGCAGCCGCCTCGGCAAGTGATCCATATTTCCTGACGACGGAAGGCAGCCCAGTCGGGCTGGCCTACACCTTCCACGACGTTGACAACCTCACGCAAATTGATGCCCTGATCGTCGATACCGCGGAGGACGAAAACGACGGGATCTTCGTTCCGGGTGACCTTTCTTTGCGTGAGGCAATTGCGCGGACCAACACGGACGGGGATAGCACTGCCAACACGATCTTCTTTGCGCCCCACCTGGCAGGCAGCACGATCACACT
>CAZFWV010000043.1:30803-31861 GCA_964522605.1 uncultured Pirellulaceae bacterium
CTTCTCTGTCAACGACGAAAATCCCAACACGACAATCGACGTCCGCATCAGCTCGTTATCACTGGTGGGAAATGGTGCAGCCGGGGGAAATGGCGGTGGAATTTTCAATCGAGAGAACCTCTTCCTCCAAGACTGCGATCTCGTGAGTCATTGGTCTTATGGCGACGGTGGTGCCATCTACAGTGACGGGAGCCTCACCCTGGTCGATTCCAGGATCGTCGCGAGCAGAGCGGACTACAACGATAACAATACGGGAAGTGGTGGCGCGATCTTCAGCGCCGGCCCCCTCACGGTCGTGGGCTCGACGATTGAAGGCAGTTGGGCGGGGGTGCACGGTGGCGGCGTTTTTCTTGGCTCGGGCGCCGTCGGGAATGTGGTGAACTCAACGATCTCCAGGAATTCCGCAGACGGCGCTGGGGGTGGAATCTTTAGCGCGGGCACTCTTTACGTGGACACGTCGACCATCTCCAAGAATACAGCCGATGTCAACAACAGCAATGGTGAGCACGGCGGCGGGATCTATTCTACCGGCAACCTCACGGTCGTTTCCTCGAAGATCATTGACAATCGCAGCAACGGTGATGTCGGGGGAATCCTGACCGCATCCAACAGCACAGCGACCGTGCGCTACTCAACGATCTCCGGGAATTCCGCAGACGGCCACGGCGGCGGGATTCTGAACCGAGGTACGCTGTCCGTGGTCGATTCGATCATTCGCGACAATGTGGCTGACGCCAATCACAATGCCAGTGGAAACGGCGGCGGGATCTATAACTCGGGCATCCTCTCGATCGAGAACGCGACGATCTCCGGCAATCGCGCGTACGAATACGGGGGCGGAATCGTCAACGGGGCAACGCTTGAGGTGCTCAGCTCGACGATCTCCGACAATTTCGCTTCCTACTATGGCGGTGGAATCTACAACTCCTCCGGTGGCTCGGCGAAGATCCACAACTCGACACTCGCCGACAATGCCTGCGGATACTCCGGCGGCGCAATCCTCAACTGGGGCGGCAGACTGACCGTGGTCAGTTCGACGATCGCCAACAACACCGCGG
>CAZFWV010000044.1:0-31642 GCA_964522605.1 uncultured Pirellulaceae bacterium
CGCTCGTTCCTCGCGTCTCGACCCCCGGCCCCCAAATGCCGAAGTTGTTCTTGAGTCATCCCTCAGCGACTGCCAATTGGATTCGTGATGTCCGATTTCGACCCCCACGATGATGCTTTGGAGGCGCGCGCGGCTCCGCGTTCCGAGAAGCGTTTGCCGCCGGTTGCCTCCTCCCCACCGGTGAAAGAGTCGGCACCCGTCATTGTTCCAAGGGCCACTCTTCCTAAGTCAAAACGTCGGCCGTCGGGCCTCTTTTACTGGATGGGCCACGTCGTCGCGGGGCTGATCGGTTTGGGGATCGCATACGCGATCTTGACGCAACTTCCTTTCTGGAAGAATCGAACCGTGGCAACGGTTCCATCGAGGGTCGAGATTCGCGGTCGCAGCCAACGAGCTGCAGACAACCGAGCCTTCGGGGTCGATTCGAAACAGGCAGGACGCGAACGATCCCGGCAGCGCAGCCCACGTATGGGAACGGCAACGGATCTGACAGAACAGGCTCGTCAATCCAAGACAACTCCAAAATGGGAGCAACCGACGATCGTTCCCCAACCCGCGGACCCGCGGGAAGTCGTCGCGCGTTTTCCAGATGCGATCGCAATTCCTGCTGTAGGCTCCGTCTCTCCGCTCGACTTGGCTTCGTTGGATGGATTGAACGACGTTCGGCTGGAATTGCAGGTTGTGAACAGCCCGTTGGGTCAGTTCACTTCTCGCACAGTGCCAACCTCTTCCGATATGGCAACGACAGTATGGGCGATTGTTGACTCCGCAGATCGGACGGTTGCGACGATCTCGCAGGATCGTAACCATGTGACATTCGGTTGGAATCCATCCGCAACGGAGACCGATGCCGAGCAACTGACGATGTGCGCGTTCTGTTTTCAATGTGAAGCGGAACACCGACTCGTCTTGCTGCGAGAACCCGTCGTGGTGGAGCCGCTTCAGATAGGTCCGAGGCACTTCGTGCCCATCCCATTGGAGCTTCCGGATTCCGTTTGGGATCAGTTGCGATATGCCATTGCGCTGCCGACTGCGCTGCCGAGTGAGTTTGTCCCAGAGCCCGATGTCGGGGAAAATGCGTTCGGTTATCCGACTACGTTCCGAGCCGGAGATCAGGATGATCTGCGTGTCGAGATTACGATCCAGCCCGTGATGTCGAATGCTTCGCCCGTGATCCGGTTGACCGGTGAGTACTATCTGGGACGCACTCGAGAGCGCCCGCTGGATCGTGAGCGCTTCAAGAAGCATCTCGACGATGTATCGAGCACATTTGAAGAGAAGATGCAGGATCGGAATAGTCTGGTGCAGCAAATTGCACAACTGACGAATCAGATGAATCTGGTTCGGCGTGCAACGCCGACGAATGCCGCGCAGGCGGCCGCGAAAGTAGGTACGCTCACGGGACTCGAATCGGCGATCCGGACGAACAATGGGCGATTGGCTTCCCTGGATCGGACAATCGAGCGATTCAAGGCAGACCTTGAAGCACTTACGCGAGTGAATCGCTGGATCGACCAGTTGTCTTTTGAGGAAGTTTTGCATTTCCGGATCTACTTGCCGTTGGAGTATCAAGACGAGCGACTTGAGCTGCTTCTCGCAACGAGCTCACCGATTGGGACAAGCACGGCATCGAAACGATTCTCCAGCCCGTCATCGTCCGACTCGGTGTTTGACGAAGAACGTGCGATTGGGGAAAAGTCGGAGCTGCAGGATCGCTCGGTGGATCAAACGAATGTCGGCCCGATCGGTCCGCGAATCACGCCGCCTCCGAACGAAGAAATGGCAGCGGTTTCCCGTCCCGAGTCGCTGCTGGTCCGCGCGACATGGGCGATGGGCAATGCGGAGGTCGACTTGGCACGGGACTGCTTGAATGAGGCGAGTGAGTTATCGACGACGGAAGCGTTCACGCGCAGGGTGGAACGGTTGGGTAGTCTGGTCGATTGCGTTGAAGAATTCTGGGGAGCAGTCAGGGAGGGGATGCATCAGATCAGCAACCGTGAGTTGCAGGTGAAAGGAGAGACGATCTTCGTCACGCAAGTCGAGAATGGAATCATCACGTATAAGCGGGCCGGGCGACTCGGGCGAGTGCGCGTCGATTCGCTCCCCCCGGAACTGGCTTTGGCGATCGCGGATCGGTTTTTCGATGCAGATGCCCCATCGACGGAGGTCATCCGCGGAGCCTTCTTCGCCATTACCCCTCAGTTTGGCGAGCAAGGAAAACAGAAGGCACTTCAGCTGTGGGCTCAAGTGGCGGACGATCGCGCCGGAAGTGATGAAGCGCGAATCGCCCGTGAGTTGATGGCGTGGCTGTCGGGGACGGATGAACCAAGATGATCGGAGCGAGAGGGAATCTCACTCCGATCGGATTGAAAGAGAAAGAAGGGGAAACCACGCATCTGTTCGGATCTATGGTCTACAGTAGCTGTGTTCTTCTGCCTCGATTCGTCTTGGCTGCCTTGCTGTTTACTTAGCGATGACTCAAGAATAACTTCGTTGTCTTGCAGCGAGGGTGGCTGGGGTCGAGCGCAGCGAGCCCCCAGATCACGCGGCTGGGGGCTCGACGCTCGTTCCTCGCGTCTCGACCCCAGGCACCCAATTGCCGAAGTTGTTCTTGAGTCATCCCTTAAGACTGCTCCCGCCCAGGATCCAGAACCAATCACCAATGCATGACAAAACCCCCGTCAACGTTGATGGTCTGACCCGTCACTTCCTTCGCGCGGTCGGAAGATAGGAACACAATCATCGATGCAACGTCCTCGGGAGATTGCCAGCGGCCGAGTGGGACGACCGTCTGGATCTTGCGAGAGGTCCATTCCTCATAGCTTAATCGGTCACGTTCCGGCGTCTGATCGTACCACGCCTGCCAGACCGATCGATTCAACGGGGTCTTCACCATGCCCGGACAGACGGTGTTCACGCGAATTCCGTGAACCGCCAAGTCTTTAGCCATGCACTGGGCAAAATTGATATTGGCTGCCTTGCTGGCACTATACGGCGGATCGGTTTGGGAACCGATCTGGCCGGAGACGGATGCCAAGAAGACGAAGGTACCCTGCTTCGTCGCAACAAAATGCGGGGTGATCACGTGCGCGAGATGAACCATCCCAAGCACATTCACCTCGAGCGTCTTGTTCCAATCGGCAGGCGATAAATTGGTGAACGGGAAACCAAACTTCGTCGACCCGATCGCGGCACAATGTACGACGTGATGGATCGTGTCGTAGCATTCCATCGTGCGACGAAAAGTGTCTTCAACCGCACCCAGATCGACGAGATCGACTCGCCGGCTGTGCGTGCGCATCCCATACTTGCTCGCAATTTCCTGGGCGACGGGCTCGACGGCAGCAGAACAATCCCAAAGTTCAAGCGCACATCCCTCGCCCGCGAACGTTGCTGCCGTTGCGAGTCCAATTCCGCTTGCTGCACCGGTAATCAGTACGTTGTGGCCCTGAAGGTGAAGGTCCATCGGCTGGGTCTCATGCTCCGAAATAAAAAAGAATCTTCCTTATCGCCCCCATCGTCTTCCGCACAGAAAATTCCTACACCACTCGCTGGGACGGCCGTTCTACCCACTCTAGTGGAACGTCGAGGAAATCTCGTGGTACGAAAACACGTGGATTCGTCGGGGCTTTCATTCTAATCCCGCTCCGGCCACAGATGGACCCCGGACCTGGTTTATTCATAACCAAGAAAAAGCATTATCGAGTCGACCGCCTCACCGATTTCTCCATCGTTTAACTCTGACAGATGGTGTGCCCGATTTTGATTGTTGCTCCTTGTCATAGGACCCAGATTACGCAGAATGGTGCCCGATGGACGTACTTCGTGAGGTGGTCCGATTGATTCCGTTTCCCTATTTGTTTTTGGAAGGATGCAATGAGATTCTCTTTGATCTTGATAGTCCTGATGTGGATTCCGTCGGTGGTTCGAGCGGACGCGATGGATGAAGTCAACGAGTGGCGCCGACGATCGGGCTTGCCCCAGTTTGTTGAAGATCCGCAGATGACGAAGTTTGCGGAGATGAAGGCACGGTATCGTGCGGAGCGGAATCTTCGCAATGGTCATCAGGGGCCTACGGCGCCTGCTGGTTGGCATGAAGGTACAGGAGAGGCCACGCCCACCTGGGGATGGCTGACGTGCGAGATGGAAAGTGATTTCAAATATGCGGGAGCTGCGATGTGCGTGGGGCGCGATGGCACCCGCTTCATGGTGCTCGTTTGTCGCGGAGGCACTGGGCGGGCGCTACTGCCGCGACAGAACGCGCCGGTCCACGACACGTCATACTTGACACCGAATCCACCACGCGTTGGTCGAATTGTGCGAGCGCTCCGTCGTTAACTCAACGGTATCCAAAAGAAAAAGGGCCCCAAGGATGTCCCTGGGGCCCTTTGTAATGCAGAACTCACGCGTTGTGCGCCATCCTCAACGACGACGTGCGAGACCCAGCAAACCGAACAGGCCTAGTAAGCTCAGGAAGATCGCGCTCGGTTCCGGCACTGCGGCCACATCCGTGCGCGGGCCGAGTTCAAAACCGCCGTCCGAGAGAGCGGCCACGAGGTCGCCCGTTCCGAAGACGCCATCACCTGTCCAGTCGCCTTCCGACCACTTGGCCGTGGTGTTCGGAGCCTCGTACTTTCCGACGCCGAGGACCTTCACGAAATCGGCCGTGTTGAACTGCCCATCGTAGTTCGAATCCCCGATCCACGTGTAACCGATGTCCTTGGCTTTGGCCCACTCGGTAACGTCTGCCTGATTGACGAGTCCGTCGCCGGTCAGGTCATATTCGGCGAGATTCGTTCCGGCCGCCGATTGCTCGGCCAAGATATCAATATCTTCCAGATCAATCGCGCCATTACCGTTGAAGTCGCCGCGCAATCCGGCTCCGAACGTAATGAATCCCGTGCTCGAATCGAACGTCCAGGTCTGACCTGGATCACGCGAGGTGATGATCGGCGTCCCCGTAATTTGGTCCGCATCGATAATCTGGAAGGAGTCGCCGTTGGCCAGCGAGCCGGTACCCGCGATCTGGAACGTGACACCGTCTACATCGAGGACCGTTGTGTAGACATTCGGATCAGGATTGACCACGGCGAGCTGATCGGCCGCGTCAGTATCCCCATTCACGTCAAATTCCCAAGCGCGGGCGTCCGACACAGCGGCGGACAAATCGGCGCTCAGCAAGGGGGTTGCGGTGGTGGTCACCGACCAGCCGAGGGTCCCGTCGCCCAGCAATTCCCAGCCATTGGCGGGGTTGGCGGCCTCAATCACCTCGCCTTCGATCACGGCGATCTCGTACGAATCGCCACCGCCACGCTCGTGGAACGAGCTGACAATCGTTGTCTCTAACGGCTCATTCAGCGTGAATGAACCGACCGACCAATTGTGGCCTCGGTTTCCTTCGTAGCGGATCTGGTCGATCTCGGGAGCAGTGGTCGCTCCACCGTCGTCCGTCCAGAGTTCGAATTCGACGCCAGAAATGGTGATCTGACCGCCGTCGTCTGACCCAAACCCAACGGTCCATGTGCCTTCCGGAATGACCACATCGGCGACAACTTGCACGACGAAGTCTTCTTGGCTCGTATCCGTGACTCCATTCGGGTAAGGCAGATTCGTGGTGAACGATCCGGTCCCTCCAGCCATATCAACCACCGGATAGGCTTCCGCTCGCGCGACGCCGTCGTAGTCCTCCAGGACGATCTCAGCGACCGTGTGACTGTCGACCGTCATCAGATGTTCGTCGTACGTGACAATGCGGGCGCTCCACCCTGGTACTCCCGGTTGCTCCGGGCCAAACGACTCATTGGATCGGTTACCGTCGAACGCCTGAATCCCAATCGTACCCTCACCACCGATGAAGATCGGTGGCACCTCACCGTCGGGAGTTCCGAACAGCTCGATCTCGCCAATTTGGAAGTAGGCACCATTCGGATCCGTGGCACTGCTTCCTGTTTCGTACGTTGCCATACGAAAGTACTCATAGCTGGTGGTCTGAACCGGAAAATCATCCCCGGCCGTCCAGTGGATCACCTGCAGACGAGCATCCCATGGGGCGATGCCTTCTTCGTAGAGATAGATGTCGGTGTAGTTCTCTCCGTCGTTTGATCCTTGAAGGGCCCAGTAGATGGGATCGCGTGCCTCAACATCATTCGCCGAGGAGATGGTGAAACTGGTCAGAAAATGGGGGGCCGGAAGCTGAGCGGATACCCACTGAGGATCGTCTTCAGAGATCCCACCTGGCACGCCGCAGCACCACTTGTCGTTCGATGGTCCTAGGCGGTTGTCGAACACATTGAATGCAAATTCGCCTCCGCCGAACCCCGGCTCGTCACTTGCATCGAAGATCGCATCGTATCCGATGTCGAATTCCGGATCGCCGTTGTTGTCCGGGTCGGTCAGGTCACTGCCCAACAGGGATCCCGTACCGGTCCCCAGAATCTCCCATGCCGGTGCGCTGGTTTGCATCAGAAATAGAAAGCAACTCCCGATGGCCGCAGCGGCAAGCAATCGTTTTGCTGTCAATCGCATCCTCCGCACGTGTTGCCCAATCATGAACAGTCTCCTCCCAAGAACAACGAAACGAGATGAAAACACCCAGTCGGACTGCCTACAACTCTGCCTCGGGCTGTTCGTCCCGTCGATTCTTGCCTGTCTCAGACTGACAGTGAAAGGGATCTCGAAATCATCAAGAGTCCACCGCGTTCAAGAGACGTCGAATCTACGTACACTGTTGCTGAGAAACGGCAACGACAGGACCGATTTTTCCTCCCAAAAACTGACCCGATGGGTGTGCCCGTGTCAAGACTTCGCCCCGCAAAAAAACGCATCCGAATCGAGTTCTTCCAGATTCAGCCGGATGCCGAGGACCGAGTCGTGTGAGGAATTCGGCGGACAGGCAGTCTTTTTCTGCTTGGTGCGTGTCGGACCTAGTGGAAGAAGCGGGACGGCAGCGCGCTCCATCATGGGGTCTGGCCCTACTCGCCGTCGTCGAATATCTGATCGCTCGTGCTTCTGGAAGTGGAACTCGTTCCGAATCCGGTTTCCGAACTCCGTTTTTGGTCAATCCAATCTTGAGTCGTTTAGGTCTTGAAACTCCAATACCAGGACGCCAGAGTGGAGCACCGACTTGGGCGGCTATGCGGATGCGGCCTGGCACCAGCCCTCCCAACTGAAGCGCGCTCGGAGTAGATTCTGGAGTCACTGTCAACAAGCGAGGCACCCGCTTCATGGATAACGGAGTACCATTCCCGGGTCGACAGACGAACGACCGCATCACCCGCTGGCTGCTGATCCTGGTTGGGATCTACAGCGTCATCGTGGTGAGTTGGCTGAATTTTGTCATCCTCAATTCGGGCAATGCCAGGGATCGGGCGATCTTCTTGATGGCGGATGGGATGATCCTGCTTTGGGTTGTCATCGGCGGCTTATTGACGCCCTTGCTCCGCGAGCGGTTGGTCCCTCGACTCGTTCGCATTCCTCTTGATTGGCGAGTTCGGTTTGTGATCCTCTGTACGATCATGGCGTTGATCGAGGAAACGATTACGACGACCATGACCAACCTTGCGCCCGTCTTCGGTTCGACGCCCGAACAGGCGCATATCACGGCTTCAACGAACTACCTGCACGTTGTTCTTGGGCATAGCGTTGTGCTGTTCGTATTCATGTTCATTGTGTGGGCCTGGATGCTCTCACGATGGGATTTTTCGCCATTGAAAGTTCTGCTGCTCTTCGGAATCACAGGTTCCTTAGCTGAGGCCACGATCAATCCCACCAGTCTCCTTGGCGGCTTCTGGGTGTTTGTCTACGGCTTGATGGTCTATCTGCCTGCCTGCACGGTACCTCGGGATCGAGCGGCCAAACCGGTTCGGATGTGGCATTACCCGCTCGCCGTGTTCCTGCCCATGCTGGGCGTGATTCCTGGCGGCTTGGCGGCGACCTTGTTCCGCCGATTGCTGAACATCCAGTTTCTGCCCGGCGTGAGTTAAACCGCGTGCCCAGCGGGCCGCGCGAGCTGCGTGGGGCGTTGCCCACGCGGTAAGGGCGCGCGGAGCGTTGCCCACGCGTTAAGGGCGCGCGGGGCGTTGCCCACGCGGTTAAACAGGTTGCCCCCGTTTTGATCATCGATCGAGAGGACGAGGCTTCTCGGAATCGTTGAATCTGTTCTCGCGCCCTCCCTGAACAATCGGACAGCCCCCATAGGCTGTATACTCTCGGAGGCGGACATTCTTCTGATGCCATTGAACCCTATGTTCGGAGACGGAACTTCCATGCGATACGAATCGAATTATCGTTGGCTTATCCGCAGAATCTCCCTGTTGCTGCTGGGGATGGTCGCGGTCGGCCGCGCGCAGGACCTCGTAGAAGGTCCACCAGTTCGTACCGCGAACAAATTGAAGATCCAGATCAATTCGGGAGTTACGTACCAAACGATCGATGGTTTTGGCGCGTCCGATGCCTGGCGCTGTCAGTTTGTGGGGAAGAACTGGCCGCTGGAGAAACGAGAGCACATCGCGGACTTGCTGTTCAGCCGAGAAACGGATCATCAGGGCAATCCTCGAGGGATCGGTCTTTCGATCTGGCGTTTCTACTTGAGTGCTGGAACCGCCGAGCAGGGCGACGCGTCGGACATCAGGAATCCCTGGCGGCGTGGAGAGTGTTTCCAGAATCCGGATGGGACTTACGACTGGGGCAAACTGGCCGGGCAACAGTGGTTTCTTCAAGCGGCCCGGGATCGAGGTGTGGAGCGACTGCTTGCCTTTCCAAATGCTCCGCCCGTACATCTAAGCAAGAACGGCAAAGGCTATGCGACGAAGGGAGATGTCCACCTCAACATCAAACCAGGTTGCCTGGATGACTATGCGAATTACCTCGTGGAGATTATGGAGCACTTCGAAAAGCAAGGTTTACCTTTTGATTACCTGAGTCCCGTCAACGAGCCTCAATGGAATTGGGACGGACCGGGTCAGGAGGGCACACCGGCCTTGAATGAAGAGATCTACGCACTGGTCCGGTATCTCTCTCACGGGCTGGCCGCCCGAGGACTCAAGACGCGTGTCGTCATCGGCGAAGCGGGGAGTATCGGGCACGCTGCGATCAACGTGGCGTCGGTTGGTATGGCCAGCGATGGACGGGATGATCAGGCGCGGTTTTTCTTCAACGAGCAGTCACCGTTCTATCTCGGGGAGCTGCCGAATGTGGAGAAAACCATTTCCGCCCACAGCTACCATTCCGTCTGGCCTGTGGACAAACAAGTCGAGTACCGACAACGAGTCCACGAGGCGCTCGGATCCGCGAATCCCGCTTTGGGCTACTGGATGAGTGAGTATTGCATTCTGCAGCGAAATGGCGAAATTCGCGGCGGTGGCCGCCGTGATCTCGGGATGAACACCGCGCTCTACGTGGCTCGGATTCTCCACCACGATCTGACTCTGACGAACGCCCGGTCCTGGCAGTGGTGGACCGCAATTACGCAGGTTGACTACAAAGACGGTCTGGTCTATCTCGACGACGGGTCGAACGGTGACACCGGTCGGATGGGCGGTCACGTCGAAAGCCTGATGCACAACGGAGTCGTTCGGGAAAGCAAGCTGCTCTGGACGCTGGGAAACTACTCTCGTTTTGTGCGCCCGGGAATGGTTCGGGTCGCATGCGACGTGCAGCCGGAGCAGTCCCCGGTGGATGGACTCCTCGCATCCGCCTATCAGAGTTCGGACGGTAGGCTGGTTGTCGTCCTGGTTAATCTTTCTCAGAATGAAGCCGTTTGCGATCTGGGTCCCGCCACGACCGCAGCGGTCTACACGACGTCTGCCATGACGAGTCTTCAAAAGAGTGAACGACGGTCATCAGAAATCTCGGTGCCCGCTCGTGCCGTCGCCACGGTGTGCCTGGATTGCCCATAAGGTTCGATCATGTTCCGAAATTGTCGTAGCCACATTCACACGTCTGATTGACGGCAGCGCAGCCCATCATGATCTACGCCGATCCCGGGGAAGGATGCATCGACTGCCTTTGCGTCGTTCCTGAGGTCCTTTCCCCGCGCCGCCGTGAATCAGTTTGTTACAAAGGTCCGATCCATGACCATTCGATTCCTCGCGTGCCTGGCCGTATTGGCCTCGTTGGTGGGCGCCCCCGAGGCGGTTGAAGTGACAGCCGCCGCAGCAATGCCGATTCAGGTCTTCATCCTTGCCGGACAGTCGAACATGGAAGGTCAGGGAGTCGTTTCGATGGACGACCCGCAAGATTACAACGGCGGTAAGGGGAACCTCGTCTGGTCGATGGAGCATTCGGCAGGCCGAGACAAGATGCGACATTTGCGCGGTGCGCAGGGACAGTGGATCGTCCGGGACGATGTTGAGATCAGCTTCAAGGTGCGCGGCTCGGTCCGCAAGGGTCCTTTGACGGTGGGTTACACGGGCTACGGTGGCAGCAGCCACATCGGTCCCGAACTGCAGTTCGGTCATGTGATGGGTGACTACTTTGAGGAACCGGTCTTGTTGATTAAGACGGCCTGGGGCGGGAAGAGTTTGTACAGCGACTTCCGACCGCCCAGTTCGGGAGGCGAAGTCGGTCCGTACTACACGCAGATGATCCAGGAGATTCGTGAGGCGCTGACGGCGTTAGGGGATCGAGCCTATGTGATCCGCGGCTTTGTTTGGATGCAGGGCTGGAACGACATGTGCACCGAAGCGGCCGTGCCCGAATACGCCGACAATCTCGTCAACCTGGCCGCGGATCTCCGGCGTGAGTTCGACGCGCCCCGGCTTCCGATCGTCATCGGCGAATTAGGCAACGACGGTGCCGCAGAACCAAACAGTCCGATGCAGAAGTTCCGCGACGCACAGCGACAAGGCGCCGAGCGGATTGACAACGCGATCTTCGTCCCGACGCAGGAGTTCGCGCGCCCGCGCGAGCTATCGCCCAACATCAGTCACGGACATCACTGGTATGGAAACGCAGAAAGTTACTTCCTGATTGGCGATGCGCTGGGAGAAGGAATGAAGCAGCTCTTGTTAAAGTGACACCTGCCAAGCGTAAGCACGCATGTATCCCGCTGATCTCCCTTGACGTTTTCGCCATCACCCTCGATCAAAAGGCCCCTTCGAACATGAAAAGACTGATTCTCGCCTTGTTCCTGTTTCCGTGGTCGCTGAATGCCTGGAGCGCTGCCTACGATAACGCAGCGATCGAGGCAGACATGGCTTTCTTCACGGATTCCAGTTGTAGTGAATTGAAGTCAGACGTAGGGTCGCAGGACCTGGATCGTTTTCAGAGTGACCTGCTGAAGACTGTGGCCGCCGCGCTGCTGAATGGAACGTACGACAAGACATATCGTGCCGCCGACTACGAGGCCTATCCCTCGCCGCGCGCATTGGACGAACAACTGAAGCTGGGCGACGGATTCAGTCGTTACGAGAATATCACCGGCATCTGTCTGGATGCCGGAGAACATATCGTGTTCGTCGGCCCGTCCGGTGGAAAGCAACTTTCGCTGCTGATTCCAGAATGGATGCGTATGCCGCCCGAAGGGATCAATCCCACGAAGGATCCGAACGGATGGGGGTTGAAGAAGCAGCGGATCGCGATCGAGGAAGGCATGAACGTGATTCAGGTCGAAAAGGGCGGCCATGTCTATGTCAGCTATTTCGACGATCAGGCCGAAACGTCACCCGCGGTGACTGTTCACTTTCCCACCGGCAAGGTGAATGGCTATTTCGATATTGCAAAACATACGAACGACGATTGGGATCGGCTCCTGGACGAGGCCGTGAGTCCGATCATGGACGCGCGAGGCAAGCATATCCAGGTTGCCTATCCTGTGGAGTGGTTCAATTTCTACACACGCGGCAAGGGTGTGGAATTGATCAACAACTACGATGCCCTGCTCCACAGTCATTACACGTTGATGGGGTTGGTGAAGTACCAGAAGTTGCCGAAGAACCGCATTCTCGCGCGGGTGAACTTCAATTACTACATGTTCCGCGATCGCGATGGCGTAGCCTATCTGGGTAACAAGGGTACGATGCGCATGGTTGCGGATCCGCAGGTTGTGATTGTGGGCGATCCCTGCTGGGGCTTCTCTCATGAAGTTGGACACGTCCTGCAATTGCGGCCCCAATTGACCTGGGGAGGCATGACGGAGGTGAGCTGCAATATCTTCTCGATGTACACCGTTACCGGAATGGGCAATAAGAGTCGCCTCAGTGAGCAGAAGAATTACGCCTCGGCACGGAAGAATATCATCGAGGCGGATCCAAAAATATCTTACCTAGAACATCCTGACGTGTTCGACCGGCTGGTTCCATTTTGGCAACTGCACCTGTATTTCTCGCGAAACGGTAGACCTGATTTTTATGCGGACGTGATGGAGGAAATGCGGCGGCGACCCGACGCGGGCTCCGGAGACGATTCGATTCGAAATCAGTTCGAGTTCGTCAAGATCTGCTGCGATGTAGCGAAGCTCGATCTGACTGACTTCTTTGACAAGTGGGGATTTTTTTGGGTCGGCGAAATCACGGTGAATGATTACGGCAGGTATCACTACAAAATCACTCAGCAGATGGTCGACGATACCAAGTCGTACATTGCGGACAGGAAGTACGAAAAACCAGACGAGGATATCACCTTGATCGAGGACTGACGACTCCCGGCATTGGAACGGGGAGAGCGATCGGAGGAGGAACGCGATTGAGGATCGCCGAGTGATGACATCCGATTGGCGAAGGAAAGACGCTGATGAGCGCGTCGGAGTACGGAAAGAACGATTGGGTCGATCCGCTGTCGTCCGCGTTCGCTGCACTGCTAACGGTGAGTTTCTTGTCGGGGCAAGCGAATTCCATTATGCGGCAGAGTTCAGGGATGTTTCTACCTGGTTTGCCTGTTGGCAATTTGATACACGGCGCAGCCTTCGGCGGCCACTGTACTGGGTGCCACTGGCTTTGCCAGTGTCCTCTTGAGCCGAGAACAGCACTGGCATAGCCAGTGGCACACCCATTGCGCCGAGCGCGGTAGCACTCCGTTTGGCTGCGGCCGAAGGCCGCGCTGCAACTGCGCAAATCAATTCGTCTCGGCGGCACTCTGTTTCCAGAGTCGCACGATCTGCTGCCGCTGCGGGTCGGTTGAAGTCGAATATGTGTCGAGCAGGTGGATCAGCCCATCGGCGAGTTTGCTTGCCGTGTCGACGTAGGATTCGTTGGCGGCGGCCTGTGATTCTGGGTTTGCGAGCGGTTGGAGCTTCTGATCGCGCAGCAGCGTCAGCCGATCGTGGGCGGTGCCAACGAAATCAATGGCCAAACGGGCATGTGCGGCTTCGTAGGTCTCGCCCAGTTCGCTGTCGCTGAGCAGTTGATAGAAGCGCCTCAATCGCTCGGCCGTCTGCAGTAAGGACGGCGTGAGCGAGATCCTGTCGTTCGAAGGCACGGCTTGCGGCAGGCGGTCGAGCGGCGGAGCTTGAAAGCCGCGCGGCGAAGCGTCCCCGAGTACCAACTCGATTGTGGCGGTTTCCGGTATCTGATCATAGGGCAGCTTGACCGACGTGCCATCAAACGAATCCCAGCTTTTTCCGTTCACCGTGACTTGGGAAATTGGGCCGCTTCCGACTGTGGCGAGGTACAAATGCTTTGAGCCGAATCGGACGGGGAATCGTTGTTCGAGTCGCGTGATCGTGGGGGGAACGTGGGGCACTAACGTGACCCGATCGGCGTGATAGAGATACTCGAACAGTCCGCGCACGAAAGCAGCGGGTGGTCCAAAGGCGTCGTACGTCAGGTTGATCGGCAAGCCTGGCTGATAGACATCCGCTCCGAACTGGACCAAGGGATTGTCCATGCGAAAGCGGCGGGCAAAGTTCAGCAGTTGACGCATTGATCGTTGTGCATCGTCGAACTTGCCGAGTCGGTAATATGCCAGGATCATGCGCGCCTCACACGTGGACCAGTGACCCCCGTTGACCCAGGTGCCATACGCCCAGAGCCCCTGCGGAGCTTCGTACATATCATCGTACGATGGAAAGTTCGGCAGAATAAAATGATGGGGCCGCAAATCGGGGATGGACGCGATCTTGGAGTAAATCCGCGCTGCCTGGGCATCATCGGCGACTCGAAATGCGATCGCATCATGATTGGGAGAGGCCTCAAAGTATCCATGTTTCGCGGCCCCGAACACACCGTGTCGGGTTCCGTCTGGGTCCAGCGATCTGATGAAGTAACCCTCCTCCGTGACCAGTTGAGAGAGACCTTGGCGTGCGGCATCTCGCCGCTGCAATTGCTGTTGGGCTTGTGCGTCACGGCCCGCAAGTTTTTCCAGTTCGATTAATCGGTCCAGGGCAGCGATGTAAGTGATCGACAAGCCGGTCAGATACGCTTTGTCGTAGCTACCATCCGGCTTCTTCCAGCCTGCGAAGCTCGGAGCCAGCAGGTTCCCAGCGGGACCGGCTAGGAACAGGTTGTTCTTCGGGTCGCGACGGGTCTCGATGAATTGAGCACAGCGTTCCAGCTTTGGCAGATACTTGGCGATTGCCTTCTGATCGCGACTGATCAGCAGCATTTCAGACTGCATCAGCAGACCTGCAGCCGTGAATTCCATTCCCCAATCATGGATCTGTACGCGGCCGTCCCCCTGTCGATAGACAATCCATCCCGGGCGCGCGGCGTCGCACAGACAACCGTCGGGAGCAACCCAATCGAACGGTGGCTCGGCCCCAACACGCTGGCCGTCTCCCATCTGATCGAACCACAGGTCGTGTGAGTTGCCCAGGAATGTGACGAAAGGTTCCTGCAGAAACGGCAGCACACTGTAGGTTGGTCCATAGCTGTTCTGGATCCACCATGCGTCCCAGGTTGGACCTTCGACCAGTCCATTCCAGGTCGGCATGTAGAGCATCGCGAGATTCTGCAGTTCCGGATCGGGTGCGAACATCCGGCGCGCCGTGTCGAGCAACTGCAGGTACTCAAGATCGCCCTCTCCACGGAAGAATTTTCCCTCGAACTGTGGCTCCTGATTCGTCTGAGCTACCACAGCGTCCGTCAACGCTGCGCCAATCTCGGCGACTTCAAATGAAATGACGAGGTTTTCCTTCGTGATCTCGTGGGCCGGAGCGCGATCCGTGAGGACAAGGAAGAAGACACTCAGAGAAAAAAGTAGATGCACAAATCCGTTCATCAGAAAATCCACCGATTGCGAACAAGGCGATACATAAGCCAAAAGTCTATCGGACGGATTGCCAATCCGTTCCACAAACAACCGACTCGCCCTGGCTCCACCAAGAAATCTCGTGCCGCACAGGATTGAGGCAGCGTCAATCCTGATCACAACAGTCAAATAAGAGTGATGCTGCGTCAATCGCGGACACGCCGCCCAAAGCGCAGCAGGCCGGCCAGGCCGAGCAGGCTCAGAACGATCGCGCCCGGTTCGGGTACCGCAGCCACATCCGTACGCGGTCCGAGTTCGTAACCGCCGTCGGAGAGGGCGGCGACGAGGTCGCCGGTCCCGAAGACGCCATCGCCGTTCCAATCGCCTTCCGACCAGACGGCCGTAGCGCCCGGCTGCTCGTACTTGCCGATGCCCAGAACCTGCACGAAGTCGCTTGTGTTGAACTGGCCATCGTAGTTCGCATCACCGATCCACGTGTAGCCAATGTCCTTCGCCTTCGCCCACTCGTTGACGTCGGCGACGTCGACCAACCCGTCGCCCGTCAAGTCGTACTGCGGAAGATTGTCTCCGGACGCGGACTGCGTGGTCAGGATGTCGATGTCTTCCAGATCGATCTCTCCGTTGTTGTTGAAGTCGCCACGGAAACCGGGGCCATCCGGCACGAGAAGTCCGGCGATTTCCTCCTCGCTGAGAACCGAATCATAAACCCGGATCTCGTCCATTCGTCCGCCGACCCATTGACCTTCCCCAATGCCATAGGTTCTTCCAACGGCGTAAACGTCATCTTGACCGTTGTTTCCTGTGCCGTTGTTCAGATCGCTCGTATCGGGAAACAATTGAGCGAATTCACCGTTGACGTAAATGGACACACCTTCGTCCGAAGAAATCGTGGCGGCAAGATGGACCCAGGTGTCCGGATCGACCCAGCTATCCACTGTATCCATATCGATGATGCCGTTCTTCGTGAATCGCACACGCCCATCATCCCATACACCCATGCCCCATCCGTCTGCGTCCCAGGCAATGTCATCACCAAGGAATCGACTGAGGCGGTAGTTCGGTTCGGCCGAGCCGGCTTTATAGTCGAGTGTGTCGGAGTCGAGATAAATCCATGCAGCAACGGTGAAGTCGTTTGCCATTTCTCGCAGAGGTGCCGATTCTTCGACATCCAGTTGCCACGAACCATTTTCCTCCAAGGCAATCGCGTTCCCAAACCCTTCTGGCCCGGGAACAGAATACAGATGCCCGAAATCAGTTGCTTCTGCCGTTAATCCACTGGCTAGATCGACGAGAGGTGATTCAGTCTCTTCCATCGGAAAGTACAGAATCAAATTCGCAGTCGCGGGGGAAACCAATGCGACCGCAAAGACGGCTAGTCCAACAAATATTCTCCAGGTTGCATTCATCTTTTTTCTCCTCCAAAATCTTTCGTGTTCGATTCGGAACAGACTCGATCGACCTCGACAAGGGCGAAGCCCGACAACGGCGCAAAGAAGAAGATAACACGGAGCTTTTCGGATCGCTACGATATCGTCCCAACCTAGCGGCCAGTATTCTACCACGAGCCAGACGTGAAGCGAATTCCGGGTTCGACGCGAGCCGTGTCCTTCCGAGGAGAATTCGATTGAGCCCGCCTCTGAGTCGTCAGATGGTCTCGCTTATGAAACGAGGTACGGCCTGCGTATTTACGATTACGAGCTTATAGCGGAAGAGATCCAGGCAATTGTTCCAGAGCCAGCAACCTACGCCCTGCTCCTGCCGAGTGGAGCGTTTGTGGTAAGATGCCGTCAACGGCGCCTTTCGATCCATTAGTGCTGTATTGTGGTACTCGAGATTCGAAAACGTGAGCCGGAGAGAGATTGCTTCTTTCGGCATTTTTGTATCACCAACCGGGAGTGGTCGAGGAGGAAGTGGTGAAGCTGAGACGGAACGTAGCGCGGAGATTCGAGCTGCTTGAATCTCGTCATCTATTGGCCGCTGATCTGATCATCTCGGAGTTTGTCGCGCGAAATGGGTCAACCCTACGGGACGAGGATGGGGACGCATCTGATTGGATTGAAGTCTTCAATCAGGGAAACCTCGATGTCAATTTGGCCGACTGGTTTCTGACGGACGATGCGGACGAGCTTGACAAATGGCGGTTTCCCTCACGCCTGCTCGCACCGGCGGAAGCGGTGATCGTCTTTGCTTCGGGTAAAGACCGGATTTCCCCCACCGGAGAGATGCATGCGAGTTTCCGCCTGTCCGGTGACGGCGAATTTCTTGCGTTGGTCGAGCCGGATGGCGAAACGATTTCATCGGCCTTCGTGCCTCAGTATCCGCGACAGGTGGACGATGTTGCCTTCGGCGTACCGATGCAGCGCCTGATTGCGGCTCCGTCGAAGAATAGCGCACACCCGATCGAAGCGACATTGGTTTCTCATTTCACCTTCGATGATTCCGATCGATTAGGAGATGATCAAGGTGCTTTTGACTCCGATGCGCAGATCCGTGGGGATGCCCGGTTCTCTTCCGAGGCGCGCGTCGGGACCGGAGCCCTCTACCTTGACGGTGACGGTGATTATCTCGAAATCATCAATCGCGGGACGGAATACGCCTCGATCGACAACGGTGATGGATTTACGTTCGCAGCGTGGGTATGGGTGGACAGCGTCGCGGACGGTAATCGGCGACTCTTTTCCCTGGATATGGAAGGAGGGCCTTTTCGGCCTCGTGGGTGGGGCGTCGGTTTGCGTCGCGGCAACACATTACTCGCCACAACCTATGGACGAGTGGATTTTGATGAGCCAAGTGGGGCCGCGCTGGAGGATGGTGAATGGCGCCACGTTGCGTATGTCTTCGATCCAACTCAGGGAAACGTGGAGTTCTTTGTTGATGGCGTGTCAAGCGGGACGCGATCGGGGACGCCCGCCGGTATGAACGAATCGCTGAGGACCGACGGATATCTGATCGGAGGTTTGAATCTTACTTCCAGTGGAAATGGCCAGTTCTTTCGTGGGCTGATTGATGATCTGCGGATCTACGATGGACGACTGACGGAATCGCAGATTGCGGATCTTGTGAATCAGCCAAGTGGAAGCAGCACTGTTGTCCGCTACTTGGTGCCCCGTGACAACACGGTGGACGAGAGCTGGACGCGAAATGAATTTGATGATTCGCATTGGCTTGCCGCAGCTGGCGCGATCGGATACGAAGTAGAACCTGGTGCGATTGGCGATTACGTGTGGCAGTCGATCCCGACCGAAAGTACTTCGGTCTACGTGCGAACGTCATTCGACGTAGACGATCCAGACAATATCGAGCGACTGATCCTGCGAATGCGCTACGATGACGGCTTTGTGGTCTATTTGAACGGTACACTGGTCTCTGCCGCGAACGCACCCCAGTCTCCACGGTATGATTCACTCGCGTTAACGGATCGAGACGAGTCGGCTGCCGTGGTATGGGCCGTCTTCGATCTGAGTGAGTTCACGGGCGTCCTGAAGCAGGGGCGGAATCTACTCGCAATCCACGCTCTCAACGACAGTGCGGAAAGCAATGAATTCCTGATTGTGCCCGACTTGTACGCGATTCATGCGAATGGCCCCTTATACTTGACCGAACCGACACCGGGAACCATCAATTCATCAGGGAATGACTTTGGGCCCTTGATTGAGCAAGTAACACATCGTCCTTTGGCGCCGACCGCAGCAGATGCTCTTACGGTGACAGCAAGGGTTTCCGAACTCTCATCGCCGGTGGCTGCGGTGTCTCTCCATTACCGCGTGATGTACGAGCCGGAATCGACGATTCGGATGAACGATGTGGGGGCCGACGGAGATGCCATCGCGGGTGACGGCATTTATACCGGTGTGATTCCGGCCAATGTCGCATCGGCGGGGGAAATGGTCCGGTATTACATCCGCTCCAGCGACACATCGGGGCGGACTTTGCGTGAGCCATTCCTTCCGGATCCGGCGCAGCCGGCTGGGGGGCCCGAATACCTGGGGACGGTAATTGCCGATTCCACGGTCGAGACTCAGCTGCCCGTGCTCCATTGGTTCGTGCCGGATCCAACATGGCATATGCGCAGACCAGGCAGTCCTTCCGGGGGAAATAACCGCGACTGGACGACGGCATCGGTCTTCTACGACGGTGAGTTCTACGACAACATCCAGGTTCGAGTCCGTGGGTCGTCGACTGTCCAAAACTGGCCAAAGCCCAAATTCAAATTCGAATTCAATGACACGCACGAATTTCGCTACGCGGACAACCAGGAGCGCGTAGACGAATTTAACCTCCAATCGCATTACATCGAAGTTCTTCCGGGAGCGGGGCTCGGCTCGACGGCCGTCTCCTATTTGCGAGAAACGCTGGCCTTTGAATTTCTCCAGGAGATCGGTGTTCCGGCGTCAAATGCATTCCACATGCGCGTGCAACAAAACGGAGGTTTCTATTCACTAGCTTCTTTCATTGAGCAGGTGGACCGAACGTTCTTGCGTCGCAATGGTTTTGATGATGGCGGCCCGATGTATAAAGCCACGCCGACCGTACAGTCAACCCTTGCTCCGAATCCGAATCCGGGAATCTATCGAAAGGTGACGCAGAAGGAGGAACCGTTCGACGATTTGCGGGAGCTGACGAATGGTCTGAACGGACGCATCGACGGTGTGTCTGTCGAGGAATACATCTTCGACAATATCAATCTTCCGCAGGTCATCAATGAGATGGCGGGTCAGACGATCCTGATGAATCATGATCGGTTGACGAAAAACTATTACGTGTATCGCGATGTCAATGGTACAGGGGAGTGGAGTCGTTTTCCTTGGGATGTGGAACAGGCTTTCTCGGATCCTCAATGGGACCATTTCGTAAGCGTCTTATATGGTGATTCCGAGCACACACAAGGAACAGGAAACGAGCCGCAGTACCCGAATTATTTGCTGGATGCGATCCTAGATACGCCGCTCACTCGACAGATGTACCTTCAGCGACTGCGGACATTAATGGATGACTTCCTCGGAGATGAGCCAGGCTATTTCGAGGATCGGATCGATCAGCTGGTGGAAATGATTCGAGCCGACGCACAACGGGACCACGCCAAGTGGCGTGCGGGAGCCATCGATAACGGCATCGCTGCGGTCAAAGCGAATTTGGCGAAGCGTCGAGAGGCACTTGCAAACGATCCGCTGGTGCCAAAACGCGACGTAGTGCGCCGAGATGTTGAGTTGTTGTCCGAGGATGGAGTCGTGTCCGTACTCGTTCCCCTTGGGCCGGAAGACGGTGTGATCGGCGGAGTTCCCTGGCAGAACGGTGACGGGGGTTTCCCGGATACAGCGGAGAATGGTTGGGCACAAGGTCGAGCAGGGATCGGTTACGATCGCCAGTCAAGCTACTTGCCCTATATCAGCCTGGATGTCGCGGGCCTGATGGATGTTAACGGCGATCGGACGAATGAGTCGAACGGCCTATACGCGAGATTCCGCTTCGAGGTTACTGATCCGCTTGAATTTGACAACTTGGAGTTGCATCTGCGTTACGACGATGGGTTTGTCGCTTACATCAATGGGATCGAAGTTGCCCGGGATCTCGTGCCCACTGAAATTGCCTGGGATTCTCGTGCGACTCGTGGTCGAGAGGCATCATCGCGCTTCGATGTGTTCGAGCTTCCAAGTGTCAGGCCGGACGGTGTGACGCCGTTACTCGTTCCAGGGACGAATGTACTCGCGATCCATGCGGTGAACCGTAGTGTGACCGATTCAGATCTGTTGATTCAGCCCAAAGTCATCGGTGCGATCGATGAACCTCGGTTCCTGGATATCCGGTTCGGAGACGTCGATACGGACGGAATCGAGTCCGTCAACGAAATCGTGTACAACCCGATCTCGGGAAACCAGGACGAAGAGTACATCAGTATCGTCAATGCGGGAAATGCCGCGGTGGATCTGTCGCATTGGCGCATCACCGGGGGAGTCGAATTTGTGTTCCAGCCGGGAACGGTGTTGGTTCCGAATGGCACACTCTACGTGTCTCCCAATGTTTCCGCGTTTCGCGCTCGCCGTACGGGGCCATCCGCTCATCAGAAGATCTTTGTCCAGGGAAACTACGCTGGTCATCTGTCAAATTCTGGCGAGACGTTGAGCTTGCTGAATCGGGATGGCGAAGTGGTGGCCCAGGTAACGATTCCTGCATCGCTCAGCGATGTTCAAGCCTATCTGCGGGTGAGTGAAATCCACTACAACCCACCGGGTGAGGATGACCTGACGGAGTTTATCGAGTTCGTCAACATCAGCGAGGGCGCGGGGGGCACGACGCTGGATTTGTCGGGAGTGACTCTATCAGATGGACCTAGCGAGCCATTCGTCTTTGCGGAGGGGTTATTGCTGCCGCCGGGTGAACGACTCGTTGTGGTTCGCGATACAGCCGCCTTTGAGGCTGCCTATCCCGACGTCGACTCCCAATGGATTGCCGGAGAGTACGAGGGCCGACTCGCAAATGATGGTGAAAGCGTAAAACTGGAAGATCGTAATGGAGCGACGGTCTTGCAGTTCTCATACGGAGACGGCGAGACCTGGCCGGCTGCCGCCGATGGCGTCGGCGCAAGTCTTGAACTCGCTAACGCGGCTGACACAGCGCCCGATGAATTCGGAAAGGCGTCCAAGTGGCAAGCCAGTACCCTGTTCGGTGGTTCTCCCACGAAGGCCAATCGATCGAGTGTCGGAGTTGTGCTCAACGAGGTTCTTGCACGGACAGCGGATCGACCGGGCCAGTCCGATTCGATCGAATTGTATAACCACACTGATTTGCCGATTGATATCGGAGGCTGGTTTCTCAGCGATTCGGCTCAGCAACTCATGAAATACCAGATTCCCGCGAACACGATCATTGATCCGAGAGGGTACGTTGTTTTCGACGAGGCGGATTTTAACCCGACTCCCTTGAATCCCGGGCCATTAGATTTTTCACTCAACGGTACAAGCGGTGATGATGTCTGGCTCACCATTCCCGATTCTCAAGGTGGCGTGAGTGAGTTTGTGGACGATTTCCATTTTGGCCCGAGTCTGGATGCAAGTTTCGGCCTTGATCGAAATGGTAGCGGACAGTGGATTCCGCAATCGCGCGTTACGCTCGGCTCGCAAAACGGATCAGCGCTCGTCGGTCCGCTGCTCATCTCCGAGGTCCACTACAATCCGGGGGATCCTTCCGGCGCCGCCTTGGCGATCGACCCGCAGTTGACTTCCGACGACCTGGAATTCGTCGAAATCCATAACCCGACAAACACGGCGCAGTCGTTGGACGGGTGGCAACTTGCCGGAGGGATCGAATACGTTTTCCCCATGGGCCTCATACTCGCGGCGGACAAATCATTACTCATCCTGAGCTTTGATCCACTCGATGCTACCTTCTCGGACCGGTTGGCGGCATTCCGGGTTCATTACGGAATCGATGAGGAGTTGCAACTCGCGGGCGGTTTCCGCGGGAAACTGAGCAACAGTGAAGATCTCATCCGATTGTTGCGACCGCGAGATGACGATTTAGTGGAGTCCGCTATCGTCTTTGTCGACCAGGTTCATTTCGGTGATCGCGATCCCTGGCCCACTTCGGCGGATGGAGAAGGACTCTCGCTGCAGCGCGTCACGCCAAGTTCCAATGGCGATCGTACTTCAAGTTGGCAGTCGGAAGTTCCCACCCCTGGAGACACCTCGTTCGACAATGCGATGTCCGGGGATCTGACAGGCGAAGGACAGGTTGACGCGCAAGATATTGATCTATTGTTCGATCTGGTTCGCCATCGATATGAGTCCTCCTTCTCGGACCTGGATCAGAACGGCACCGTCGATTTCCAGGACGTCGATTTCCTCATCCGAGACCTGCTCGATACGTCTTATGGCGATGCGAATTTGGACGGTTCCTTTGATACTCTGGACCTCGTAAAGGTCCTTCAAGTCGGTGAATACGAAGATGATCTTGCCGGAAACTCCATGTGGTCCGATGGAGACTGGAATGGGGACGGAGATTTCGGCACGGCCGATCTTGTGGTGGCTTTGCAGGAAGGCACCTATGAAACAGAACCTCAAGGTCGAGCAGATGGTGACTTCAATCGCAACGGCGTGCTCGACGCTGTCGATATCGACTTGCTCTCCCTCGAGGTACGGCGAGCCACGAATAACCCCGCCTTCGATTTGAACCGCGATCGTCGTGTTAACGAGGCCGACCGAAGAATCTGGGTTTATGACAAGCGGAAAACTGTTTTCGGCGATGCAAATCTTAACGGGCGGTTTGACGCAGCCGACTTTGTCATGATCCTTCAAGCTGGCCAGTACGAAGATCTGTTCCTCGAAAACTCGACTTGGTCAACGGGCGACTGGAATGGCGACGGAGATTTCAATTCCCTCGATCTGGTCAGTGCTCTCCAGGAGGCGATGTACGAACAAGACGCAAATTGAGCTGTGTTTTTGCGAAGAACCGCTCTGCTGCCCGCCATCCGCCGATTCTGCGGCACACACCTCGAATGGCCTCGCCTAGACTTAGGCGGAACATCCGGCTCCGTTCGGAGCACCCTTGGTCCGCGCGACATGGAGCGCCAGTGTGATTCCGAGCAGCAGGAGCGCAAGACTCGACGGTTCGGGTACGGCTGCGATCCCTTCGCCGGGGAACGGACCACGCTCGTAACCACCACCTGACAAAGCGACAACGAGATCTCCGGTGCCAAACACTAGGTCTCCATTCCAATCTCCCTGAGCCCAGCCGGCTCGCTCTCCTGTTTCGTACTTGCCCTCGCTGAGCACCGCCACGAAGTCGGCCGTGTTGAATTCAAAATCGAGGTTGGAGTCGCCGATGTAGGTTTTCTTGAGTTGATGCAACCAGAAGACACGATCTTCATAATCAACATCACCGTTGCCATCGAGATCGTATCCTGGCGGATCAGTATTGGCCAGAACAGCCTCTGCATGTAGATCCAGATCCTCGGCATTCAATTCGCCGTTCTCATCAAAATCGCCGGGCAGCGAGGGTTGGAGCAACACGAAGTCGGTCGAATTCAGGTAGGCATCGGAGATGGCGACTCCCTGGATCACGCCGTCCCATTGCTCGGCGGCCGCCCAGCCGGTGTTCCCGATGCGGAACAGGGACTCTGCCAGGCTATAGTCGGAGCCGCTGCGATCAACCGTGCCCAATAAATTGCCGTCAACGAAGATCTCCGCCTGTCCACTGGCCTCGTCGAATCGCAAGGCAATGTGATGGACAGTCTCCTGCGGATCTTCCTCGACGAGCCAGGGGTTGTCGGCCACGTTGTTGACATACCCCGGACCGCGAAAATGGAGGCTGGTGCCCAGTTCGTTGATGCCAAGAAACATGGTTCCCATTTCAGAAAACGGATTCTGGCTGGAGCCGATTAGCGGTGACCAGCCTCCAGGGCTCGCATAGTTGGCGAGCAATTCGATCGTAAAGTTGTCCTCCAGTTCGAAGACTTCCAACGGTGTTTCCACATAGCTCCGTTGTGCGTCATCCAGAAAACTCAATCCACCGCCGGAGACCCATCCTTCACTGGCTCCAAATCCCCCTGCTCCCGCTCCGGTATTCGCGAAATTCACCAGCAGACCGTCATTCCCGTTTCCACTCAGATCGGTCACCGCGTCGCCAGACCCGTCGCCGTAATCGTAATGGAGTAGAGTACTCGGTTGATTTCCATGCATCAGCACAAAACTGTCTGCATCTAGTGCATCAGTAGAGATCGCTGTACCTTGGATCACTCCCGCCCACTGTTCTCCGGCGGCATGTCCTGTGTTGCCCACAAGAAACAGATTGCCATCCAATGCCTGTGCCATATTCAGGGTGAATCCCGTCGTCACAATTCCAACGGATTGCCCATCAACGAACGTTTCCAACTCGTCACTGTCGTAGGAATAGACAAACGCAACGTGGTGCGTCGTAGCGGACAGATCGCCGGTGGACTGCCAAGGATGCAAGCCGACCGTACCGCCACCTCCGCTAGGCGTGCGCAACTCAATCCCGGTCGTCGGATCATTGATCCCAAAAAAGAACGCCTGTGCGTCAGCAAAACTGGGGCCATGGTTCGAACCCAGAGCGGGAGTCCAATTCTGGGCAGTTCCATAACTGGCAAGAAACTCGATCGTATGGCTGACGTTTCCACCTCCCGGGCGACCCAGGGCGTTTAGAGGTAGCGGCGTTTCAACGAAACTGCGGACACCGTCATCCAGGAAACTCAGGCCGCCTTCCGCGACCCATCCCTCCGAAATTCGAAATGCACCTGCGCCGGCGGACGTATCGACGAAATTCACGAGCGTTCCGTCGTTACCCAGACCGCTTAAGTCGGTCACGGTTGTTCCACTCCCATCAAGAAAATCGTAATGCAGCAGCGTGTCTGCACGTAGGGGTGACAGGCAAGCGCAAGTGAGGATTGTAGCGCGAAGGACCAATGGGACACGGTTCAATTGTCGACTCATGATTCCAAATCCCCTTTCTGATCCAAGGAACGACAACATCGTGCGTTTTGGGACGTCGCCAACTCCCTCGAACATGTGATTCATGCTGCCCGTTCGACGGAGGTTGGAATGCTTTGCTCAGACGCACCGGTGCTGCGACCGTTCTTGCGCCGAGACACCTGCTTGAACAACCGGGCCAGGCTTTGCTGGAGAGGTCACCCTGCCTTCCAGGGAGGGGAATGCACTTGCCGTAGCATAAGCCCCGGCTGATCGCCTGACAACCATTCGAGGTCCGTGGCGATCGCGAGTCGCCGCCGTCTGTTGCCTTCTCGACTGCGTACGATCGTTGGTCCCTGACGTCTTCTCGCGGAGAAAGTGGATCCTGTAGATGCCAGGCCGCGCACGAATAACTGAGGCAGCTTACCAAGGTGCTGATCAGTAGGGTGCACCCGTATCGATGTGTTCGTCGCATTGGTGTCCCTCTCGACCGCTCCGTGAAAAGCCCGTTCCTCATTACATACTCGATGTTGACGGCTCGGCAGATCGACCCATATTGTACAACTTGTCGAAGACTAGTGCCTTGTCAGGATCTAACCTTGGGGTCGTGTGCCACTGGCTTTGCCAATGTTTGTCCTTGACGAAGGAGGCCACGGGCAAAGCCAGTGGCACACCAATTTCGAAGCGGCACCTCACACGAGTGACACACCATCTGATTTGGCACTGCTGAATTCGCTTCGGTAAACCGTCGGGGTCCGATGGAGAAGAAAGGTCTCCTGATGATGAATCTGTACGCGTCCTGTGCGCAGCTCTGTCTCGGATTACTCACCGCGATGTTAGGCGTCGTCACCACGGCAAAAACCTGCGCGGCGCAAAATCCAATCCTGTCAATCGAGGATGGATACGACACGCCGGACGCGCATGCTGTGCGGTTCGGCGCTCCGTATTCCGTCTACATCGGTGGCGATCCGCACGGCGATGTTCTTTCGTCGGAAGAGCACGTGGTGGCACAGGCGTTCACGAAACTCGAACACCGCCTTTTCGATCCGGGTGGTTCCGTGCATTCGGGGTCCGGCGCAAGGGTCCGCGATTTGATCCAGATCGGTGCGCCGGGAATTATTCGCCCACCAACTGACCGTCAACAGTACGACGCATGGCTTGCGGCGATGCACGCCTATCGCAAGTCAGTCCTCGGCATCAATCAGGAACGCGACTCAGAAAAGGAGTTGCTCTACACGATCCGTTTTCATGGTCAAGGCGGCTCCTGGCTCCGCTTGAATGAGAGATTGTCACAGGCGCTCAAACTGGGAAGCGGAGAGCAGCTGACATGGAGACTGGACGCGCGCGCGAAGACGGATGGCAACGGCACGTTCTATCTTGCGTTCGACATTCACGACCATCAGGGCCGCAAGATGGGATGGAGTGACCTCGACGCGTGTCCGGTGACCGTTCCGCAGGATGGTACGTGGCACACGGTCACCGTGACGGCAACCGTTCCGGAATTCGACAAAGACCAGGCTTGGATGCGCCCGATTTTTGGAATGGACCAGGTTTGCGATCCAACGCCCGGAGAGATTGAACTGCGCAGTTTTGAGCTGTTGGTCAACGACACAAGCCGCATCCGAACGATCCGAGACGCGGGGGCGGAGTCCGCGCGTCTCGACATGAGCTTGTATGATCGCGAGGACCTCAAATGGCTGGCAACGAGTTTCTCTTATCACTTCACGTTCCTGTACGACTTGTCGTTCTATGACCCGCAATCCGGTCAGTATACGATCGACAAGTTCCTGGCCGATGGAGAGCGAGAATTCGGTGGGTATGATGCGGTGCTCCTCTGGCAGGCCTACCCACGAATCGGCTTCGATGAGCGAAACCAGTTCGACTTCTACCGCGACATGCCGGGCGGAATGGACGGTCTACGCCAGTTGGTCGACAAGCTTCACCAGCGCGGACTCAAGGTTCACATCGACTACAATCCCTGGGATCGAGCCACACGGCGCGAACAAGTGTCGGACGCCAAGGCACTCGCTGACCTGGTTGTCGCGATGGATTGCGATGGCATCTTCCTGGATACGCTGTCCTCCGGTTCGTCCGATCTGCGACTGGAAGTCGACCGACGACGAAAGGGTGTCGTCTTGGTGCCGGAACTCTATCCGCGAGTGGAAGATCTTTCCTTCCTGATGGGATCGTGGTACCAGTTCGGGACGAACCCTTTTCCTGAGCCAGGCATTCTGCAGCACAAATGGATTGAGCCTCGGCACATGGAATATCAAATCAGTCGTTGGAAAGGTCATGGGGAACAGCGCCATCTGACGCACTACCAGGAGATTGAGAACGCCTATTTCAATGGCAGCGGCATGACGGTGTGGGAGAACATCTTTGGAACCTACAACCCCTGGCCAGCGGAAGATCGGATGCTGTGGTCGCATGCGGTTCGAATTCTTCGGACGTATGCGAAGCACTTTACCGGCGGCGATTGGCAGCCGTACTATCCGACCGAACACGACAGCCTGTACGCGAACCGATTCACGCTTGACCGCGAGACACTGTTCACGCTCGTCAACCACGGGCGGCCGCTTGACGACGCGCACCTGCTTTCCGTTTCACTGCCAGCAAGCAATGGCAGGCCCAAAGCCTACGATCTCTGGAACGGGCGTGAGTTGGAATTGGTGGAGGCGGAGGAGAACCGCCATGAAGTGATCGGGTCGGTGGACCGGCTTGGAGGGATTTTGATTACCACTGCCCGACGGACCGACACGAAGCTCGCCGAACTGCTGCAGACCCAGCGCCGTCAGGACTGGACAGCACGCCTGGCGAACGACACGAGAAACTCACAGGAATCGGTGGCTCATCCAGTCCCGGTGCTGCCAACGCCGCGCGTATCGGTTGACGCGAAGCTCGAAGGAATGGTGTTCGTCCCGGAGACCGAGATCACGATGAACTTGTCCCACAAGACGATCGAATGCGGGTGTTACCCGGATCCAGAGGTCGATCCAAGCGAATGGGAGTCTCGCTTCTTCAAGATGGGCCAGGTGGAACATCGAATCGGTCCGTTGACTGTTGGGCCGTTTTTCATCGACGAGACGGAGGTCACCAATGCGCAGTTCAAGACGTTTCTTGACGCCACCGACTACCAACCGAAGGAGCCAAAAAACTTCCTGAAACATTGGCCTAACGGCGAGATGCCCGAAGGACTTGCCGATCACCCGGTCGTGTACATCGACCTGGATGACGCCCGAGCCTACGCGGCTTGGTCGGGTAAACGGTTGCCCAGAGAGGAGGAGTGGCATCTGGCTGCTCAAGGTACGAATGGGCGCAAGTGGCCGTGGGGGAATGACGATCCGACTCCGGAACACGTCAATCGGACCGGCACGCATACGATGCCGGTTCGTTCCTGCCCGGATGGCCGAAGCCCCTATGGTTGTTACCACATGTCCGGCAACGTCTATGAGTGGACCGAAAGCCAGCGGAGCGACGGCCACACGCGTTTTGCGATCCTGCGTGGAGGAAGCTATTTCGACCCGCACGCGGATCCTGGGACAAGCAGCATCTGGTACAACGACGGCGGACCTCGACCCTGCACACACCACGCGAAGTTCATTCTGATGTATCCAGGATTGGACCGCTGCGCGACGATCGGCTTTCGTTGTGTTAAGGACGTCGTAACAAGCGACCTCAAACCCCTTTCTTCTCACGGATCGTGAACGCCGCGGACATCGACGGGCTGCAGCATGCGATCAACGCGAGCAGCACGGATCTGGTCGCGCAAACAAGGCGATCGACCCCCTCGTTTAACCGCGTGCCCAGCGGGTCGCGATACGGGTCGCGCGATCGAGATCACTCCGTAATGGGCCTCGTCGCCGCCGCTATCGGAGATTTCAATGCCGATCGTATCGTCGGAGTAGATGACCTGGATTTGCTGAGTGACACCATCCGGACGGGCCTGCAGGAAAAGCGATTTGATTTGAATATCTCTGGAAGCGTCACTCAAGACGACCTGCAATTCATGGTGCAAAAGACCCTTGTTACTTGGTTTGGCGATGCCAACCTCGACGGCGAATTCAATACGGGTGATCTCGTCCAAGTATTGGGGGCAGGCAAGTACGAGACGCAGGAGACTGCTGGATGGTCCGAAGGCGACTGAAACGCTGACGGTATGTTCGACACGGGGGACCTCGTGATGGCGCTGGAAGATGGCGGCTACGAGATGGGGTCGCGGAAACCAGTGGTCGTGCCGGAGCCGACTGGCTGGTTGCTGTTGCTGATGGGACTGCTGCCGGGTCTTCTCCGTCGTCCTGCGAAAAGGTGTCCGTCGACAGACGCCGCTACATCGAAGAGGTGCTCCATGATCTGATGGCGGTCGCAAACGTGCTGAACAAGCCGGAGGACGTTCAGAAATGGCAGACGGAGCTGGACGAACTCCCGAGATGACCGAGAGTTTGGGCCGAACATGGTGCGTCCGTGGGGCAAGCGTTTTGATTAGAGTGGGTCGCGCGCGATCTCGGCAGCGAGAAATCATCGCCGTCGAAAGCGTGGCAAACCAAGGCGTATCCCAGGGAGACGCCGCCCCCGCTTCTCCCCAAACGCAAAACATTTACATCCCGGTGTGACGCAAGTCACGCCCAAACATCGGCCATGGGGTTTCGGCCAATCCAACCGATGCGCCGTAGATGGCGTAGAGATTCCCGTCTCTGGACCCCACATAAATCGTTCCGTCGTCGCCGCTACCTCCCTGAGGGAGTCGGGTCCGAACATTCCGCTGAACCTCAAACGGCGATCATGCTTGGAATTGCCCAATCGTCGAAACAACCAGACAGCGGATTCGTTGCGACCCCAGTTGCCGCAGAGGAACTCATTGACTCGCAGCGGCTGAAGGGACATGGTGGAGGATTTCGATCACCCCCCCGCAGCCGACGGTAGCCTCCATGTCCTTCCTTTTGCATCCATGGCAACTCCTGCCCATCATTCTCCGGGCGCCGAGAGTTGTATTGACATTGTCAACACAGGAGCGTACGCTTGTTGTGTAGACAGGAGGGAGGTTATGAAAGCAGACGCCGCACGATCGACAACCCGCGATGCCACGGTGAACCTCCGCCTCCAGGCGAGTGCCCGTGACCTCATCGATCAAGCAGCGGCCGCCCTGGGCAAGAGCCGCACCGAGTTCATGGTCGAAGCCGCTCGCCGGGAAGCAGAATCGGTCCTACTGGATCGTTGTTTTTTCGCGCTGAGCGAAAGGTCGTTTTCCGAGTTTGCGGCCGCGCTCGATAAGCCGCCCGCCACAAATCCCCGCTTGCGTCGACTGTTGACCAGTACCACTCCCTGGGAGTGAGTCGCCGTGCCGCGCAAGAAGAGAAGCGGCCTGCGGCCGCCAGAGCCGATTACCGACGCCCACGATCTTAGCCAGTTCGATAGCGGGGAGCCGTCGCTCGACGATTGGCTCCGACGGCGAGCGCTAAGAAACGAAGCGGGGGGCGCTTCGCGGACCTATGTGGTTTGTGTCGGAGCGGAAAAGCAGGTGGTCGGATACTATTGCCTTGCGGCCGGCGCCGTAGCGCATGCAGATGTGGCTGGCCGCGTGCGCCGCAATATGCCCGATCCGGTCCCGGTCATAGTCATCGGACGACTCGCCGTGGACCAAGGCCACCGTGGCCAGGGCATCGGGATGGGACTGCTTCGCGATGCCATCTTGCGAACAATCGCAGCAGGGGAGATTGCCGGGATCCGGGCGATTCTTGTGCACGCCATCTCGGAAGAGGCCCGAAAGTTCTATGAGCGCTGCGGATTTCGTTCATCGCCCATTGATCCCATGACTCTCATGATTCCGCTCACGGAAGCAAGGAACGCCCTGGGAAGCGGCAAGTAGTTCGTCGAAGGATGACGGCCGTTCTCCTTCCGTGTCATTTGCCACCTCGGTTGCCACTCGTCGTACGGCGACTGGGAGCAGTTACGCTTGCCTTCGGCTCTCGACGGCCGACTCCAGTTCCTTCTGGACCGACAAGACCAGCAAGGTTCACTCACCGATACCGAACGACGTGAAGCGGAGGCCCTCACCGATTTGGTCGACATGCTTGCGCTCC
>CAZFWV010000045.1:0-5259 GCA_964522605.1 uncultured Pirellulaceae bacterium
GAGGATTTCGGTTTGTTCATTGCCTGCCAGAACTTCCCATGTTTCCGAGTCGAAAACATTTTCAACAGCCGAGCCTCACCCTCCCGAATCTCGGTTTTGAAACCGCTTCTAGCATTCAAGGGGATGATGGGAATCGGACGGCCTCAATCACGAGGAAGCCTGTCGATCACCGGATCTAGCCGACTCGTGCCGTCGCCGGCAATGTCGACCTCCTGAGAACAAGGAGTACCAAGCATGAGACTGGTAAGTTATGACGCGGGCGACGGACGACTGCGTCCCGGAGTCCTCCAGGGTGACGAAGTCATCGATCTGGGCGCGGCCGACGCATCGCTGGCGCCGACACTCCGTGGAATCCTGGCGGCGGACCAGTTGTCGCGAGCGGCCGCCATTGCCGAGGATGCGCGCGCCCCACGTGTCCGCGAATTCACTCTGGCAGCCCCCATACCCGATCCGGGAAAAATCGTCTGCATTGGACTGAACTATCGAGATCATGCGGAGGAGACCGGGGCACCCATTCCTGCCGAGCCGATTGTGTTTAACAAGTTTCCATCGGCGATCATCGGTCCGGAGGGCCCGATCCTATTGCCTCCCAGTAGTCAGCAGGTGGACTTTGAGGCGGAGTTAGTGGTGGTGATCGGCCGCCGTGCGACGAACGTGTCAGCTGCCAGTGCGGGGGAGTATGTCGCGGGATACATGAACGGTCACGACGTGTCGGCGCGGGATTGGCAGCTTCAACGGAACGGTCAACAATGGCTGCTCGGAAAGACATTCGATTCGTTTGCTCCGACGGGCCCGGCGCTCGCGACGACGGATGAGATCGCCGATCCCCACGCATTACGGATTCAATTCCGTCGAAACGGCGAGACGCTGCAGGACTCCAATACTCGGCAACTGATCTTTTCGATTCCCCAGTTGATCGCCCACGTTTCCTCGATCGCCACTCTCTTGCCCGGCGACCTGATTTTTACCGGTACGCCCGGTGGCGTCGGGTTCGTCCGGAAGCCCCAGGTGTTCCTGCAACCGGGGGACACATGCGAGGTCGAAGTGGAAGGGCTGGGGGTGCTTCGAAATCGATGCGTTGCGCGCCCAACCGGTTGACGATGAGTCGGCTCAAGAACACATTCGCGGTCGCTCTCCCGCCGGTTTCGAGATGCGCTCTCATGCGGCTGGCCATCCTGCTCTCGGTCGCCAACGGGATTGTGCCGGAGCGGATCGGTCAAAGCGACGAGTTGAAGGTGGAATCCAGCCGCCTTGCTTCCGGCCGTCCGGTTACCGGTCCGCCGGCCCCCGGCGTCCAACTGCTGGACGCCGTGATGGACCAATTCATGCAATCGGTGGATTGTCAGGCCGGTGCGCTCGCCGTCGCAAGACGCGGTGTGCTGCTCTACTCCCGGGGCTATGGCTGGCGAGACCGGCAGCGGCGACTGCCCACACAACCGGGTACGCCGATGCGCATCGCCAGTTGTGCAAAACCGATCACCGCCGCGACGGTCAAGACCTTGATCCGCCAAGGTCGCCTACACGCCGACCTGCCCGTATTTCCCTTCCTGGGCATCGAACCAGCCGGCGGCCGACTCGGTGACGAACGACTGAATCGAATTACGGTGGAACAGCTTCTGAAGCATGAGGCGGGCTTCGACCGCGAACAGGCGTTCGATCCGATGTTCCGCTGTGCGATTATTGAACAGGAGCTGGACCTGGCCACTGCCGCAACGCCCAGGAATGTCATCGAGTACATGTTGACCCAGCCGCTGCAATTCAATCCCGGCGAACGATCCTGTTATTCCAATTTCGGTTACTGCGTGCTGGGGCGAGTCATCGAGAAAGCTTCGGGGAAGTCGTACCTCGAGACGGTGAAAGAGGTGATCTGTCAGCCCCTCGGAATCGATGACCTGACGCTTTCTCGCAACCGTATTGCAGATCGTCCCGCGAAAGAGGTCTGGTATCCGGTGCAGGAAGAGGCGTTTTCGATTGAGGTGATGGACGCACACGGTGGATTAACGACGAGCGCGGCGTCACTCTGTAAGTTCCTCCAGGCCTATTGGATCAGCGGCGAACCACGTCAGCCCGGACAGCATCAGTCGTGGTTGTTCTTTGGCAGTTTGCCAGGTACCACGGCAATGATTCAGCAACGGACCGATGGCGTCGATTGTGCGATCTTGCTAAACGGCAGACGGCCGCAGTTCAACGAGGACAATCAACGCTTGCACGACGCAATCAATGCAGCGATCGATCGAATTCAGCGTGGCGAGTTGGAGTAGCGATTTCTGTTGTCGCGGAAGTCGTGGGACTTCGGAGGTCCTGGGCGCGATCCGAATTCTCACGAATTCGGCTACAGAGGACTCATCGACTACTTTCTGATGCCCCAGACTCACGGCGACCCGGTCGAAAGAGAATGAATGTCAGATCGTCCGGTTTCGAAGGCAGATCTTCGGTGGGGTGGTCCATCCGCTGCGTGGCGGCTTCGGCGACGCGACGCGCTGCCGTCTCAAGCGGTCCCTTGCGAACCAGTTCGACAATCTCGTTGAGCAGCAGGTTGTCGAACAATCCGTCGCTCCCAATGACCACCGTGTCTCGAAGGTGCATTTTCCGCTTGGAGCCGATCTCGATGTGAAAGTGTTCGCTTCCAATCACATTCGAAACCAAATGCCGGTCCTCATGATGGATCGCTTCATGTTCGTCCAACATCCCTGCCTGGACGGCATAACCCACGGGGGAGTGCGAGGTGGTCATCAATCGCACCTTTCCCCGATTTCCGATGAGCAGAATCGTGGAATCGCCGACGTGATAGGTGCGAAGGAGTGAGCCGTCGACTTCGACAACAGCCAGCGTGGTTGCTGCACCGCTGCCAATCTCAAGTACCATGCGGTTGGCCTTTTCAAAGGCGTCGAGGACGGCGGCTCGAAGCGAAAGCGGTGAGTCGGTTGCGTCGAGCAGAGAAGAATCGAGTGACTCGATGGCTGAGCGGGAAGCCAACTCACCACTGGCCATCCCACCGCAACCATCGGCGATGGCCAGCAGACCGGAGCTATTGCCGAATGAGAGCAGAGCTGCGGCGTCTTCGTTCGCGCCAGTCTTCGTGGGACAACGACGTGAGAACACGGCTGCTTGTCCGCCGGCAAAAGCAAATACCTGCGGTTGCGCGTCGTCTGCATTGACAAGCAGAATTTGAGGTGAGGCCGTTGGGCTGGCCATGAAATCATCCTGCCTTCGAGAACCGAGGGCAATCGAATCGGAAAAGAAAGACTATTTCCCAATTCGTGATGCGCACCACGGACAATAACTCCAAAACGCTCGCAGTACTCCCCAGCCACAGCGGCCACACGTATCGCTGGATCCTTCGATCTTCCACTTCTTCCGCACGCGGCGATGACACCACGGACAGTAACGCATGAACGGCATGAGCAGCTTGCGTTCGCAATTTGGGTTGGAGCAACGGTGCGTGTACCGTCGATCCGAGTACCTCCGCGTGCTCAAGGGCTCAAACCCGGGCCCGTAACACCACGGGCAATAATGCCAGTCGACCTTCATGCCACGGTGACAGCGTGGGCACTGCGCCGGAAAATTCGTCTCCTCCGTCCGAAAGTTCAGCTTCTTACCGCACCAGGGACAAGACGACATCGATTCGGCAACGGGACCTTCACACGACGCACATTGATGACGCGTCTGGAGAAGTCGTCCAAATCGACGCTGAAATTCTCGGTGGCGGACACGCTGCCAGTCAAGCTCCCTTACCTCCCTTGCCGCGCGCCCATTCGAACGATGCCGCTCCCGGTAATGGCGGATCGTCGGTACCTTGATTCGACGATAGGCTGCCAGCATCTGACCGGCATCGTAGTAGCGGCGACGCACATCCAGTTCGAGAGACCTCTGGATCAGTGAAATGAGTTCTGGGTACAGCCGCTGCCGCAGACGTGCGAAACCGGGTGGCGGCCAGTCGTAGGGCCATTCCGGAAGAACTCCCGAAAACATGCGATAAATTACCAGGCCGAGCGAAAAGACGTCAGACCGGAATGACGGCTTGCCCATCGCCTGCTCTGGCGCAATGTATCCGACCGTCCCCGTTCCCGATCCCTTCAACGTTCGCAGGGCAACTCGCGCAATTCCAAAATCCGTCAGCCGCAGCCGATTGTCCGGAAACAACACGAAATTGTCTGGTTTGATGTCGCAATGGATGATCCGGTGCTCATGGGCATAGGAAACGGCACCCAGCATCTGCTCGACAAACTGCAGCCCCGTATCGACGGAAAGTCGCCGCTGCAGCCGCTCGTGGAGCGTCATTTCTCCCAGGGCCGTGACGATGACCAACTGGTCACCGATATAGTCCGCGTACTTCAGCGGCAGAATGTTGGGATGCTCCAGTCGCGCCGCCACGCGCACTTCGTTGCGCAGCGACTCCATCGCACTGCCCGTCAGCAGATGCCGATAGGGCACTTTCAACGCGACACGGATGCCCTCAATCGTGTCCCTTGCCTGGTAAACGACAGCAAAGCCGCCTTCGCCAAGCCGCCGTTCAATCACATACTTACCGAACCGCTGTCGAGCTTTCAGCATCTTCCGTACCGTCGCCGCACTTTCCCCCCAACGGGAATCGATGACATGCTTGCCCATTTACTCGCGTCAAAACGCGAAATGTAGGGGACTTATGACTTTAGGGCAAGTGGAACTCATTCGGGGCCAGGACACCAACGGCGAGCCGGAATCGCTTGCCCTACCCCGCACTCCAAGCCCTCTATCCTATGCTACTTCGTCCCTCCCAGTCCGCCTACAGTCCCCCTCCGCACCGCTCATCGGAAGCGAAGCCGCAGGCCGAACAGAAACCGCAGGTGGAACGGCGGTAAAAGAGGAGTCCGGACCCCTGCGGTGCGTGGATTCGTAGACCAAGCACGCACAACCCGAAGGGCGAGCGAAGAGGTCCGCAGGACGGTCGATCCGCATTCTCCACTGCCGAATGTCCCGCCGTGGGACGGTTTGGGGCGGAACTCTCGTGCATTGCCGTGTTGCCCGGACCCCTTCGCTCGCGCTTCGGGGTTCCGGGATCAGCTCGACTCCCGCCTTTTTCCCGACGACTTGCGCGCGCGTTCCGTCAGTTAAGGATCACGCACGCTACGCACTCGCACTCGTAGCCTGTACCTCATTCTCGCTCGTGTTCGTGCTCGTCGTCCTCGTCTTCGTCGTCCTCGTCTTCATCGTCCTCGTCTTCATCGTCCTCGTCTTCATCGTCCTCGTCTTCGTCGTCCTCGTCTTCGTCGTCCTCGT
>CAZFWV010000045.1:5359-16339 GCA_964522605.1 uncultured Pirellulaceae bacterium
TCGTCCTCGTCTTCATCGTCCTCGTCTTCGTCGTCCTCGTCTTCGTCGTCCTCGTCTTCGTCATCCTCGTCTTCGCGTTGCTCCATCGCTTCGCGCTCTTGCTGCTCGCGGCGTTCTATTTCTTCTCGCTCTCGTTGCTCCATCCACTCTCGCTCGCGGCGTACTTCCTGCTGTTCGTCCATGAACCGCTCGAGTCGCTGGTTGAGTTCATGCTGGGTTCGTTCGACGAATTGTCCCAGACCGCGTTCCATCTCCTCCATCCGCCGTGAGAAATGATGTTCCAGCTCTTGGATCCGATTGCCAACGGCCTGATCGAGTTCACGAGCGCGGTGGTCGGCCATTTGTGATAGTTCGTCGATTCGGCGATGAGCTTCATCGAGAACGCGCCCGAGTTGCTCGGACTCGTGGAGCCGGCGATCGATATTGGCAATCGCCTCCTGAACCTGTTGAAACGCCTGACCGATTCGTTCCATTTGCGGCGGGGGCATGTGGGGAGGGGCAGGCGGCATTTCCGGCCCGGTGGCATGAGCAGGCAATCCGGTAAGGATCCGACCTCCTTGCTGTTTCACGTGGGCCGCCAAGTCCTCCATTCCCGCGGCACGAAGATGTTCAATGGCCTGTTTCAGATGTTCCATCCGCGCATCGGCACCTTTGGCGTGTGGTGGTTTTTCGGGCACGACTTTCTTACGATTCGCGGATTCCTTCTCTTTTCGTTCAGCCTGCTGGCGCAACTTGAAGTCACGCGCAATCGCTTCTGCCTCTTCGTGTCGCCCTTCACGACGCAGACTCTGCATCTTCTTGCGAATGGCCTGCTGGATTTCGCGTTCCTTCAGGCGTTGCTGTTCCTTTTCGTCCATCTTCTGTTTGAGCTCCCGCTCCTCAGCACGGCGCCGAACCGTGTCTTCTTTTTCTTGCTGCGCCTCCTTTGAGCCCGGTTCTTTGGATTCCTGGCCGTTTACGTTGGGGACGCACATCAAGACTGGGAGGATCAGCGACACGACGAACGTCGTGCTGAATCGAGACAGCCAACCTGGATTACTCATTTTGCACCTCCGTCGGGTTCCGGGAGAAATCGAACTGCAGCCACCATGATACACTCTTGTGGGTCGAATCGCCCCGGCGGCAGGCCGAAAGGTTGAGGCGTTTGGGGTACATGTCCGCTTCTGCCGACTTGCGGTGGGGTCGGAAAAGTCAACCGGAGATTCGTGGGGGGAGTCCCTGTTGGACGGCCAGGGACGGAGCAACCGGAGATGGACGAACAAGGAGTTCCGAAAGTGGGGCTCCCGCACCCGGGTTAAGGTCTTGCGACTCCGTGGCGAAGTCTACGATGTTTCGGAGGTGTGGGGGGGCTGGGGGGAAGGTGCGGGTCCCACCGGTTGCGACGGACATAGCTGTTTTGCCCGTCCGTTCGCAGAAGGTGTGCCGATAATGCGACCTGTAAGGAACGGCTTAGAAACACCTTCGGCATTTGGGTGCCTGGGGTCGAGACGCGAGGGACGAGCTTCGAGCCCCCAGCCACGTAATCTGGGGGCTCGCTGCGCTCGACCCCAGCCACCCTCGTTGGAAAACAACGAAGTTATTTTTGAGTCATCGCGAAGGGTACCTTTGGAGACTGCGACGGTTAGCGACCGTCCTTGGCCCCGATGCGTCTTGGAATTCTCACGAGCGACTGGTCCCGACCGGGTCTGCGTCTTCGCCGCCACAGGAGGTTGCTCTGCCTAGTTGCTGCGCTCGTTGCATTTCTCGCCATGGGGGGGGCCGAGTTGCGGGCGGACAATTGGTCTGTCGAGGCCGGTTCTTGGGTAGAGCGCGACCCCAATGAACCGTGGCATCATGCGAACGCAGATTCCTTGATCATGGACTCAGGAGTTGTCACACCGGTTGACGCCGAGTGGAAATCGCTGATCGCCTCCGAAGAAGAAGGCGATTCCGCGGGACGGGTCGACATTCAACCAGCCGCCCAATCGACGATCATTGATTTCGACGAGAGCGCGCCTTCCTCCGTGTTGCAGCCGATCCCCACGTGGATCGACGCCGTGGACGTAGGTTACGACCGCGGCTTTGTTATCGCGAGCGAAGGGAACCCGGGGATCAACCCTGCTGAATTGCCGTTTCTACTGCGATTGAATGGGCTGGCGCAACTTCGACATACACGGTTTGAATCGCGGACGCAGAGACCAGACCTAAATCAATTTCAACTCATGCGCGGTCGCCTGATCTTCTCTGGTAACGCGTTTACACCCGATCTTCGGTACTTCATTCAGATCGATAGTCGCAGCAGTCGAGGCGATGAAATCCGGCTGCTGGATTATTTTCTGGAATTTGACCTGGGGCACTACTGGTTGAGCACGCGTCGAGGTGCCCTCGTGTTCAAGACGGGTCGTTACAAGGTTCCCTTTACATTCGCCCGATTCATGTCGGCTCGGGAGTTTCAATTCTCAGATCGGTCTGTGGCGAGCATGTTTTTCGATCTGAACCGCAGCTTAGCCTGGGGCCTTGGGGGCGAAGTCGAGTGTCGGGACACGCCCATGGAGTGGGAATTAGGCCTTTTTAATGGATTCATCACGGGAGGAGCAGAGACCGGAAGTGTCGGCGCATTGGACAATAACTTCGCGTATTCCGCACGAATATTTGCCTTTCCGTTGGGTACTTGGGGCACCGGCACATTGTCCGATTTTGATTGGCATGAGTCGCTGGCAACACGTGTAGGGGCAGGATACGCGGGAACCGTCATTGATCGAAGCAGTGCCACCGAATTCAACGTGATCCGCGTGGTCGATTCGGGCCGCCGCTTGAGTGACCTGCTGCCCGCAGCGATTGTCGAATACAGCGTCGATACTTTCTGCGTCGACGCGTCGGCCAAATATCGGGGATGGTCCGTTACGAGCGAGTACTACTTTCGCAACATCCACGGTTATACCGGCGACGTTTTGCCCGGTTTGTTCGACCACGGGTTCTGGCTGCAGGTCGGCAAATTCGCGGTGCCACAGAAACTTGAGCTCTTGGCCCGCTGGTCTCGCGTTGTTGGGACTTCCGGAACGCTTGGTCAAGACGAACAGAGCGCCGACGAGGTCGCGGGCGGGTTCGTCTGGTATTTCCGAGGTCAGAATGCGAAACTCACCGCCGACGCCACATGGCTCAACGGCGCCCCGATCAACTCCTCGGCGCTGGATATTTCACCCGGCGACATCGGCTGGCTGATTCGTACTCAAATTCAGCTCGCGTTCTAGTCGCGTCGCGTTTGTTGTCACGTCGATGCCGTACGGATTGGGTGGGACGGATCAAGTGGGACGGATTGCCAATCCGTCCTACAACGGTCACCATTACGAGTCGCGAAAGTCCCAACCGAGCGCTTTCCAGCTTGGTCGCACCCACCGTGGGCAGGCGTGTGCGGACAACCCGCCTCTTCGTGGATTATCGCCGATGTATTGAAGGCATCGATCGAGATGTTCTTCATCGCGAATGATGCGGTCGAAACTTTCTTCCTGCCAAAGCTCACCTGTCCGACCCAGTCGGACGTTGATTTCGCGTGCCATGCGGCGCTTTCGGCCCTGCAGGATCTTTTCCAGCGGATCCGTCGTGGGTTGGAGTGGGCGCAGGATGGTGTGAACGTGATTCGGCATGATGACATAGCTCCCCAGTTCGTAGGTGTCATCGTCGAAATGGTGTAGCGCATCGGCAACCTTGTTGGCGATGTCGGGGCTCTTGAGACAACAGCTTCCCAGTCCCTGATCGAGCCATCGTTCGATACGTTGCGTCTGGTCCTTCGAGAATTCTTCCCACGACTTGTGTGGAATCGAATCAGCTTTTCTTCGGAGGACGGATTGCCAATCCGTCCCACGAATGCCGTGTCGCGCCGCAAACTCGCGCTTCAGGGACTCGAGTTCGTGCAGTTTTGCCTGGGGTAGTGAATCGGCAAGTCGAAAAGTCACGAAATAGGTTGCACCGTCTTGACGCCAATGCGGCAGATGCCGGTGATAAAGCGTCACGGGAAGGTCAGGGTGGAGCCCTTGAAATCCCGGTGGAGCCCGGCGGTTCCAGTTTTCCACGTTCACCGTGTCCCTTTCGATGTGGGACGGATTGACCTTGTCTATGTGGGACGGATTGCCAATCCGTCCTACAAGGAATAAAGGGGGACGGATTGCCAATCCGTCCTACCATCCGAGGCTCGATTCGGCAACGGAAGAGAGACTTTGATACGGCCGTCGTAACAGCGGTGTCGTCTAGTTTGGGCGCGCGGCTTTCGATCGGACTTCCGTGCTATCCGTTGCGCGATCTCTGGCAACAACGGGAGGGAATCCGTTGAGCTGTCGCCAGATCTCGTACCCGAGTCGAACTTGGCTGAGCATCACCCAACCGTTGGCGCGGACCCCTTGCCGCAGAACTTGCTCCGATGGCCATCCGCCTTCGGCGCCCTGCTTGACGAGGACGCGAAACTTGCCAGTTCCGTCGTCCGTTGCGTCGATCGCAGTCACTTCCCCTCCGAATGTTCCGACCGCCACCGAGGGCCAACCGGTGAACTGCACGGCTGGCCAACCTTCGAACTGCAGCCGTACGTGATCTCCTGACCGGATCAGTGGAATATCATTTCCCGAGACCCACAGCTCGACCGCGCGTTCCTTCGCATCCGGAACGATTGTGAACAGCGGGTCACCTTCCTTGATTGCTTGGCCCCGTTCGAACGTGGCGATGCGGAATAAGACTCCATCGCGTGGCGCGTTGATCACCAGTCGGTCCAACTCGGACAACTTGATCTTCAGATCCCGGATCTCCTTCTGTACGGTGGCAGCCTGGCCCCGAGCGTCCTCGTACATAGCTTCTGCGTACCGGACTTTCGAATCCGCTTCCCGCTGTTTCTCGCCGCGTTCTTGAGTCTTTGCTTCCCATTCCTGTTGGGCGGCCGTTACATCCTGTTTGGCGGATCGCAGGTCGGACGTTGCGACATCCCACTCCTCTCTGGCGAACTCCATTTCTTTTCTGGATTTGACGCCTCGCTCCACCAGCCCTTTCTGTCGTTCGAAATTCAGGCGAGCCTGCAGTTCCTTGGCTTCGTAGGCGGGAACGAGTTGGCGTTTCACATCCAGCTTGGCCAATGCTGCATCAATCATTTCCTCCGCGGCGTCGACTGCAAAGTCACGCGCCGCCTTCAGGTCTTCGATATTCTGTGAGTAGACCTCCGTCTTTGTGTTCGCGGTATCGAGTTTGACCTGCAGATCCCGTAGCTGGGCGCTCAATTGCTCCAACAAATCGGCGGCATTGGGTTGAATCTCGAGAATGAAATCGCCCTGCTTCACCTCGGTTCCTTCCAGCAGCCCCGATGCGATCCGATCAACGATTCCCTTGACCGGAGAGGTCACCGTCTGTTGTCGTTCCTGGGGCTCCAAAGCGACGACGCGGCCTGTTCCCTTGGCCGATTGCTGCCACGGCGCGAAGACCATGCAAGCAATCGCAACGACAAGCAGAATCAACATGCAGTTGGCCAGCCGCTGCATGACACGCGGTGATTGAACCAAATCGAGGGCCGGCAATCGCGGCGGCTTGACCTGCGACGGATCCGCCATCGGGCGTCGATCGTGAATCGTTGCCATTTCAAAAACCCGGTTTGGGAAGGCGCGGCCGAACATGGACCACATCATCATCCTATAGGCTTGTCCATTCGATTTGTCCAGTCTCGCTTGCTCCGTGGGGGGGCGTCGGCTCTTCCGGTTTCGGGTCTGCGCGGTCCTCCGTAGGCCGACTTGAGACAAGTCGGCCTACGAAAGTCGGGCGGTCGATGCCCCGCCAATCAACGATCGAGCTCACGGGGCGGCAGTGCCCAGGCGAGCGAGCTCAATCAGCAAGGGTTCGAGCTGAGCGTAATACGTTTCGGTGGACAGTGAGGATTTTTTTGCGCGGAGCTGTTGGATCTGGCGCTCGATCGAGTCGCGCTCGGCCAGTTGTTCGGCCGTCAGGCTCGGCGGATCACCGATCGAAGTGAGAATCACTTGATGGGCACGCAATCCGTCCAGCGACGCCCCACTGCGGGCAGCCTTCACCGCATGGATTCCGCGAAAGAAATCCGCCGGTGTTCCCAAACCGTCGCCGTTATCGTCCAGCAGAGAATGTTCCGTGGCCAAACGGTTTTGCTGCTGGTAAAACTTCGCAACACGGTCGGAGGCAAGCAGATAGACCTCGAGCAGCGAGATCGTTTCGTCATGATCCAAGTCGGCTGCCGGATCGGTCAGCGCCTGCGAGAAGAAATCGCCAAACCGAGCAAAATTCTCTTCGTCACCACTTTTCGTGGCCGTGATGGTGATCCGATTCTCGCTGGCCAAGGGTTTCAGGAAGGCGCCACTGGAAGACGCACAATGGATGACGATCACCGGTCGTGTGATCGGATCCAACCAGTGGGCCAATTCCGACGCGGTGATGTCGGGGCCTCGCAGGTTGAATTTTGCCGTGCCCTCGCGGTCGGTTCCATGGCCGATCAAGACGACGATCAACGGATCATCTCGCGAATCCGTCGCAATTTGTCTCAGCTCCAACTCCACTTGTTCGCGATCGGTGGCCTGTTCTGTCTCCAACCCAATAACGCGGATCGCCGTCGGCAGCGATTCTCCGTATTCACGCCATCGATCGGTCCACGTCCGGAATAGCTCTTCATACTCGGGTGTGCCTCCCGCACCAGTCACGATTAGCAGGTCGGGGCGACCTGTTTCTTCTGCCGACACGCCGGCCGTCAAAATCAGGCAGGTCGCGATTGCTCCGGATAGCAACTTTGCGAGGTACGCCATCAGGCCAAACCTTTCCAGCGTCTGAGTCCCCACTCCAGGCAGAGCAGAACAATCGCGAGCAGAAAGACCCATGGGTGATGCCAGAGTGGATCGATGAAGGACTCGGAAACAACGGTCGGGCGATTGGGTAAGCTGGAAACAAACGAATCCAAAGACTCCGGTTCCACGAGATCGCCTCCCGACTGCTCGGCCAAGCGGCGAAGGAAATCATGGTTGGTCGGGAGTTGCTGGAACTCCTGCTCGCCCGGCTGCGCTATCCAACCATTTGGTGCGACGGCGAGCTGGCTGCCATCGGAGCCCGTAACGTCGCTGGTCACCCGATATGCGCCCGATTCCGAACACCAGAAGTCGGCGGTGTAGAGACCGCTTTCTTGCGCACTGGCGACGGTCGACAGCGGAACCGCATCGCCCTGGGGTGTCGTCACCGTGAAGTGGACGGTGGCGTTTTCGTCGGGCTCGAATTCTGCAGTCCGAACACGGGCTTCGATCCGCGACAACTCAGGGGTTTCGTCGTTTCGGGGGAACTGTAATTCGACTCGCTGGGGCACGTTGGAGACAAGCCAGCGGATCGTCTGACGCCAGAAGCTGGACAGATCGTCGGTTTGTTGGTTTTCACGGCGCATCGACCATCGCCAGAGGTCTCCCAGCAGTAACGCGGACGAGCGTCCCTTGCCGAATCGCTGAGTAACCAGCGCGGGAACGTCACGTTCGGCGACGCCGGTCATCGCATTGGCCAGAATGGTGGCCCCTGGTTTTGCGTCTCCCGCCAAGCTGTAAATGCGAAATTCGGGCATCTGCCGCAATCGTTCGTTTTCGGCATCTTCGGTCAACCGGAGTCGAGTCCAGGGTTCCAGTTGACCGTCGCGCGTCAGTTGCCAGCGAAACAGATTTGAGGCAGGCGGAGTCGCCACGCGATCCGTGTACACGGGCAGGAGATCGGAAAGCGGAGTTCGATCGTACCGACCATGGGAAAAAGTCGACAAGCCGCCCAGCATCAAGAATCCGCCACCTCGTTGTGCGACGAAGCGCCGGGCGAGCAATTGTTGGTCGGGTGAAAAGAAATCGGCTTCGAGATCATCGACAATGATGGCGTGATAGGCGAACAACTGCTCCGCCGTGTCTGGGAATCCATCACGCAACTCGGTCTCATCTTTGACGCCGATTCGGACCAGCACCGGTTGATCAAAACTCTCTGCCTCCTCGGGATCGAGGTTGTCGAAGCCTTGAAAGAGTCGATTCGTCGAGCCGACTCCGGCACGATCTTGAAAAACGAACTTTGGCTCTTTCACAGCAATCCGCAGCAAGCCGATCAATTCAATCTCGTCGTCTTCTTCCAGTGCGCGACGCAAGAACTTGAATTCCCAGTTAGGACGGCCACCGAGATAGAGGATTCGAAAGGGGCCGCCCCCGCGGTCAATTCGCACGATTCGCGCATTGTTCTCCAGAGTCGCCTCGACCCGCGACTCGCCCTGCGAAAAGAGTTGCGATTCGCTGCGCAAAAAGACCTGCACCTGGTAAAACGAGACGCCCGGTTCAGCAGGACGAAAACGGAATCGCTCGTTGATCGGCTGTCCGTCGGCCGGTGCAACGACGTTGCGTTGTTCGATCACTTCTCCATCAGGACCCAGCAACCGAACCGTGAGCATCTGGCCGGAAAAACCTTGGCTGAGAAGCTGGGCATCGATCGTCGTCGGGGCTGTTTCGAAGTTCGTCTGGCTCGTCGTCACCTGCTTGACGAGTACGTCGCGAGGTGCGTCCGGGATGCGACGGACGACGGGAAAAACTGGAAAACCGAGATCCGCGACCGTGCGATTTTCGTTCATGCGGTCTGTCGAGTTGCCGTCAGTTAGGAGCAGTACTCCCGCGAGGGGACGAGTTTGATATCGATCCGCCAGGGCAGTCAAGGCGCCATGCAAGTGCGAGGCGGTTGCGGTGAATGTAGAGGGGGAGTCGGAATCGATGCTCTCCAACCGATTGCCAAACCGATATCGACGCAGATCGAATTCCTGTGCGAGACGCGCGCCCCAATTTGTTTGCTGTGGGTCCAGCCAGGTCGTCAGAGTTTCCGCGACTGGAAGGTCTTGGCGGTGAATCTGCATGCTCTGGCTGTCATCCACCAAGATCGCGAACAAGTTCGCGCCCGGGACCGCGCGCGTGCGCGTGCTGAGAGGCTCCAGCAGACAAAAGGCCAACAGGACGATTGCGGTTAATTTGCAGGCGAAGGCCAGCCATCGGATTGCCGTACGCGGCTTGGCGGTCGCATAACTCCAGATCAACAGCCCCACCAGCAGCAGAACTGCGATCGATGCGGGCAGGGTCCACTGGGGACTTCCCCAACTGACTGCAGCCCAACTCATGGTGCCTGCCCCAACTGTTCGTAGTACTTTCGCACTTGCTCGGCAAACTCCTCCGGGACCGGATCGCGATCCACGGGGACAAGCGAATTGCGCTGAGCGGAGCGGCGGAGCAGCTCCTGTCCGACCTGACGCTGGAGTTCTTCTAACGGTTCGGCCACAAGCTCGCGGACGAGAGACCACTGCGGCTGCTGGGAGTGTCGCTTGAAGTCGAAGCGGAACTCACGGGCCCGATCCCGAATCCGCGCCGCCTCGGCACGCAAGTCAGGATCATCGAGGATCTCTTCGACATCCCGCAGACGATCGGACCATTGGCGGAACTGATCTCCGGTAATCGGTCCGCCCCCGAGACTGTCGGCCAGAGATTGCAGGATTCCTCCACCGTCGGGCCGAGCGGCCGCCAGCGAATCCTCTGGCCGACCGTCCCGCGACGGATTCGCCGCCGAGGAGGGGACAGCCCGATTCTGCTCTGGATCGGCATTGCCGCCACGTGTACGGGCCGAAGAGTCAGCGGAGGATCGGGCGACCTGGCCGCTTGGGTCATCCATGGACGGCGGGGAATCGGTGGGCGGATTGCCGGCTGTCGCGATCGACTCGCCCACGTTCTCGCCCTGTTCTCTCGCTGTCGATCGGGACGGCGGCGTTTCCGACGAGGCGGAGGGTTGTTGTTGTCCCGGTTGGCGGGTCGAATCGGAAGGCGTGCCTTCCGAGCCGGCTTCCGCCCGGTCCAACTCGTTCGCCAGTTGTTGCGCTAAGTCGTCCAATTCTGTTGCTGCACGCCGTAACGCTTCTGCTTCACTTCCCAGAATATTTTCGGCGGCCGCCTCGACACGTTGACGCAATTGCTGCAGATCATTGGCGGCGATGTCCCCCTGCTCCGCTGCCTCCTCACGGCGTCCGTCGTTCCACAGTTCGCGGGTCTGCTCGAGGTTTTCGGCGATTTGCCGCTGGCCTGCTTCCCGAAAGCCCTCGTACAGGGACTCCGCCAACAGAGGTTCCGCGGTTTCGGCCGTTTCAATCGTACTCTTCATCTGGTCCAGCAGATTTTCCAGTTGGCTGCGTTGCTCGGCAAGTTGTTCGGAGACGGCGGTGTCTTGCGTTGGATTTCGCAGGCCGGGTTGACTGGATGTCTCCGCCTGGTCCATCTCGCGAGCCAACTCCTGCTGACGTTGGTCGAGTTCTCGAGCTTGCTGTCGCATCTGCCGCAACTCTTCGGAGAATCGATCAGCCGACTGCTGACGCAACTGCTGTCTGGCCTCCGATAGTTGTCGCTGCGCGCGTGTGCCTTCCGCGAGGGCTTGAGCGACATCTCCCGCGGACAACGCTTCGGCGCTTTGCTGCAGCTGTTCCCGCGTGTCTTCCAGTTGCTGTCGAGTCGTCTGAAGTTCGCGCGGCGTTTCGTTGTCCGCCAGTTCTTGCTGCAATTCGTCCGCGTCGCGCAACAGTTGTTCCTGCTGGTCACGAAGTCGCTTCAGCTGCCGTTCTAACTCATCGGCTGCCTGCTGATCTGCCTGCTCCTGCAAAGCCACTTGCTGCTGTTGAAGCTGCTGGTTGATATCCTGCTGCCTGCGCGCCAAGTCGCGTAGGCGACTGAGCGTACGCTCGGTCTGTTGTTGAGGCTCGCTTGATTCTGCCTGGGCTTGGCGTTCGGTTTCGTAGCGATTCTCATCATTTTCCAGTTCCAGTTGCTGCAACTGCTGTTGCAGGCGCTGACTGGCTGCGGAACTGGAACGGCTCTGGCTGCGACTTTGCGACCGGGCAACCTCATGCTCACGGGCCTGCAGACGCAGCAGACTTTGATAGCTCGCCTGTTCCGCCTGCAAGGCGGGCTGAAGAGGCTCGCGCGCTGGTGC
>CAZFWV010000045.1:16439-30015 GCA_964522605.1 uncultured Pirellulaceae bacterium
CGCTGCAACTCGACGAGTCGCGCGGCGGCTTCCTCCCCACCGCTTTGTCCTTGTTGTTGTTGCTGTTCATTCTGGGCTTCGCTGTTCGCGTCAGCCTGCCCCTGCCGGAAGATCTCTTCAAAGTGTCGTACCTCCGCAAAGTACTGGTCGCTCCATGCCCGCCGCGGCTGACCCTGGGGATCGGTATCTTCGGCCCAAAAATAGTAAGTCAGCAATTGATCCGGCTGCGCTTCGAGGGCTTCAAAATCGAGCAGGTAGTCCATCGCCTGGGGCTGACCCGAGGGACCGTTCTCCCCGAGCACAATCTCCTGGGTCGGCTCGCCGGGACGGCCGAAGGCGATGCCATACTGCCGAACTCCGAAATCGTCTTCGACCGATGCGCGCACGGTTAGTTCTTCGAGTGGTGAGACCCGAACATCTTCCGCGGCGAGTGGCTTCAACCGCGCAGGCTGGTTGGAATTGACTTTCGCGATCAACTCGTGCTCGATTCGATTCTCACGCCCGTCTGGATCTCGCAGGTGCAGTTTCCACCGGCGATCTTCCAGCAAGGTGATGGTGGTTTGGTAGCGTAGGGGATGATCCGGATCCGCTTCCAATGAAATCGTTTCTCCTGAATCACTCTCAAGGGTTGCCGTCGCAAGTGGCTTGGTGACCTCGAGCGTCCAAGATAAGCGAGACCCTTCGACGGCGGTTACGCGGTGTGTATCCAGTAACTGTTTGTCACCCAAGCCCGTGTAATCCGGCGCATCAATCATCGCGTCGGCGCGGACCAACTCCGGATAGTCGAAGACTCGAACCTGAAACTCGTCGGACTCCTGTTCACCATACAGGATGTGGTACTTCAGATCCTCTCTGACCTGTTCCGCGGCTGCGGTAAACAGCGGATCATCGAGTCGGCGTTGCATCACAATCCGTCGTTCCGGTCCGTCGGGTGCTTGTACCACTAAGGTCGCCTGCGATGGGATCGAACCCTTAAACCGGGCGACAACCGTCAGATTCGTACCGCGTTCGATCTCGGTATTCCCCGGCTCAACCTCAATTTCCGGCGGCTGATGCGACGGGATACGAGATGGAGTGGTCGCCAGTGCGGGCGGAGTGGGCATGTCGACCAGCCGATAAACAAAGCCTGAGCTGATCAAAAGGAGCACGATTCCTGCGGTTCGCAGCCAGAACAGTTGTGACGTCGGAACGATCTGTCGCCAATCGTAAATCAGTGCATGTCGACGAACCTGTCGAATCAATCCGGAGTGCAGAAATCCAACGCGATGATCGGCGGTCAGCGATTGAGGTGAAATAGCGGCCAGGAGCGCCTGATTCAGCGCGGGAAACCGTCGTTCAACATAACGTGCGACGTTGGTAAGATCGCGAAATGAAAAGACGGACGTGATGTAGACGACGGTGATCGCGCTCAGCATCAGCAACAACAGGCACCAACCGGTGGGAACGCCGGCTAACTGTCCGGCCGAGGCTTGGCGGAATGCGAACCATGCCGCGATCGCGATGAGAAATCCGACAACATTCAGCAGGATCCATCGGCGCCTTCCCTGAAGACGCCGCTGCGCTTGTTGCAACGCATGTCGCAGTTGATCATCCATCTCGATCACTTCCTGTATCTGATTCCACCGGCGTCTGACGCCGTGTCAGGCGACCCGCGAGAAACGTTTCGATCGCCAGGACAACAAGGGTTGTTGCGATTAACCACCGCCAGATTTGTTGGCGTGATTCCAGTTCCGTATCTCGCGCAAGTTTCTTCTGCTGTTCAAGCTGGGCCGTGGTCATCGCCCTTCCCACGCGAACACCCCGGCGTTCCAGTTCGACCGGATCCATTGCATCCGTGCGACTCTCCTCCGCCGCGATGTTGACCGCAAACTCGTTTTTGCCACTCGTTGATTTAACCCGGTAGATTCCCGGCTGTTGCGTGCGGTTGAGGGTATAGGGCGATTCCTGCACGGAGATCTCTTCGCCATCCGGCAATACGACGACTGCTTCGGTTTCCTCAAGGATCACACGTTGATCAACGGCGTACTCCGCCGCGACGTTCCCGGGAACCGCAAGACGCAGCATTCCAGCCAACAGCGGGATGAACTTTGTCGACAGGGCAAGCTGGCTTTCCTGGGTTGCCCAACTGGTGGTGAGAATCCAGATCCGACCCTTGCCTGAGACTTGTTCCACAAGAGCAGGATCGCCGTCGTCAAAGTCGGCGAGTAGGGTCCAGGAAGGAGTGTTCTCATCGTCGGCAGAGGAGGTCAGCCGACGGTGGCTCCAGAATCGAATTTTGGTGAAGTCATTGAACTGGGGGTTCGCGAAAGGCATAAAGAGCGGATGTTGAAAATCGATCTGGCGAAACATTGCGTAATCGGTCAGCTCCGTCTCGACGATCTGTAGAGTCTCGTCGCGCAGTAGTTGTCGCAATCCTTCGGCAGAAGCAACTCCTGATTCACGACTCAGGAGAACGAGAACGTGACCGCCGCCTTCGACATCGGCCCGCAGTGATTCCGCCTCCGATGTCGACAAGGGTCGATCCACAACGACGAAGGGCGTCGGAGACGAATCGATTGCGGCCAGTGGTTGAGCGGTGGATGGTACTGAGATATCGACTTGTGTGTTCGCTGTATCGAGTGCGGCACGTTTCAGGAAATACAATGGACTCTCGCCATCCTCCTCTTCGGGGCCGAGATACAGGATGGTTTGTTGTTTCTTCTCCGGCTGCGCAACGTACAGACGATTATCAAATCGATCGTCGTCGCCCTCGAGTCGGAGTTCTCGCGAAACCGCATGAGGTTGGATCGAGATCACGCGACTTTGGCCCGCCGGGACCTGGATCGTCTGGAGGGTCGACTGGTCGAGTTGTGCATCCTCGATCACCCAGCCGATGCGGAAGCGATCCGTCTGAGATGCTTCGGAATTCGTGACACGGATCCGGACCGAATCGGGCGTCGTTGCGCCGGCGTCGATCCTCGGCAATTGATCCAGGCTGGCATTCGTGGAAGAAACGGGCTTCACGAGGCGCAGGTCAAGTCGCACTTCTGCCGGCCAGGAGAAAGATCGCAGTGAATCGATTGCAGCGCCCTGCTGAAGATCAGTAATCAGAATGATCTGGCTCGTCGAGATGCGATCCGGCTGTGAGGCTGCGTCCGTGGCCTCCCGCAGTTGATCCACCGCGGTGGCCAACGCGGAATCAAGCGCAGTGGCTCCCCAAGTTGGCTGTAACCTCTCGAGCGTTTCGGTCGCAAGCGACTGGCGGTCTCGCTGGCGCGATTGGGTGTTTGTACCAAACCCGAGTGGAATGCGGACCGTATTGTCAAAAGTCAGAATGGCGAGCTGATCCGCCGGATGCAGCCTCTGCACGACCTGGCTGGCGATCGATTGCGCCTGTTCCCATAATCCTTCACGCCGCATGCTGGCACTGGTATCCATCAAAAGTAGGACCCGCTGACCGGCGGGCGACTGATCGCTCAGCAAAGTTCCGCGCAGGAACGGCCGTGCAAAGGCAAATGCCAGCAGAACGATCGCTGAACCGCGCAGGAGCAGCAGCAGCAGGTGATTCAGACGCGAACGTCGTGTGAGTCGTGGTGGCGAGGGAGAGAGAAACATCAAGGAGCTGAAGACGAGTTCGCTGCGCGGGCGCCGCTGAATCAAGTGGAAAATCACGGGCAGCGAGATGGCCAAAACGCCCAGCGCATAAAGGGGAGCGAGCAAGCTCATGACTTTCCTCCCCGACTGGGGCGAACCGGGCTCCGTCGTCGCGCCGGTAGCGGTCCCCACCGCGCCTGAATCGCCAGCAGTTCGAACAGCGCATCCTGAAGTCGCTGATTCGTAATCATTCGCCGGAGGTCGATTCCGAGCCTTGCACAAATCTGTTGTAATTGCTGCTCGTGCTCCAGGAACCGCTTCCTGTAGAGCGGCCGGGCGACTTCCGGATCGACAAAGATCTCGCGATTTGATTCGGCGTCGCGAAATCGCGCTGCCTGTCCGCTTGGGAGCTCAAGTTCGGCCGGGTCCAGCACGCGCAGGAGAAAGACTTCATGACCGCGAGACCGGAGGTATCCCAGGTTGGTCTGCAATTGATCCAGCGGTGTTAGTAAATCGGAAATCAGGACGATCAATCCTCGTTTTCGCACAAGTTTGGCGATCTGCTGGAGCGGTGCGAGGATGTCGGTGCCCTGCCCCGCTTCGGCTCGCTCGAGCATCAGTAACAGCTGGTGCCGGTGTCCGGGCCGATAGCGTGCCGGCAGGAATTCACGCAACTGATCATCGAACGTGACGAGCCCCACGTTGTCCCGCTGCAAAGTCAGATGGTGTGCCAGCGTCGCTGCGAGTGTCCGCGCGTATTCGGCCTTGTTGTATTCCAAGGAACCAAACGTCATGGATCGGCTCAGATCGACAAGCAGATAGCAGCGACGATTCGTCTCGTCCTCAAATCGCTTGATGTAGTACCGGTCGGACCGCGCGTACAGCCGCCAATCCAGGTAGCGAAGTTCGTCACCGGTGGAATACTGACGATACTCGCTGAACTCCACAGAAAACCCATGAAAGGGGCTCCGATGCAAACCGCTGTAGAAGCCTTCCACGATGATGCGCGCACGCAGCGGTAGATGTTTGATCCGCATGACCGCGGCTGCATCAATCAGCTCCGCGGCAGACCGAGATCGGTGTGCTCGCGACGTCGACGTTTTGGCAGGGATTTGCGACATGTTCAGGATGCTTTGGACTCAGGTGGAACGGCCTGCAGCAAGCGGTCGATGCAGTCGTCGACCGTAATTCCCTCTGCCTCCGCCTTATAGCCGATGAGGATTCGATGGCGCAGAGCCGGGTGGGCCAAGTGTCGAACATCGTCGAATGTCGCGTGCGAGTTCCCGCGCAGGACAGCGCGAGCTTTTGCGCCGAGGACGAGAGTCTGTGCGGCCCGAAGTCCGGCGCCCCAGCTGACCCACTCATTGACGAATTCAGGACTTCCTGGTTGACCGGGGCGGCTGGCGGCCGCCAGGCGAACGGCGTAGTGTGCCACGTCGTTCGCAATGGGAACGCGACGCACCAGATCGTGAAACCGCAACACATCTTCGCCGGAAAAGAGGGCTTGAATGGCTTCGGGCCGCTCGGCAGTTGTTCGCAGAACGACCGCGACTTCTTCGTCCTGCGGCAAATAGTCAATCAACACATTGAACATGAAGCGGTCCAATTGTGCTTCAGGAAGAGGGTAGGTTCCCTCCATCTCGATCGGATTCTGCGTCGCGAGAACGAAGAATGGTCTTTCCAGAGGGTAACGGACACCTGCCGCAGTGACCTGGTACTCCTGCATTGCTTCGAGTAGCGCGGCTTGGGTCTTGGGAGGCGTACGGTTGATCTCGTCGGCAAGAATCACGTGCGCAAAGATGGGACCTTTGACGAACTGCATCTCGCGGCGTCCCTGCTGCGCTTCCTGCAGGATCTCGGTGCCGGTGATGTCGGCGGGCATCAGATCGGGAGTGAATTGAATTCGTTGGAACTTGAGATGAAAAATCTGGGCGATCGAGCGGACCAACAGAGTTTTTGCCAGGCCTGGAGCTCCGGTGATTAAACAGTGCCCTCCGGCAAACAAGGCGATCAACAGCTGTTCGATCACGTCCTTCTGGCCGACAATCGTCTTTTCTAACTCGTGATTGATCTTGTCGCGGCTCGCCTGTAAGAGCTCGACGGTTTCGCGTTCTTGATCGTACGTCAGCGGCGATGCGGTCAACGTTTTGTCTCCTGAATAATGAGCAGCTAGTGCGTCATGGCATAGGTGACGATGTTAATTCCCATGGGGTAGGCTTTCTTCACGGAGAATTCCTGGAAGTACCACTCGTTTTCCCCCTCCCGCTCCCAACCGTCCCCCAGGTCGGTGTTGTGGCAGATGAAGACCATGATGCGCCCTTCGTCGTCGCGGATCGCGCGGTAATGGGGTGTGCTCGTGTCGGAATCGTATCTCGGTTCCCAAGTGATTCCCTGATCGCGTCCCCTTTCGGCAACATTGATGGACGGGATCTGTGGCTTTTCCTTCAAGTCGTAAACGCAGTGGAAGATCTCGTGCGACAGCGGAACCTCTTCGGCTTGTCGATTCGGAAACACGCGCCGCAGTTGGTCTCGCAGGTTTTGCCACTCCAACTCACCCCAGAAGTCATCGATCATCAGGAAACCGCCATTCAACAGGTAACGGCGCAACGCGGCGATTTCTGATTCCTGAAAGTAAAGACGGCCCGGTTCGATGAGGTAAAGAAACGGATAGTCGAACAGGCGAGGATCGGTCAGTTGAAGGACGAGCGGCTGAGGATTGACCTTAAGCGACGTCAACTGCTGCAGGCGAAGCGAGAAGTTCAGATCGCTATCCGGAAAATCGATTGCCCAACCGCCGCCTCCGCCTCGGCCATAGCCCCGCCGCCCACCGAAAGAATCGTATTGAACTCGAACGAAGGTAAACAGGTCTTCAGGAAAATCCTGGTCCACTTCCCATTCCGGGACGCCGTTGCGACGAGATTCCGAGAAGTTGCGTCCGGGGCGACGCCGTTGGGCAGTACTCGAGGCGACAATCAGGGCCAGAAGTGCGAAGACCATGAAGAGTCGGCTTTGCATGGCTCTGGTAACATTCTTACGGAGCGACATGAGGATCCACTAACTCCAGAAGCAATTGTTGCGCGGCGCGGAAGCGGGGCGCGTCCTCGAGCGCGCGGACAACTTGGCGACGCGCTTCATCCGGCTTCCCCAAGGCATGGCAGGCGACGGCGAGCCGATAATGGGCGAGGGCCGGATCCGCTGGATCCATCTCCAGCAACGCCCGTTGCGCGTCCGCGATGTCCTGCGGCCGGTCCAACCGCTCGGCCGCCAAGTTCATCATCTCGTGACCGATCGGAATCAAAGGGTTGACCGACAACATTCGCCGGGCCGATTGACGCAGCAGCTCCCAGTCTTCCTCCTGAGTGGCCAACTCCATCAGTCGCAGAAAGGCTTCCACCGCATCGCTATCGCAATCGGCCAGTTCCTTCAGAACGCGCATCTCGGCTGCTGGGTCTTCCAGCTCGCGGTAAATGCGTGCCAATTGGCTTGCTGCGTTTCCGGCGGATGTGTCGGTGGGATAGGCGGCGTGCAAGCGTTCGAGCAACTCGCGGGCGGATTGCCAGCGACCCAACTGGATCCATTTCCGAGCCAGTGCATGCCCGAGCCAGTAATTATCGGGATGTTTTTCGACCAGCAACTCCAGTTGCATAAGTCCGGCATCTTTGGGCAGTAAGTCTTGTGTCCAGTCGAGCTGTGGCGCCAAGTGCTCCGCCCGTTCCCGCGCGTACTCGGCAAATTGCTGGTCCACGATTTCGGGCGGACCCACATAGCGCTGCAGCGAAGTCTCGATCGGCATCCCGACGGAAAGGTCGACCAGAATGTTCCGCAGGATGTCCAGCCCGTAGTGTTCCATCAGAAACTCGACGACGAGGGAGGATTCATAATAGGCAAACTGCAGATGCGCCGGAGACGGAGGTCGGAGGAAAGCTCCGCTCAACTGGCTGACCGGCGTCAACTGACCATTCAGAATCATCTCGCGGTATTCGGGCGTCATCTGCTGGCCCCAGGACGGATCTCGCTGGCGTTCTTCGTAGACCGAGATGCCTTCACTCAACCAACGGGGCATTCGATTGTTGGTCTTCTGCAGCGTGACGACGTGGCAGAACTCATGCCACAAGACGGCCTTCCAGTTCGACGGTGTCGAGCGTAGCGCGGCGGGCGAGTTGGCCGTAATCAGAGGACCAAAACAGACTCCCAGATATCCCGCGCCGCCCGGCAGCCCGAACGTGCGAATGGCAAAATCCTGCTGTCGCGGGAAGATCTCAACGGCGATCGTCTGCTGTAGCTGCAGATCGTACTTCTCGCATAATTCCTCTCGCGCCGTCTGAAGCAAATCGAGAACTTCCGCGCCATAGATTCTCGCTTCGCGCGCGTCCATACGCACCTCGAGTCCGTCCGCAGTCAAAGTCTGGAAGCGATCCAACTGGTCCTTCAATGTCATTAAGTTGTACGCGACAACGTTGTAGCCATCTTGAGACTGAACATCAGATGCTAACTGCCAACCCTCGTCGACTTGGTTCAGGCGAAGCAGATCCTGCGCCAGATGGAATCGCGCGGGAAGGTAATCCGATCGCATCCGCAACGCTTGTCGTTGGTACTGAGCACCCTCGGCAAAACGATACTTCTGCGACAGTTTACGACCGATCAGGTGGTCGACTTCGTAATTCGTCGACCAAGTGGAAAGAGCGGCGTCGCGGAGTTTTTGTTCACCGCGAAAATGGCCCTGTAGATGGGCAAGGACCGCGTGATAGGCCCAAGCCTTCGGCTCAAAAAGGTTGATCTGCAGGACCTGCTCGAGGGTCGTGGCGGCTTCCTGATATTGTTCGGCGTCGATTAGCTGATCGGCGTATAGCAGCAGCGAAGGTACATGACGCGGGTTGAGTTGCAGTGCTCGCTGTAGCGCGGCGACTGTTTTTGGTGGTTCACTGTCGCGCCAGGCCAACGCCTCCAAGTACGCAATCTGGGGGTTGTCCGGAGAGAGCTTGGCCGCCGCTTGCAGATTCTCAACGGCAAGTGCCGAGTCGCTCTTGTCCAACGCTAACTCGGCGATCGCGATGTAAACCTCCGGTTGCTGTGAATTCTGCTCGCGAGCTCGATCGTAAATGAGCTCCAGGATCTTCCGCGAATCCTCCCCCGACAGGACGAAGAAGCGACCGATCGTGATCTGATCGCGCGTCGAACCGTAACGCCACGGACTGGAACGCACTAACTCGTAGATCTGCCCCAGCTCTCGATCCGCCCGTTCCGACTGATCGACGTACCGGTAAACGTCATGCCCCAACAGTCGCAAGCCAATTCGATTCGAGTAACGTTTCAGCGCCGCTTCATACTCGCTCTGCGCTTCCGGATACCGTCCAAGCGTCAACAGGCAACGAATCAACCACTCGGACCACTGTTCATTCCAGACGCCCCGTTTCACCTCCGCCCGCGACATTTCCAGGCAGGCTTCATAATCCCCGGAAAAGAACAACTGCTCCGCCTCACTCGGCGTGGCACCACGGAGCGGCGAAGACGGGATGAAGCCAACGGTGAGGAAGAGTGCAAAGAGCAGAATGGAGATAGAGTCTCCCCGCGAGGGTTGGCTGCCCGATCGGAGTAGGATGGAGCGTGGCAGCTGGCTCTTATCCCAGGAGGCCTTGAGGGACCCCAGTTGCCGAAAAACCATAGTTGTTCCGAGAAATGCTCGTGAATCGTCTTCCAAGCGGGCGGCGATATTGTAGTCAGGCACTTGCCCGCCGACAACTTTTGGCATCGCCCAGTCGGTGGCTCAGACTGCCGGCGAAATCTGCGCGAAGTTCCTCAATCCGCGCATACGCGAGGCAATTCGGGTGGGTTAGAATCGAATGGTGGAAAAATGGTCGAAAGCCGAATCCGGAGTCGGATTAACGGGGCCCAGTCCACTCGTAGAAGGGCTGAAGTGCACCCGAGACCGGGAAAGATGGGGTAAACAAAGGCTCTACGTGATCGAGCGCAATTCCGTACGCGTACCGGTTCGGTGGCTGGTAGTGAGGCGTCGTTTCGCCCCTGTCTGGGGACGCTCGGACGTCCATTCGAGCAGCCGCCAGACAGTCCCCGCTCAGCTGGATCGCGCCCGATCATTTCATAGGATCGCAGCAGTTAGACTTTTTACTGGTTACCAGGCCGTTGTCACGAGGCGCGAACCGAGACAGTGAGGCGAACGATTCACCGGAGTTCGACGGTTTCCTGGCACACAGTTCTGCAGTGGACGGGACTTGTGGCGGGGCCGCTGCTTGCACTGCTCGCCTTCCTGAGTCTTCCGCACTCGTTTGTCGGACCGGAAGGGCGCGTGTCGGAGTTTACGACTGCCGGCCGGGCGACCTTGGCCATGATGATCTGGATGGCGGTGTGGTGGCTGAGTGAGGCGGTTGATATTGCGATCACTGCCCTGTTGCCTTTGGCGGCATTTCCTCTGTTTGGCGTAGCGCGGATGCCGGCCGCCGCGGCACCTTACGCGCATCCACTCATTTTCCTCTTCATGGGGGGATTCTTGTTGTCCCTGTCGATGCGTCGTTGGGGGCTCGATCGACGAATCGCGCTTGTTACTTTGCGTTTGGTTGCCACCACTCCCGCAAATATGGTGCTTGGGTTCATGATCGCGACAGCCGTCTTGAGCGGCTTGGTTTCCAATACGGCGACGGCAGCGATGATGTTGCCGATCGCGATGAGCGTCGTTCGATTGGCACCGCGAAGTCCGGATCAGGCCGTCGCCGATGTCCTGGCGGCGGGAGAATCGGAAACGGACGAGAACTTTGCGGTCTGCTTGATGCTTGGCATCGCCTACGCGGCATCGATCGGCGGCATCGCGACGATCATTGGAACTCCCCCCAACGTGTTTCTGGTCAGTTTTGTGCGTGACACGATTGCGGAACCGTACCGCACCGAGATCAGCTTTGCGAGTTGGCTGTTGCTTGGAGTACCCCTGGCAGCGGTGTTTTTGCCCTTGGTCTGGTTGTTACTCACGCGCTGTCTGTTTCCGGTGGGGCGGCAGCGGATCGATGCCGGGCAAAACCTGGTCGCCGACGAGTTGCGACGTCTGGGGACGCCGAATCGAGGCGAGTTGGTCACGCTGATCGTATTCGGTGTCACGGCGGTCTTGTGGATCTTTCGCCCGCTGCTTGTACGCTGGAGCTGGGGGGAGGGTGCAACGGCCGTGTATCCACTGGCCAATCTGACTGACGCGGGTATTGTGATGACGACGGCGATCGTACTGTTCGTGATCCCGATTGATGTTCGGCAGCGGACGTTCGTGATGGATTGGCGCAGCACGCAGGAATTGCCCTGGGGCGTATTGGTCTTGTTCGGTGGCGGGCTGAGCCTGGCGACGGCCTGCGAAGTCAACGGCGTTGCGGAGTTTTTGGGGAGCCTGTCGCGCTACATTTCCGGCGTGTCAACGCCGATGCTCGTCGTGTGCGTCGCGACAGCGGTGATTTTCCTCACCGAATTGACTTCCAACACAGCGACAACCGCCACGCTACTGCCCGTCTTGGCGGCCCTGGCGCCCGGTTTAGGCGTCCACCCCTATCTGCTTGTGTTTCCGGCAGCTCTGGCGGCCAGCTGCGCCTTCATGCTGCCGGTGGCGACGCCACCCAACGCGATTGTGTTCGCCTCAGGGCGAGTTCGCATTGGCCAAATGGCCTGGGCGGGATTCTGGTGTAACATGATTGGGATCGTGCTTGTGACCAGCTTCACACTTTTGTTCCTGCGGCCCTGGCTGGGGCTCGAATCGCCGTGAATCCGATGGAGGACTGAGAGAATGAGAATGTTCCGCGTATGCCCCTGGATCACCGCGCTGGCATGGTTTCTTGGATGGGGCGTTTCGGTTGGTGCGCAACCGGCGGAAGACTCAATTGGTCGAACGGTTGCCGCCTTCACGCTGCAGGATTATCGCGGCCATCAGTACTCGCTGAACGACTTTGCCGAGCATCCGATTCTGGTGGTTGCCGTACTGGGAACCGAGTGCCCCTTGGCGAAGCTGTACGCACCTCGTCTGGTCCGTCTGGCACGTGAATATGCGTCTCGCGGGGTCGGATTCGTGGGCATTAACCCGAACTCGCACGATTCGATCACCGAACTGGCAGCCTACGCACGACTTCACGGAATCGACTTCCCCTTGCTCAAGGACCTTGGGAATCGCGTTGCGGATCAGATGGGGGCAGAGCGGACGCCGGAGGTGTTTGTCTTGGATCAGGAGCGTCGAATTTGTTACCGCGGACGCATCGATGATCAATACGGTGTGGGATATATCCGCCCCGAGCCTCAGCGGCAGGATCTGAAGATGGCGCTCGATGATCTCCTGGCTGGTCGCCCGGTGGCTCAGGCCTGCACGCCGGTAACGGGATGTCTGATTGGTCGTGTCGCCCAGCCGCAGGATTCCGCCGCGGTGACGTATGCGAATCAGATCGCCCGCATCCTGCAAAGTCGATGTGTCGAGTGTCATCGCGACGGAGATATCGCTCCGTTCGCACTGACGGAATACGCCGAGGTCGCGGGCTGGTCGGAGATGATCGCAGAGGTTGTGCGGGAAGGTCGCATGCCTCCGTGGCATGCGAGTCCGGAATTTGGCACGTTTGCCAATGATCGTCGTTTGTCCGACGCGGAGCGGCAGGCCATCTTCGATTGGGTGGCTGCGGGTGCTCCAGAAGGCGATCCGCGTGAATTGCCGCCGCCGCGGCAGTTCGTATCGGGATGGCAGCTGCCGCAGAAGCCCGATCTCATCGTGCCGATGCGGCAGCAGCCGTATGAGGTTCCCGCGGAAGGCGTGGTGCAGTACGAATACTTCCGTGTCGATCCTCAACTTGCCGAGGATCGCTGGATCCAGGCGGTCGAAGTCCTTCCGGGAAATCGCGCGGTCGTGCATCACATTCTGGTCTTTGCTGAACCACCCGGCGGTTTTGATCGCGATTTTGCCGGGGGAGCGCGTGGGTTCCTGGCGGGCTATGTTCCGGGAGTGCGTGCCCTGCCCTACCCTGACGGCATGGCCAAATTTCTGCCGGCAGGCTCGTCCCTCGTTTTTCAATTGCACTACACGCCGATCGGATCCGTACAGAACGACCTCAGTCAGATCGGATTTGTCTTTGCCGACGCCGAGAGCGTGCGGTATGAGGTGAAGACCATGAGTGCCTTTCAGCCGTTCCTGCAGATTCCACCTGAGGTCTCGGACCATCGCGAGGCTACGCGTACCCGGTTGCACGAGTCGGTTCAGCTATTGGCGATGATGCCTCATCTGCACGTGCGCGGAAAGTCCTTCCAGTATCTATCGCGCCTTCCTGGTCAGTCGGAATGGACAACGTTGCTGGATGTACCTGCCTATGACTTTAACTGGCAGACGGCCTATCGTTTAACGCAGCCGCTCGCGCTTCCGAGTGGCACCGAGATTCGATGTGTTGCACAGTATGACAACTCGGAAGACAATCTGAATAATCCTGATCCGAAAGCTACGGTTCGATGGGGAGAGCAAACATGGGACGAGATGTTGATTGGTTACTTCGACATGGCCGTCCCACTGGATCCTTCCCAGAAGTCGGACCGAGGTAGCCGCCCCATCGATCGAATCGATCGCGTGGAGGAGTTCATTTTGCAGTTGGATCAGGACTGTGATGATCAACTGCAACTGGCGGAACTACCCAGTGGGCTCCGTCGTCGATTCGCTGCCGCCGACCTGGATCGCGATGGCGTGCTGTCTTCGGCCGAAGTCCGGCAGGCGCTGCGGCAGCAACGTGCCGCCCGCCGCTAAGGGATGACTCAGAGATAACTTCGGCGTTTCGGTCCTTTCGTTTAACCGCGTGGGCGTCGCCCCGCGGGTAGGACAGAATCTTCCGCGGCCCGCTGGGCACGCGGTTAAACGAGGAAGTTATTTCTGAGTCATTCCTAAGGAAGACGCAACAATCGCTTCGGCGATTTCGGGAGGGCGAGGCTGGGCTGTTGAAATTGTTTTCGACTCGGAAACAAGGGAAGTTCTGGCAGGCAATGAACCAACCGAAATCCT
>CAZFWV010000046.1:0-29977 GCA_964522605.1 uncultured Pirellulaceae bacterium
TGAACTATGTTTCGCCGATGGCGAACAATGTCGCTTGGCATCACGCCGTCGAAGTGCTGCTCGGCGTCGATCCTACGCCCCGCTGCAAATATATTCGGGTGATCGTCGCCGAATTGGCGCGGATCGCCGATCACCTCGTGTGCGTCGGCGCGATGGGGTTAGATACCGGCGCGTTCACGTTCTTTCTCTATGGCTTCTACGCCCGCGAGAAGATCTACGACATCTTTGAATCGCTGTGTGGTGCCCGCTTCACGAACAGCTATACGCGCGTCGGTGGATTGTTTCACGATATGACTCCGCTGACGATCGAAAAGATCCGACAGTTCCTCGCAGATTTTCCCCGCACGCTGAGGGATCTCGAGCGGCTGTTGAACCGCAACCGGATCTTCATCGATCGAACCCGCGGCGTCGGTGTTCTGACTCGCGAAGAAGCGATCAACCGCTGTTGCAGCGGGCCGGTGGCGAGAGCCAGTGGCGTCCCTCGGGATCTGCGCAAGGACGAGCCGTATGACGCGTACGCGGATTTCGACTTCCAAATCTGCTGCGCAACGGCGGGGGATACCTATGCACGCTATCTCGTGCGGATGGAGGAGATGCGGGAGAGCCTGAAGATTGTGCAGCAAGCCGTCGAGAACCTGCCGTCCGGCCCGATCAATATCGGCTTGGACGACCGGGCGACGCTGCCTTCCAAGTCACAGGTCTACCAGACGATCGAAGGGACGATCACACACTTTGAGCTCGTGATGTCGAATCGGGGCTTTGAGGTCCCGCACGAGGAATCCTATGCGGCCGTTGAAGCCCCGAACGGCGAATTGGGGTTCTACCTCGTCGGGGACGGCAGCGACGTGGCCTATCGCGCTCGGTGCCGACCACCTTCGTTTATTCATTTTGCACTGTTTCCCCATCTGATTCGCGGCCACACCGTGAGTGATGTGGTGGCGGTGCTGGGCAGTCTGAACATCATCGCTGCTGAACTGGACCGTTGAGAATGAGTGCCGAGCCCATCCTTACGGAGGAGATGACCGCGGAAATCCGGTCGTACTTTCCTCGCTATCCCGACCGTCGAGCGGTAACGCTGCCGGCCCTGCACGTGGTCAATCGCCATCTGCGGCATGTTCCGCTGCAAGCGGTCGAAGAGATCGCCCAATTGCTGGAACTGGCTCCGGCTGAAGTCCAAGACACGTTGTCCTTCTATGGTTACTTCAAGCAGGATCAACCCCACGGCCAGACACGGCTCTGGGTCTGTCGTTCAATCAGCTGTGCTTTGCGCGGGAGCGACCAGCTGCTGGAGCACATCTGTGAGCGACTGCAGGTCGAGCCGGGGTCGACCACGGAGGACGGCAAACTGACCATCGAGTATGCCGAATGTCTTGGGGCCTGCGAGCATGCACCTTGCGCTCTGGCCAACGAACAGCTGCACAAGAATCTGGATGCTGGGTCGGCCGATCAATTGGTCGACCGTCTGCGACACGAATCGGAATCGAGAGGGGCAAGTGGCTGAGTTTGAACCGGTCCTGTTGGCCAATATCCAGAAACAAGATAGTCATACGCTCGCCGTCTACGAGGCGGGGGGTGGCTATCAGGCCCTGCGGAAGGCGTTGCAGCGGTCGCCCGGTGAGATCGTCGATCAAGTCAAGGCGAGTGCCTTGCGCGGAAGAGGCGGCGCTGGGTTCCCAACCGGTTTGAAATGGACGTTTCTACCGAGTGATCATCCCGGGCCCATCTATTTCTGCCTGAACGCCGATGAAAGTGAACCCGGCACGTTCAATAACCGGATTCTGATGGAAGACGATCCGCATCAGGTTCTGGAAGGTTTGATCATCAGCTGTTACGCGACTCGAACCACGACGGCCTACATTTATCTTCGCTGCGAGTATCCACTGGCATACCAACGGTTGCAATCGGCGATTGACGAGTGCTACGCGGCCGGGTATCTCGGGACGAAGGTCCTCGGTCATGACTATGCCCTCGACGTCTATTTGCATCGGGGAGCAGCGGCATACATCTGCGGAGAAGAAACGGGGCTGATCGAGAGTCTCGAGGGAAAGCGGGCTTGGCCGCGCATCAAGCCGCCCTTTCCTGCGGTGGAAGGCGTGTTTCGCAAGCCCACCGTCGTCAACAACGTCGAGACCGTGGCTTGTGTGAAACACATTGTCGACCGCGGAGTCGAATGGTTCCGCTCGATCGGTGTCCCACCCGAACCGGACAATCCGCGCGACCCGGGCAGCTTCGGTCCCAAGCTGTATTGTCTGAGTGGGCACATCGAACGGCCCGGTTGCTATGAAGCGCCCCTGGGGATTACGGTCCGCGAGTTAATCGATACGTATGGTGGAGGCGTCTGGAAGGGACGTCGGGCGAAAGCGGTCGTGCCCGGCGGAATCAGCATGGGCGTTCTGGGACCAGACGAATTGGACTGTCCGCTCGATTTCAATGGTCCGGGGCGGTATGACTGTCTGGGGCTCGGAACGGCGGCAGTAATCGTGATGGACGAGACGGTCTCGATGGTGGACTTCCTCCACAACAGTGCGCGATTCTTCGCTCATGAAAGCTGCGGCCAATGCACGCCTTGTCGCGAGGGAACCGCCTGGGCTTTGAAGATGCTGAATCGAATCCGCGCGGGAAAAGGTCGATTGATCGACCTCGATCTGCTGCTGGAGATCGGTGACAACTTGGGCATTATGCCGGGAACGACGATCTGTGGTCTCGCCGATGGAGCGGCTTGGCCCATGAAAAACGCGATCCGGAAGTTTCGTACCGAGTTCGAGGATTACATTAAACGAACCAACCCCACGGGCTACCTGCAAACAGAACCAGTTCCCGCCTTAGAACTGACACATTAGCGAGCGGTCCTGCTGCGGAAATCGAGGCTGGTGACGGACCCCTAACACAAGGGCGACGGACCTCGTCTTCGGGCGCAACCTCCGTCGCGGGATGCTCCTCCCTCAGAAAAACAAATACGGCGATCGATGGCAGTCATCTATATCAACGGTCAAGAACTGGAAATTGGCGACGACGAGCGGATCAACGGGATTCAGGCGGCGAAGCGTCTGGGAATCGAGATCCCACACTACTGCTGGCATCCTGGTTTGTCCGTGGTTGCGAGTTGTCGGATGTGTCTTGTCGAAACGGGTCGTCGCGATCCCAAGACGGGAGATGTTTCTCTGTTGCCCAAGCTGGTCCCGGCTTGTCAGACGCCAGCCGTCGACGGAACGGTTTTCGTGACCGACAGCGAGAAGGTTCGCGCCGCTCGGGCGATGGTGGAGGAAGATCTGCTGATTCGGCATCCGATCGACTGTCCGATCTGTGATAAGGCAGGGGAGTGCCTGCTACAGGATTATCATTTTCAGCATGGACAGTCGGAACGTCGGGCTGACTTGAAACCATTCACCAGCCGCCGGCGTCCGGTGGGGGACACGGTCACGCTGTTCGTCGACCGCTGCGTGATGTGCAGTCGGTGCGTGCGGTTTACCCGAGAAATCACCGGTTCGAACGAACTGATGGTGGTCAATCGTGGTGCCCACGAGGAGATCGACGTTTTTCCAGGGCATCCACTCGCCAATAAGCTGTCCGGCAATGTCGTCGATCTTTGCCCCGTCGGCGCTCTCGGGGATGTCGACTTTCTCTATTCGCAGCGCGTCTGGTTCATGAAGCGTCACGAGAACGTTTGTGCCGGCTGCGCCACAGGATGTTCGATCTACGTCGAAGAAAATCAGGACCGTGTCTACCGGTTGAAGCCCCGCGAAAATCCCCATGTCAATCAATGGTGGATCTGTGACGAAGGCCGCTATGGCTTCAAGCACGTCCACAGTTCCCGCCGCAACGTTGAATTGCGATACCGTGCGGAGGATCAGCAGCGGGCGATCGAGTGGTCGGAATTGCCCAATCAGCTGGACACCCAGTTGCGCTCCGCGGGCCGCCTGGCGGCGGTGATTTCCCCGCACCTGACCGTCGAAGAGATCTTTCTACTTTGCCAATACCTGCAAGCATTGGATTCCGAAGCACGGTTTGTCCTGGGGCCCGTTCCTGTTGTGGGTGAGGACGAACGATTTCCGAACGGTTTTACGATTCGTGCCGAGAAATGTCCGAATCGCAAGGGCGCGGAGGTGATCGCTGCGCGTTTCAATCGCGGGTTGGTTACCTTCGACCAATTCCTCGAGCGACTGCCTAAGGACCCGGTCGATGCACTCTGGGTGACCGGCGGATACAAAACCGACTGGATCTCCGAAGCGGAAGCGGAACAGTTGGCGGAGATCCCCCTGCTGATCGTGCAGGACCTGTTTCCGTCGCCGCTTTGGGAGCGGGCGACCTACCAGGTGCCGGGCGCCGCGTTTGCCGAGCGCGCAGGATCGTACGTCAATGCGCGCGACCGCCTGCAGTCGTTTGACTGGGCCGTCCGTCCACCCGTCGGAACCCAGACCGAAGGTCAGTTGTACTGGCGGTTGCAGCAGCGAAAGGGCCTTTATCAGCCCCAGGTTGTGCTGGAGGAATTGGCTCGATCGATCGCCTATTTCGCACCAGCGCTGGAACCGGTCCCGGCCGTAGGCGTGGATTTGAAGGTCAATCAATTGGCGAATCGTGAAGTCACGACGGGAGTCTGATGGAATGACAGTTTCGACCCTCGTTGCCCTGGTCAAAGTCTTGGTGCTCTTTGGTGGAGTCCTGGCGGGCGCCGCGTATTTTGTGCTGGTCGAACGGCGGATGGCGGCATGGATTCAGGATCGACGAGGCCCGAACCGCGTCGGGATTCCCCTCACGCGGATTCGGCTCTTCGGTTTAGGCCAGCCCATCGCGGATGGGGCCAAGATGATTCTCAAAGAAGAGTACTCGCCGGCGCACGTCGACCACTGGCTGTATGTGATTGCACCGATGATTATCATGACCGCCGCGCTGTCGGTGTATGCCGTGATTCCGTTCGGAAACGTCATGCCCCCGATCCCCGCACTGGGAATCGAAGACCCAATTCCCTTGTTGGTTGCACCTCAGATCGATGTGGGGATGGTGTACGTCTTTGCGCTCTCGAGTATCGCCGTCTACGGGGTGATTCTCGGCGGCTGGGCGAGCAACAACAAGTACAGTTTCCTCGGTGCGCTCCGATCCAGTGCCCAGATGATTTCCTACGAGCTGCCGATGGGATTGGCCATTCTGGCGGTGGTGCTTTACAGCGGCTCGCTCCGATTGGATCAGATCGTGCAGCAGCAGGCGGAACACGGCTGGTTCGTTCTGTTGCAGCCGTTGGGCTTCGTCGTCTTCGTTGTGGCTGCTTTTGCCGAGGCGGGACGATTGCCTTTTGATCTGCCGGAGTGCGAACAGGAGCTCGTGGCAGGCTTTCACACCGAGTATTCGGGGATGAAGCTCGTGCTGTTCCTGACGGCCGAGTTCATTCATATGATCACGGCGGCATTCCTCATTACGATCCTGTTCTTGGGAGGGTGGCATTTACCCTGGATTACCGGAACAGGCGGCGACATTGGGTGGGCGGTTGCCCTCCTGCGTATGCTGGTCCTGCTTGCCAAGATCGTCGTCGTCATCCTCTTCTTCATGCTTGTACGCTGGTCCTGGCCCCGCTTTCGATTCGATCAGCTGATGGCGCTCGCCTGGAAGGTCATGTTGCCTTTGGGCGTGGCCAATCTGTTGGCAGTCGCTGTGCTCGCCGAACTGCAGCAATCGGCTACATCCGGCGAATCGTTCAGTGCGTTTTGGGTGGCGCTAAGTGGCTGGGTTATCGCAGCGGTCGGTTGGTTGATCGTCGGCTGGTGTGGCCCGCTCCTGTCAGACAATCGACCACGGCTTGATTTGAAACCTCACGAAATTGACTCCCAGATTTGATCCTTCCCCGGCAAAGCGGTCCGAGACAGAGCAGAACCGATATGAAAGCAGACAGTGAAGACATCCGTTGGGTCCAGGAACCACGTCTGAGTCTGGCGGATCGGATGTATTTGCCGCTCTTCGTGGGTGGTCTGACGACGACAGCTCGGCATCTGGTCAGTCCCAAAGTGACGGTCAGTTATCCGGACGAGGAGCCCCAGATCGACAATCCGATGATTTATCGTGGGGTCCATCGTTTGAATCGAGATGAACAGGGACGCGTAAAATGCGTCGCCTGCTTCCTCTGTGCGACCGCATGTCCGGCGCATTGCATCGACATCGTCGGCGTGGAAAGCCCTTGGCCCGATCGGGAAAAGTATCCAGAGAGCTTCACGATCGATGAACTGCGGTGCATCTACTGTGGGATGTGCGAAGAAGCATGCCCCGTCGACGCGATCGAATTGACGAGTCTCTACAACCTGACGGGCCGCAGTCGGGAAGAGATGATCTTCGACAAGGAAAAGTTGTTGAGTGTTTATGACATGACAAAGGACAAAGAGCCGATGCAGAGTGGCGGGGCAGGAGGCGGATCATGATCCAGTCGGGGCTTGTGGGTGCCATCTTGGGTGGATGGCCAGGACTGTCCGTGCCGACCTCGACGATGCGCTTGTTGGTGGCGACCGTGCTGCTGGCCTTTTGTCTTTGGCTGTTGATGCCCAATGGCTACGCGCTACCTCGCTGGCGCCGCGTGTTGGCGGCACTCAGCGGTGGCGCCGGCCTGGCTTGGCTTTGGACGCTTGTTCCGGATCTTGGTTCGACGTCGACCACGGCCGCTTTCTGGATCTTTTCCGGATTGACACTCGCTGCGGCGCTGGCGACGATCTCGGCGCATAGTCCGGTCTACAGCGCCATCTGGTTCGCTGCTTCCCTGTTGGGGACGGCGGCGCTGTTCTTGTTGCAGGGGGCTCAGTTTGTCAGCATCGCGACCGTGGCCGTCTACGCGGGGGCGATTGTCGTGACCTTCCTGTTCGTGCTGATGCTGGCGCAACCGGCGGGGCACACGTTCTACGACCGCATCAGTTGGGGAGTCACGCCACGGCTGGTTGGGGCGCTGGCGGCCGCCAGCTTCGCGGTGCTGCTTGTCGCTTCGCTTCCCCTACCGGAATCGCGGCGGGATGAGCTGCAAAGCCAGCGGGAACTGTCGCAGCAGGTGCAGCAGGCGTTGACGGCGCTGCAGGGCGACGAGGTCGAACTGCGGTCATTGCAGCTTTGGGAAGAACCGTCCGGTCGGACACGCGTGCGTCTGGTGGTCGCCGCACCGGAGGAATCGCGGATGCGTCTGGACCAGCCGATTCAGCCGCTTGTCGAAGCGATCGCTCGGCAACGAGGCGAAACGGACCTGACGCGGCTGACGGTGAGTCTGGATTTTGACGACGTCCGTACGTCGCAGCATATGGCGACGTTGGGTGGACGTCTGTTTGGTCGACATTTGATCGCCATCGAAGTGGCTGGGACCCTGCTCTTGGTTGCTCTCGTGGGAGCGATCGCCATGATCAGCCGAGATGCCGCCGTCGCGGAATCTCCGCGAGGAATCTGACCATGAATGAGTATGCCTTGTTGCAGAATTACCTGCTCGTCGGCGCGGCGCTGTTTGCGATCGGGCTGGCTGGATTCCTCGTTCGGCGGAATCTGATCGTCGTGTTTCTCTGCGCCGAGATGATGCTTCAGGGGGTCTCGCTGAGCCTGGTTGCGTGGGGCCGGTATCACAGCGACTGGGGCGGTCAGATGCTGGTTCTGTTCATCATCGCCGTCGCGGCCTGCGAAGCTGGAATCGCCCTGGCGCTGATTCTTCTGCTTTGTCGCCGTGCAGGGAACTTGGACCTTTTCACGTGGCAGAAGATTCGCGAAGAAGGCCGGCCTCCGTATGTGGATCGCGAGATTCCAGAAGAAGTCGTGGACGAAGAACATTGGCCCGTGCTGACTCCCGCGGGAGTAAAGCCCGAAACCGATCCCCAGCAGGAACTGTACCGCAGTCATGTTTGAAATCCGTACACTGCTCATTCTGATTCCGGCTCTGCCGCTGCTGGCGACGATTGTCACCGCTTGCCTGGGACCGCGCTTGTTGCGAGGGCAGAGTCATCAACCCACGATCTGGGCGCTCGCGGCTTCCTTCCTTTGTAGCGTCGCGTTGGCCGTTGCCGTGGGATCTTGGAGTGGCGAGCCGGCGACGGTCGGCAGCGAGGCGGTCGAAAGCCTTTGGACTTGGGCCGACGTCGGCGAGGCCTATCAGGTGTCGATGCCGCCCGGGATCGTGCCGTTTCAAATCGATGTATCGTTGCGCGCCGACGGCCTGACCGCCGTCATGTTGACGATGGTCACGCTGGTTGCCTTGCTGGTGGCAATTTACTCGGTCGGCTATATGCACGGCGATCGCGGCTACTGGAGGTTTTTCACCTACGTTTCTTTGTTCGCCTTCTCGATGACGATGCTCGTGTTGGTCAGCAATTTTCTGCTGCTGTACGTCTTTTGGGAGGCGGTCGGAGTCTGCAGCTACCTGTTGATCGGCTTCTGGTACGAAAAACCCGCCGCCGCCGCCGCGGGAAAGAAGGCCTTCCTGGTCAATCGGATTGGTGACTTTGGATTTGCCCTGGCAATCTTCCTGATCTGGGTCCACTACGGAACGCTCAACTATCACGACACGTTGCAGGCCGGCGGCACGCTCCCCGGCGTTCTGGGAACGTTGCGACTAACCGGTCAGGCGCCGTTCGTGGGCGGTGCCGTGGCGACGGCCATCTGCTTGTTGCTCATGTTGGGAGCCTGTGGCAAGAGTGCTCAGTTTCCGCTGCACGTCTGGCTGCCGGACGCGATGGAGGGTCCGACTCCGGTCAGCGCTCTGATCCACGCGGCAACGATGGTGACGGCGGGCGTGTACATGGTCGCTCGCTGTGCGCCGCTGTTCGCGGCCTCGCCCGATGCGCAATTGGTGGTCGCGTGCATCGGCGGCTTCACGGCGCTTCTGGCCGCCCTGATCGCTCTGACACAGTTCGACCTGAAACGAATCCTGGCCTATTCGACCATTAGCCAGTTGGGCTACATGTTCCTGGCCCTGGGAACGGGCACCGTGGCCGGTGTGACGGCCGGGATGTTCCACCTGTTTACTCACGCCTTCTTCAAGGCGCTTTTGTTCTTGGGTGCCGGCAGCGTGATGCACGCGATGGGAAACGTGATCGACATCCGTCGCTTCGGTGGATTGCGACATCGGATGCCTTGGACGCACCGCACGTTCCTGGTCGGCTGCCTGGCGCTGGCGGGCATTTTTCCGTTCGCGGGTTTTTGGAGCAAAGACCAGGTTCTTGCTTCCGTTCATGCGCGGGCGTATCCGCACGCGACCCACGATACCGCTGCTCATGCCGCGCTGGATGCGGATCACACAACCCGCATGGTATCAGTCGACGAGGTCCCCGCGGGGGACTCGGGTGATTCGACCGGCCGAACCGCTGTGTTTGCGGCACTCTATTGGAGTGCGCTGTTTACCGCGTTCTTGACCGCCTTTTACACGTTTCGCGCCTACTTTCTCACGTTCTTTGGGCCTTTGAAGATACCCGAGGAAGCCGGACACCATGCGCACGAGTCCCCGCCGGTGATGTGGTTGCCCCTGGTTGTGCTGGCGATTTTTGCTTTTGGAATTGGCTTCGTTGTCGAAAGTGGCCATCGGTTCGCCAGTTTTCTTGGCCGGGCTCCTTCGCTTGCTTACCTGGGGGAAGTGTATCCCGAGATCCACTTAAACATCGCGTTGATCAGCACGTTGTTCGCGGGGCTGGGCGTTGGATTGGCAGCGTTTTTCTACCTGGGGCATCAGCGTGAGATTGATGTCATCGCCCGCCGTATTCGGCCGCTGTATCAATTGTCTTATCACAAGTTTTTCCTCGATGAGATCTATCAAGGCCTGGTCGTCTGGCCGTTGCGCGGCTTGGCGTGGTGCAGCTATGCGTGCGACCGATGGCTGGTCGATGGTTTGGTGGATCTGTGCGGTCGAGTTCCCCTCTGGATCGGTCGCTTCTTGCGCCAATGGCAAGTGGGGTATGTGCCGTTTTACAGTCTGATGATGGTGGTTGGCACGGTGCTGATCTTGATCTTGGGCAGAATCCTGTGGGGCGGAGGTTAATCGAAGATGGAAGCGTCCACGATCTTGTTAGTCTCGATCCTGCTTCCGCTGGCGGCTGCGATCCTGATTGTGTCCATTGGCTCCGACAATCCGTCCCTTGTCCGTCGTCTTGCGTTGCTGGCATCCACCATCACTCTGCTGTTGGCCATGTTTGTAATTGCCCAGTACGATCCGGGCGGTGACGTGTATTTTCGCGATCGGATCGCCGCCGTGGTTGCCGGAAGGGAGACGGCGGATTCATTTGAGGCGGCGCAAACCGCCTTTGCGGTTCGTGAGTTTGCCTGGCTGACCGAGGCCACGGGGATCGACGTCCGGTTCGCCGTCGGGCTGGATGGGCTCAGCGTCTGGATGTACGGGCTTTCCGCTCTGTTGATGTTCAGTTCGGTGCTCGTTAGCTGGAAAGCCATCAAAGATCAAGCGGCACTCTTTTACAGCATGCTGATGCTGCTCGAGACAGGCTGCCTGGGCGTCTTCGCGGCCCGCGACATCGTGCTGTTCTATGTCTTTTTTGAGTTCACGTTGATTCCACTCTTTTTCCTGATTGGGATCTGGGGTAGCGAACAGCGCTGGTATGCAGCGACGAAGTTCTTTTTGTACACGCTGGCCGGCAGCTTACTGACATTCCTCGGTCTGCTCGCCGTGATCCTTTGGGCCCATGCCCATTCGGGAGAGTCCGTGATCCGCTGCTCGATTCCTCTGTTGACCATCCAATTGACCCAACAACCAATGCCAATGGCTTGGCAGGTTGGGGTCTTCTTGGCACTCTTTGCGGGGTTCGCCATCAAGGTGCCGCTGTTTCCGCTTCACACCTGGTTGCCGCTGGCCCATGTGCAGGCTCCGACGGCGGGCAGCGTGTTCCTTGCCGGTATCCTCCTGAAGATCGGTACCTACGGTTTCTTGCGATTCAGTCTGCCCCTATTGCCTGAAGCTTCGGCCGTACTCATGCCCTGGGTCGTCTGGTTGGCGGTGATCGGGATCATCTACGGAGCGCTCGTGGCCCTGGCTCAGGTCGATATGAAACGCCTGATTGCCTACTCGAGCGTGAGCCACCTTGGTTTCTGTATGTTGGGGTTGTTCGCGCTGACGCCGCTGAGTGTGCAGGGTGGAGCATTGCAGATGGTGAATCATGGGATTTCGACCGGCGCATTGTTTGCGCTCGTGGGAATGCTGTATGAACGCTATCACACGCGCCAGATTGCCGATCTCGGGGGACTAGCACGTCGGCTGCCGATTCTGGCATTCTTTATGTTGCTGTTTACGCTGTCGAGTATCGGCTTGCCCGGAATGAACGGGTTCGCGGGCGAGATCATGATCTTGATTGGCGCCTTTCAACAAGGATGGGCCGAGAACGTCGGCCGGTTGGCATCGTCGCTGCGTTGGAGCTCGGTGCTGGCGGTCGGTGGCGTGGTCCTCGGGGCGTGGTACATGTTGTGGCTTGTTCAGCGGGTATTTTTCGGGCCGCTGCGCGAACCGAGCGATGCCGATCACGAACCGGTCTCCGATCTCACCGGGCGTGAGATTGCCGCCCTGGTGCCGCTGGCCATCCTGGTGTTTTGGATTGGGTTGTACCCGCAATTTTTCCTTCAGCGCATGGCGCCGGCACTAGAAGCTTCCACGCTGGCCGCCCGCCATGCGCTGCGTCAAGCGGACGAGATGATGTCGGTTGAGATTGCCGAACCGGGGCACGAGCACCCCCAGGATGTTCGCGTGCCCGTCCAACCGGCGACCTCGAGTCTGAACGGCGGCGCGTTATCGATCACCACGAGCCCATCGAGTGAGAGTCTTTCCAGTGCCTACTGATCAAATCACGCTGACTACCGTGGTTCCGGAAATCATCCTGATCCTGCTGGCCGTTGTGATCTACGTCGGGGGGACCGCGGTTCGAAGCAAGCTGCTTTGGACGACTGTGGCGGTGGCGACTTTTGCCCTCGTCGCCGTGCTCGTGTGGCGACAGTCGCCCGACGGAAATGCTTCGACTGTGGATGCTGTGACGGGAATGCGGCTGAGCGGGCCGTTGTTACTGGATCCTCTCTCGTATCGACTGCGATGTTGTGCGGCGGGGCTCGGGCTGTTGTTCTGTTTGTTCGCGACCCAATCGCGACAGAACCATCTCTATCCCGAGCTTCTTGGGTCGCTGGTTCTCATCTTCGCCGGGCTGATGCTTGTCTGCTCGGCCGGCGATCTCGTGCTGCTGTTTCTCGGGTTGGAATTAATCTCCATTCCGACTTACGTTTTATTGTTCATTGGCCGACCGGGGCCGGAGTCGGACGAGGCAACGGCGAAATATTTCTATCTCAGCATCCTCTCTTCAGCTCTGCTGCTGTATGGCTTTTCGCTCCTGTACGGACTGGGGGGCAGCATGCATCTGGCGGCCATTCAGATGAATCTGCAGCGCCCCCCGATTCTGACGCCCCCGTTATTGCCGATGGCGTTGGTCTTGGTTCTGGTGGGTCTTGGATTCAAGTTGACCGCCGTGCCCTTTCATTTCTACGCTCCGGATGTCTACCAGGCGACGACGAATCTAAACGCCGCATTGCTGGCGGTGGTTCCCAAGATCGCTGCTGCGTTGGCGATGGTGCGACTGTTGGTCACGGTGTTTCCCCATGATTCGCCCCTGGTGTGGCAGTTGCTGATTTTGTTGTCCGTGATCACGATGACGCTGGGGAATGTCGCAGCCCTGTGGCAACGCAACGTACGGCGTCTGCTTGCCTACTCGTCCATCGCCCACGCGGGCTATCTGCTGCTCGGTCTGGCCGCGGCGATGGGCGGTCCGATGGGTTCTAGCCTGTCCTCCGATGCCACGGCAGCGGTTGTCTTCTACGTGCTGGTCTATTCGGCCGCCTCGCTGGGAGCCTTCGCCTCGTTGGGATACCTGAGCAACGATGACCGAAGTTACAGTACGATGGACGAGTTATCGGGAATCGGTCGTAGCTATCCGGTGATTGGGGGTTGCTTAGCGGTCTGCATGTTCTCTTTGAGCGGAATTCCTCCGCTGGCGGGTTTTTGGGGGAAATTCGCACTTTTCAAGAGTGCCTTGGACGCGGGATTGAATGGGGGGGGAACACCAAACTACTGGTTCCTCGCGCTCTGCCTGTTGGGTGTTCTGAATGCGGCAGTCGCCGCGGCGTACTACCTGCGGGTCGTCGCGACCTTGTATTTTGCCGCTCCGAGTGAGGAACATCTGGTGATGCCGGTGATGGGCAATCCGGGAGCTGGCTTCGCGGCTTTGGCCAGCGTTGTGGTCGTGATTGGCGTTGGACTCTTCACCAACAGTTGGATGTCTCAGGCGCAGCAAGCGGCGCGTTCTGCCTGGTTCGACCGCGTCGTAACCGTACCGCGCGAACCGACGGTTCCCGTTGCCGCAGGCTCCGCGGGAAACGTGCACGGGCTCACTGATTCAGTTGCCTTTCGGCCGGCTGCAGACTGAGATGGCGCGTTCGCGAAAATCCCGCCGTCCTGCCCTGCAACTCCTGGATCAAGCCCCGTTTCCGATCTACCTGCTCGATGCGTCGCGGAGGATCGTCTACTGTAATGCCGCCTGCGCGGTGTGGCTGGGGCAGGAGGAGGCGGCTTTGATCGGTCGCCGGTGTGATTATCACTCGATTGCGACGCCTCCAGCTGACCCTTTGGCCGCCGGGCTTTGTCCACCGCCGACCGTGTTCACCGGCCAGCGGTGTGTGGCGTCCGTCGTCGCCGGGCAGAGATCCGATCTTGAGCCACCGCGCACGGCGGAATTCATTCCGCTCTCGACGGATACGGATGCAGCAGGTGGCATTCTGGCTCTCGTCACCAACGCCCCTGATGTGGATGCGCCGCCGCAGGGTGACTTGCCCGATGCTCGGCAGTTACACGCGCAGCTGCAAGTGTTCCGCGACCGGCTGGCTCCAACGTACGATTTGGAGCGTTTGGTGGGCACAAGTGCGGCGATCGATCGGGTCCGAGGGCAGGTCGAATTGGCGGCGACCAACGCCGTTCGTGTCGTGATCCAGGGACCCTCCGGCAGCGGTCGAGAGCGTGTCGCGCGGACGATTCATGCGAAGCAAATGGCGGAAGGTTGGCCGTATCTTGTTCCGCTCGCCTGTCCCTTGCTGGATGCGGAATTGTTGGAGTCGACGGTCGAAGCGTTCATGCGAAGCTGTGCCGAGTTGAGTGAGGAACAACCCGCGACGTTCCTGCTGTTGGAAGTGGATCAGTTACCGGAAGACGCGCAGGCGTCGTTGCTGGGGTTCTTAAAGATCGGCGAGATTCGATTGAATACGCTCGCCACCGCCCGTGATTCTCTGCTCGATTCGGCGCAGCAGGGCCGCTTCCACGCCGAACTGGCACATGCGCTGAGTACGCTGGTTATTTCGATCCCGCCACTGCGAGAACGGATGGTGGACGTTCCCCTCCTGGTGCAGGCTGCGATTGAGCAACGCAACGCGCTGGGTGGGCGACAGATCGCCGGTGTGACCGAATTGGCAATGACACTGCTTCTACGCTACACTTGGCCCGGCAACGTCGATGAACTGTTTCAATTGATCGCCGACGCATGCGATCAGGCTGAGGGAGCGTTCGTCACCGATCAGGATCTGCCGGAGCGGATCCACGCGGCGCTCGCGGCAGCGAAGTATCCGCCGCGTCAGGAAGAACCGATTCAGCTCGATCACGTGCTGGCCGACGTCGAGCGGGAGTTGATCCAGCGGGCGTTGCGCGTCGCAAAGGGAAACAAGGCGCAGGCGGCTCGGCTGCTCGGATTGTCACGTTCCCGATTGCTTCGGCGGATGGAGACGTTGCAGGTCTCATGAGTCGTCCCCAAGAATCCCCGGCCTGGATCGTCTACGAACGACAGCCCAATTGGGCGCCTTTGTTGCGTCGTGATCTGACGGGGGAAGAGAAGCTGCTCGTGACGGGGAGCCTGGACCAATGCTGGGAGGAACTTGACCAGCGCCCTGGGAGTGCCGTCTTGCTGCAACTGACCGATCAGAACTGGGGACGCGTCGTTCCGGCCGTTTCACACGCTCGGGAGCAGGATTCGGAGGCTCTGTTTCTGGCTGCGGTTGCCGAGCTTTCGCGGCCGTTGCGAATCCGGTCGTGGCAGGTGGGATTTGTCTACATGCTGGTGACGCCGCTGGATGTGCCGGGGGCGGTGCGGCTCGTGCGACGTCACCTGCAACGGCTGACTCGACCCGTACGGTCGTTTCAGGATCAGGTCTGGCACAATCTGCCCTGGTCGCAATACTGAACGAGAGGCGGTTTTTCATGAAAACCATCCTTTCGACCGCCCGCTTTGGATTCGCATTCGCTTTTTTAACCGACAGGGGAAGAACGCATGAGTGGAGAGGGGATCGACGCCGCGGCCGTACGTGCGGCAATGCAAGATTTTCAGGACCCGGAAACGGGCCGCAGCATCGTAGCAACCGGACAGCTCTCCGAGATCCGCGCGGGGGATGATGCGATCTCCGTGGGACTTGGATTAACCTCCTACAGCGCCCCACTCTGGCAAGAGACAATGGATCAGGCGCAGGCCCACTTGGAGCGCGCCTTTCCCACGGTATCTCGAATCCAAGTCGATCGCTGGGAATTCGATCGGCCGGCGGAGAAGATCGGCGAGATTGGTCTGCAGGTGAAGAGCGTAATCGCGGTTGGATCGGGGAAGGGGGGAGTCGGAAAGAGCACCGTGGCTGCTGCCATCGCCTATGGGCTGCGACGTGCCGGTTGTCATGTCGGCTTGATGGATGCCGATGTTTATGGGCCGAGCGTACCTCATCTGTTAGGAATCGAAGGGCGGCCGGAAGTCGTTGACAATCGCATCCAGCCTCTCGTGAAGGATGGAATTCCCGTCATGTCGATGGGCTTCCTCGTGCCGCCCGGCGAAGCGGTTGTTTGGCGAGGGCCGATGCTCCACGGGGCCATCACGCAATTCTTGCGCGATACCGCATGGGGGCATCTCGACTATCTGATTATCGATCTGCCACCGGGGACCGGAGACATTGCGCTGACGCTATCTCAGTTGCTGCCGCTAACTGGTGCCGTTGTCGTTTGTACTCCTCAGGAGGTCGCTCTGCTGGATGCCGTGAAGGCGATCGCCATGTTTCGCAAGGTCAGTATTCCCGTGTTGGGAATGGTGGAGAACATGAGCGGTTTCGTCTGTCCCGATTGCCAAAAACGATATGACATCTTCGGCAGTGGGGGAGCCCGACAGAAGGCGGCGGCGATGGAGGTTCCCTTCCTGGGTGAATTGCCCATCAACATGCAGATTCGCATGTGCGGCGATCAGGGGGCAATTGCCCGCATCTTCGAAGATGAAACCGCGCGACCGTATTTGGACCAGGTGACGCTCGAGCTCGCACGAAATCTGGCGCAACGGGTCCAGCAAAGTCCGACTCTGCCCTCCCTGACGGTGATCTGATGGGCGCGTAGGGATCGGGGAGAGCCTCGGGGAATGGTCACGGATTCGATCCGCAATCGCGGTGACGGCACGACGACGAGTGGTTTGCTAAGTGGCGGTTTGATAAGGGGTTGCGCGCCTGGGTCCGCCGCGGTCTGAGCGCAAAAATAGAGCCGTCAGTCGGGTGACGGACGGCTCTGTCTCGCTGTATCGATTTCATCGTCTGCCGGGTGGGCGACCGGTCGGTCCCACCCGAGAAGCAGTCGAGGAATGTCGTCGAAGCACGAGCGGAACTACTTGGCTGTCTTGCGAGCGGTCTTCTTCTTGCGTCGCTTCTTGGCGGCCTTCTTCTTGGCAGCCTTCTTGACGCGCTTCTTGGCGACCTTCCGCTTGACCTTCTTCTTCAGTCGCTTCTTGGCGACCTTCCGCTTAGCCTTCTTGACGCGCTTCTTGGCGGCCTTCTTCTTGGCAGCCTTCTTGAGGCGCTTCTTGGCGACTTTCCGTTTCGCCTTCTTCACCGCCTTCTTCGCGGTCTTCCTTGCGGTCTTCTTCTTCGTGGCCACAATTCGTCCTCCGTTGAAAAGGTCTTGGCGAGTTCCATCTCAAAGGCTTCCAGTTGCCGAGAGCCATCGAGCTTGACTCACCTGCAATCGAACCATCCCGCTAACGGGTTTTCACTCCTTGTGATTCTGCTTTGTGTCAGCTCGTCTTTGCTTCCCATCAAAGTTCGCAACAAAGCAGACGTCATCTCCAACCATCGACTCAATGCAGGCTTATTTTTTGCTAATCTTCATAATCAAATTCTATTCGTCAACCCCAGGTTTCATGTTTTGCGCGAATTATTTTCATCGCCCACACTCCAAACCGATCGTTCGATTGTGTGTACGCAACTAAAAAACGCATCATCAATTCAATCTGTTTCGATTGATGTTGGCGACTAAAGATCACAATGCAAACGACAAGCGACGGCTTGCCGAAGCACGGTTTTTCAGCGGCCATTCGTGTAGGAATGCAACAAGCGGCGCGTCGGTTACACGTGTGTTGCGTTAGGATTACCAACGGCGACCGAAACCGCTACCCGGTCCAGAATACGACTGCAGCGTGACGTAACTTGAGTAGGCCAGCATCCCGAAAAGAATTCCCAGATAAACCGAGTCGGAACCGCGCGAAAAACTCCAGATTGCCAACAGACCGCCAGTCATCATCGACAAGATCAAGGAGTGCTTGATCGGATCGCTGCGATCGAAAATCAGGAATAGCTCGCGGCCAATCTGTCCGCCGTCCAGCGGATAGACCGGCAAGAGATTAAGCAGTGCCCAGTAGATGCTGACGTAGAGAAAAGTCGTTACGAAGTAGCGAAAGAACTGTGGTTCTATCGAAAAGCCGATCGGCAGACGGAGCCAGTCGGCGACGAAACCCCAAAGCGGGATTTCGTGACCCAGAAGCAGCAATACCGCGATCACCAGAGCCGCCGCCGTCAGTTGTGCAATCGGGCCCGCTGCAGAGATGATGATTCGGCTCTGCGAATCACGTCCTCCGGCCGCCGACGTGTATGCATTGGGGATGGCCAGGCCGCCGAAGTGATAGAGCACGACGTGGCATGGAATACCGTGTGCAAGAAAGGCCACGGCGTGACCCAGTTCATGGATCAGGATCGATGTGAAGATCGCCAAGATGCCCGGCGGAAGGAGATCCACGTCGTTAATTCCAACGATCAAGAATCCAACAAGCCAGAACCAGGGTGTGACCCGAATCGGAAATGGACCGAGGCGAAAGTTGAGATCGAATTGCGTTCGAGGGGGTTCGCCGAGCAACACAACGGCTCTCCTTGAGGAACTTGTTTCGGTCTGCCGATCCCTGTCTATCCTCCACGTGGCGCAAGGTGGACAGTCAGGATTTGAGACTTTTTGCCAAGCGGGAAGTCGGTCTGCATGGCGAGCGATTCGGACGTTACGTGCAACGCTCGTCACTCAGACCATGGATGAAGCTGCGCTTTGGATCGCCCGGTTGACTTCTCGGATTCTAGCGGCCTTTACGCGACTCGCAACATACGGAAGTGGGGACGGGGCTGTGGTCGGACGCGGCCCTGCAGTTCTTGCCAGAGATAGTCGGCAGCGCGTTCGGACGCGCCGGGGATCGCAAATTCCGCCTTCAAACGATGCAATTGATGCAACGCGGTCTGTTGCGTTTGGGGATCTTCCAACCACGCAGCCAATTGGTCCGCCATCGTTTGCGACACGTCTTCGCAAGTGAGGTATTCCGGAAACGGTACGTTGTCCGTTTCCGGGTCGTATCGTTCTCCCGACTCACAGTAGGGATGATCCGTGGCTAGAAGATTGACGAGCGTGATGAAGCGAACCTTGCGGAAGAACCGTTGCACGAAGAACGCCAAGCGGCTGATCTTGTAGTGGATGATTGTGGGTTTCAGGTGGTACAGCAGTTCCAGGGATACCGAACCCGAACAGGCCAGGCAGGCATCGGCGGCGCGAATGAGTTCTGGTGTCTTGCCGACGTAAACGGAGATGGGCAGAGATTCCGCAGCAACCCGCCGCGCCGCATGTTCGGCTTGGGGTTGGCTGAAGGCGGCGACCGCGAATCGAACGCGAGGACATCGATGGTGAACTTGATGAGCCGTTCGCAGGAACGCGTCCAGGTTCGCCTGGACTTCCTGGTTCCGCGACCCCGGTAAGATGGTTACCAAGGGCCTGTTGGCCCGTTGGAGCTCATCCAGAAACGGTTGGTCCAATTGCTGCTGACTAAGTTCGTCAAAGTACGGATGGCCAATGAATGTGGCGCGACACCCGCGCGCGGAATACCAGTCCGCCTCGAACGGTAACTTGCACAAGACATGATCGACCAGTCGCCGCATCTTGTGAATGCGCCACGAGGCCCAAGCCCACATCTGGGGTGCCCCGTAGTAGAACACGGGGATTCTGTGTCGCTTCGCGCGGCGGGCGATCCACCAGTTGAAGCCCGGATAGTCAATCAGCACGACCGCGTCCGGACGGTGATGGCGAAAATAGCGATCGGCACGTGAGACAAGCTGCCAGAAACGGGGCAGGTTCAGCAGGGCACGCAGAAACCACATCACCGCCAACTGGGTCAGGTCTTCCTGCAAATGGCAACCTGCTGCAGCCATTCTCGGACCACCATACCCGACGCACTCGACAGCGGGGTCCTTCCGCTGCAGTGCCCGGATCAGGTTGGCCCCGTGCAGATCGCCGCTTGGTTCACCAACGGAGAAGAAAATCCGCATTCCCGTATTGGATCGCCAGCCCGGCGACCCGCTCCTGATCGTTCGTTATTCGGCCGAAGGGGTCCTTCGGATCCACCGGCGCGGAGTATGGCAAACGGAGTCAGGTGAGGGTAGAGCATTTTGCCGGGAAGGCGGGAAAACAGCCTGAATTGCCTATTTCACCAATTGCTGAGGGCCCAATTCCAGCTGCATCAATTCGAGATAGCTGCGGCATTCAGGACGCGACAGTTGCAGATGCTCAGCGAACGAAGCCAGTGCCGCTTTGGCTCGATCCAGACTCTCCAGGTCGCTCGTCGTTTCGATTTCGACGAACGTACCCAGTTCGTCGATTTCGTCGAAACTGACCTCCACCACATACCCTTCCCAGCGGCAGTAGGCCTTTCGCCGTAGCTTGCGAATGGTCATCACCGGCTCGAATCCCAATAGCGAGAGCAGCTTCTCGAACTCCCCGCGGTACGTCTCTCCATCGTTCAACGCCAACTCCAGTTCGCGTCGCGTTTTTGTGGTCGAGTCGATTCGGGCCCCTTTGTAGGTCACATAGTTTTTCGATCCCACGGATCGGATGCGGAGCGCCTCATCCGTCTGACCGAAATCACGCGCTGGGTGCGAAAAATAGCGATCGATCTGTTCCAGGGTGGGACCCGTTTCCAGTCCCATCTTGGAGAGTTTCAACTCAATGGCCTGGGGATCGTGGGTCCAGTATTTTCGTTCGACTTCGTAATCCATGGTTCCTCTGATCTTCCTGAGGCAGGAGGCACTCGGTGGGTCAATCGCGCATCGGCAGTCGTGGAGGGACGATAAACAACGGACAAGGACGTTTCTCGCTCGTTAGAAATAGTGTGATTCCGTCTCGTCCGTAGCAAATCGCTTCGCCTTGAGCCCGGGGTGGAAGTTCGATCAATCGGCCGGCGCGGGCGATCGCATCCTGCCAGGTTTCGTTGGGGGTTCGAGAGAACTCGTACGCGGATCCGTACGTCGCGACGATGGCGCGCCGGCCGTCCGGCGAGATGTCGAGGCTTGTAACCATCGGGACGGGGATAGAACCGATCCGCCGGGCGATCGTCGGCTCGTTCCGAGTTTGTGGTTCGCGTGGGAGCACGTACACCCTGGACTGGAGGGCGAAACGCTTTTCCACGAGCAGGAATTCGTTCCGAGCCACATCGAACGCGAGCGCCTCGCAATCGCACGGTCCATCCGGATAACGAAATTCGAGCGTCTGTTGCACGCGTCCCCCGCCGTCCGGATTCGCCGGTTCCTCAAAAATGTGGATCTGGCAACGGCTTCGTCGTCGGGAATTGTCTCCAATGTCACCGACGAAAAGCTGTTTCCCTTCGGCGGACGAGAAGGAACCCATGTCTTCCCAGTCGTCCGCCTGCACGCCCAGCAGTCGGTAGGTGCCCAAATGTCGTCCCTGGCTGTCGAAGGCGAACAGACGCGCTTCGTCGCCCGAGTCGTTATGCGTCCAGAATCGATCGCCGTTTCGCTGCGATACCGCCAGCCCACTACTTTCGTGGATTCTGGATTCCGCTAAATCGCACAATTGACGGGCAGGACCATACGAGGGGCGCGGCGTCGGCTCGCCGGCACGCACGGTTGGGCCGTCGAATTGCGCAAATTGTGTTGAAGCGACCAGAATGCAGAGCACCCCTCGCGGAATGAGATCTCGAATCGTGCGGTTCCCGTCCGCCATGTTGCTCACGTTTCCGAATTCCCGCGGGTGGGTTCTGGGGTGGGAGGTCTGGAATTCGCTGTGTTTAACTGACGCAGAAACTCCCGAACTTGGCCGGCCGCATCCGCGTGGCGCCACACGGCGGAGCTGACCGCGACGCGGCGAAAACCGATCGCGAGCACCTCCGGAAGTCGCTCAAGCGTGATTCCTCCAATGGCAAAAGCTGGGACGCGGATTTCCCGCTGAACCTGTTCCAAGAGATTCAACCCCGGGAAGTGTTCAAAGTTCTTCGTCGGCGAAGCAAAGGTTGGCCCGACTCCAATGTAGTCCGCTCCCTCGACAACCGCCTGACGCGCTTGCTGCAGACTATGGGTCGATCGGCCAACGATCGAGCGCAATCCCGCGACGCGGCGTGCATCTTCCACCGAAAGGTCGTCTTGTCCTGTATGAACTCCGTCGGCATGGACGACTTGTGCGATATCCGGTCGATCGTTGATCAGCGTCAGCGTTGAGGTCGTATGCGTCAGCTCACAGAGCCGACGGGCACGGATGCGCAAATCGCGATCCGGCAATTGTTTGTCGCGGAGCTGGATCATGTGGACCCCCGCCTCGATCACCGCTTCGACTCGATCGGTAAATTCGTCGAGCGAATCCGCTCCATCCACGAGCACGCACAGTTGTGCCGTCGCCAGATCCGGTCGACGGGTGATCGTCAGCGTGACCCGTCGCTCCAACTCATAAGCCTCGTATCGAAGTTGCTCGATTTGCCGGGCAAAGGTCGAATCGAAGATTTTGCCGTACTCTTCCAAGCATCGAAGGGCCTGCGCTATACGCGGCAAGTTCGCCAGCACGACCGCCGACGAATCCTGCCGAGCATACTCGGCGGGCGTTTCGATCTGTCGGCCGACGTCCGTGATCGAGTTTCGCGCCAGACATCGGTCACGCAAATCGAGGGGGGACAGGCGATCTGCCAGGAGGTGTCGCAATTGCTTGCATTCTTCTGCCAGCAGTGGATCTTCCAATACAAAGCGGACGTATTCCTCGACGACGCGCAGTCCTTCAGCGGCTCGATTCGCATTCGCGTCGAGTACCCGCCAGGTTTCGACCTGCGAGCGACATTCGGAGCCAAAATTGCCCGAGGGGGGCGACGGTGGTTCCGCTGGGGGGGGTGGCTGTGTGCGCGGTTTGGTGGGGGGCAAGTATGTACCTCTCGCAGTTTGGCACATGAGGCAGCCAGCGACTAGTGCTGTGTCAAGGCTTGGATTTAGGGCTCGGTGCCACTGGCTACTTCAGTGCCCGAGCTTGCTGACTTGAGCAATCGTCACACTGGCAGAGCCAGTGGCACCCTATTCCTAGACTGGACACAGCACTATGTGACACAGCACTAGTGCTGTGTCAATCCTTAGATTAGGGGCATGGTGCCTCCGTGGTGTAAGCTCCCAGCTTGTGATGGATCGCGTCAACGACTCGGCAAGCAGGATGCTTCCCGGACGCCACTTCTGGGAGTTGACAGAGCCCTGCATTCGGCACGTAACTCCTTGGCAGACTATTGGTTGGCTTGAACTGACTGGCCACTGGCGTTACAATCCGGCCTCCCTATGCCCGGTGATGGATATGCCGACCATGACAGTCTCCACGGAAGGATTGTACGGAGGAAAGCAGCGGTGGACCATGTTTTGGCCGGGGCTGGAATCGGCCTGGCGGCATGGCAGCCTGCGAGGATTCTGCGTCGCTTGCCTCCATATGTTGTTGCTGAATGCGGCACTCATGAGTTCCTTCGTTTGGACGTCGGTTGTCGCTCCGCGAACGCGTCTGGGGTTGTGGTGCTTGTGCGGCAGTTTCTGGTTGGTCGGGCTGGTCCACGCACGCTGGGCAGCGACGCGTCGGCGAGCGGTCGCGGAAAGTGATTTTCAGTTGGACTTGTTCTTGGCTGCCCGCGGGGAATACTTAAGGGGAGAATGGAGTCGGGCGGTGGACCTGCTGCAGCAGCTTTTGCGAAAGGATGCGCGGGACGTAGAGGCTCGGTTGATGCTCGCGACGCTCATGCGCCACGAAGGGCAGATCGAGGAAGCGCGCGAACATTTGCGGAGGCTGCAGCGTTTGGAAAGGGCAGGCCACTGGAATGAAGAGATTCAGCGCGAGTGGCAGCAACTGACCTGGCAGAGCGTCACGCAGGAGGAGCATCCTCCAGAGCAGTCGGCTTTGGATGCGACTCAGAATCTGCAGTCGGACGCAGCCTGACCGTCGCTCGCAGGTCCAGATTCAATCAACAGCAACTGAAAGCAATTCGACTTATCGAAACCGGTTTTACGGTAGGGGGGAACCACTAGGAAACCTGACGCAACGAGGGCCGTACTCCCGCGGTCCGCAGGCGAACTAGGCTCCCGCCTCTGAGGCGATGAAGACACTCCGGTCTTCTCCGAGGAGTTTTCCATTATGTACGAGCGTTTCACGGATCGTGCCCGCAAGGTGATGCAACTGGCGAACCAGGAGGCACAGCGGTTTAACCACGAATACATCGGGACGGAGCACATACTGCTCGGGCTGGTCAAGGAAGGCAGCGGCGTGGCGGCGAATGTGCTGAAGAACCTGGACGTCGATCTCCGAAAGATCCGTCTCGAGGTCGAGAAGTTGGTCCAGAGTGGCCCGGAGATGGTGACGATGGGGAAACTGCCCCAGACGCCTCGGGCCAAAAAGGTGATCGAATACTCCATGGAGGAAGCGCGGAACCTGAACCACAATTATGTGGGCACCGAACACATCCTTCTGGGGTTGTTGCGCGAGCAGGAAGGTGTGGCCGCTCAGGTATTGATGAATCTGGGTCTGAAGCTGGAAGAAGTGCGCGAGGAAGTCCTCAATCTGCTGGGCCATGGAATGGACGCGGGCGAATCAGCGCGTGGTGGTCGTGATGTGGGAGCTGGTGAGACGGGAGCGGCCAAGGGCGGTAAGTCCAAGACGCCGGCGCTCGATAGCTTCGGCCGCGATCTGACCGAGCTGGCTCGTCAGAATAAACTGGATCCGGTCATCGGTCGCGAGCGCGAGATTGAACGGGCGATTCAGATCCTCTGCCGTCGAACCAAGAACAACCCCGTCCTGCTTGGAGAAGCAGGCGTCGGGAAGACCGCGATCGTTGAGGGATTCGCTCAACGCGTCGTCAGCGGCAATGTGCCAGAACTGCTGACGGATAAACGGATCGTTGTGCTCGACCTGGCGATGATGGTCGCCGGGACCAAGTATCGCGGACAGTTCGAAGAACGAATCAAGGCTGTGATGAATGAGGTGCGTCGAGCCCGGAATACGATCCTCTTTATCGACGAGCTGCACACGCTGGTGGGAGCCGGCGGTGCGGAAGGAGCGATCGATGCGGCGAACGTGCTGAAACCCGCCCTGGCGCGTGGCGAAATCCAGTGCATCGGTGCGACCACACTCGATGAGTATCGAAAGTACATCGAAAAGGATAGCGCCCTCGATCGACGCTTCCAGATTATCATGGTCGACCCCGCGACCAAGGATGAAACGGTCGAAATCCTGAAAGGCCTCCGCGATCGCTATGAAGAACACCACCGGGTGCAGATCACCGATGATGCGATCGAATCGGCCGTCGAAATGTCCAGCCGCTACATCACGGGGCGCTGCCTGCCGGATAAGGCAATCGATGTGATCGACGAAGCCGGAGCCCGGGTGCGACTGCGATCGATGACTCGCCCGCCCGATCTGAAAGAAATCGACGAAGAAGTCGAGCGGCTGAATAAGGATAAGGAAGAAGCGGTCGCGAATCAGGATTTCGAAAAAGCGGCCGCGCTTCGTGACCAAGCCGACAAGCTACGGAAGAAGAAGGATTTGATTACCCGTGAGTGGCGAGAAAAATCGCGCCAGTCCGATGGGGTTGTCGATGAAGAGGTCGTCGCCGAGGTCGTCTCGAAGATGACTGGCATTCCGCTGACTCGCCTGTCCACCGAGGACAGTCTGCGATTGATGAAGATGGAAGATGACCTTCACAAACGCGTGATCAGTCAGGATGAGGCGGTGAAGGCTGTAGCGCGAGCCGTACGCCGAAGCCGCAGCGGACTCAAGGATCCCAAGCGTCCCACCGGCTGCTTTATCTTCGCCGGACCGACGGGCGTCGGAAAGACCTTGCTCGCCAAAGCACTCGCCGAATTCATGTTTGGGGATGAGGATGCTCTGATCCAGATTGACATGAGCGAGTACATGGAGAAGCACAACGTAAGTCGTCTGATCGGTGCTCCGCCCGGGTACGTCGGCTACGAAGAAGGCGGCCAGTTGACCGAGAAGATTCGCCGCCGCCCCTATGCAGTCGTGCTGCTCGACGAAATCGAAAAAGCACATCCCGATGTGTTCAACATGCTGCTACAGGTGATGGAGGAAGGGCGCCTTACGGATAGCTTTGGCCGCAACGTGGATTTCCGTAACTGTGTGCTGATCATGACGACCAATGCCGGTGCCGAAGCAATCAAGAACGAACAGTCGTTCGGCTTCCAGGCACCCGATGATGACGCGTCGTACGAGAGCATGAAGGAACGGGTCAACGAACGAATCGAAAAAGTCTTCCGACCCGAATTCCTGAATCGTCTGGACGATACGATCATCTTCCGGCACCTGAATAACGAGGATCTGAAGGAAGTGATCGACCTGGAATTGGGCAAGGTCCGCGATCGGTTGCAGGAACGAGGGCATGGTCTGGAATTGACCGAAGAGGCCAAGCAGTTCCTCATTCGCAAAGGTTCCAATCTGGATTACGGTGCTCGTCCGCTTCGACGCGCGCTGGAAAACTACATCGAAGACCCGCTCTCCGAGGAACTGCTCAAAGGCGCGTTTCAGGGGAAAGACAAGATCGTTGTCGATGTGGTCAAGAACGAAGAAGGCAAGGTCCGACGACTGAAGTTCGTTGGCGTCGAAGATAAGTCGGCGCAAGAGCCCGCCGCCGCCGTAGCGAGCGGTGGAGATTCGGGCGCGAAGAATTCGGCTTCCGAGTGATGGCGTGACCGAAGGACCCAGTTGTCCGCTGCCCGGCACATTCTTGGGGTGACCGGGCAGCTTGCTCTTCTCTGTGTCTCCTAGATTTCCCTGCTTATCTGACCGATAAGCTTTGCTCAAGCGGACGGTTCTCTTGACCGAATATACAGGACGTTCCCGCATGTAAGACTGGTCGGAAGCGGCGCGCGCGGTGCGCGCAGGCGTCCTCGCGGATGTCCCTGCTTGCGACGGCCAGAGATGCTACCGGCTGCATATCGCGCCTCCGCGGGGAACTCGGGCATAGGATTCGGTCATGGCTTCAGGGTCCGCGGCACGCACACGTAATTCAGACGCGGTTGGCCTGCGGGCTTCGCTCGTGGATTGGGTGTCCGATTGGGGTGCCTTCGTCATCGACATGTTCGTGGCGATCGGCGATTTCTCCCAGTTCGTGGGTCGGACTTTCGCCTGGATGTTCACGCGCCTGCCGCGACGTGAGACGCTACTCCCAAACTTCTTCGAAGTGGGCGTGCTGAGTTTGCCCGTTGTGGCGATGACGGGCACGTTCATTGGGATGGTGCTAGCGGTTCAAAGCTATTTCCAGTTTCGCCAGTTGGGGTTGGAAACACGACTCGGAGCCGTGATCAACATGTCGTTGGTGCGAGAGCTTGGTCCGGTCTTGGCTGCGACCATGCTCGCGGGGCGCGTTGGCAGTCGACTTGCCGCCCAGTTGGGTACGATGCGGGTGACCGAGCAGATCGACGCACTCGACACGTTGGGAGCTCATCCGATCCACTATCTGGTGGTTCCGCGATTTCTTGCCTGCCTGTTCGCGATTCCCTCGCTGACCGTGATGGCCGATTTCATGGGCGTTGTGGGGGGATATTTCTACAGTATTTTTTTCCTTGGTATCGATAAGCATCACTACTTTTACAATTCGCAGCAGTTCGTCGCCACCTGGGACTTCATGAGCGGCGTCTGCAAGAGTTTCTTTTTTGGCGCCATCATTGCCCTGATCAGTTGCTACCGAGGTTTTACCTGTCGACCGGGAGCGGAGGGGGTAGGGCAGGCTGCGACGGCGGCTTTCGTACACTCCTTTGTCTTGATCCTGGCAGCGGACCTGTTTTTGAATATCCTGCTGGATGCTCTTTACTACTCCTTCTGGCCGAAAGGAAGCTCTCTGTTGTGAGTGGATTCGGCGCGGAAGTAATGAGTTTTGCACAGCAACCGACCGCGGTGGATGAATCCACTGCGCAATCGAGTCGAGGAATGATTTCGGCGGACCAGGTGACCTCTATCGACGCATTCGTCCAGATTGAGCAACTGACCGTCGAGTTCGGTCGGCATGTCGTGTTGCGCAATATCAGTCTTCAGATCCCCGCGGGACAGACGTTAGCCGTGATTGGGGAAAGTGGTTGTGGGAAAACGGTCCTGCTGAAGACGATCATTGGCTTGATCCACCCATCGCGTGGATCGGTCGCGGTGGATGGCAAGGAGTTGGCACAGCTTTCCGACCGAAACTTGACCGAATTGCGTGCGCGATTTGGTTTCGTATTCCAGAACGCTGCACTGTTTGACAGCCTGACAATCGGTCAGAACGTTGCCTTTCCCCTGCGTCAGCATCGTCGGATGAAGGATGATGAGATCCAGCAGGTGGTGCGCGATGCGCTTTCGGAGGTCGGCCTGCCGGAGACGGTTCTCCATCATTACCCGGCGGAACTTTCGGGCGGTATGCGCAAGCGGGTCGGTTTGGCGCGCGCATTGGTGATGAACCCCGAGTTGATTTTGTACGACGAGCCCACGACGGGTTTGGACCCGATCATGAGTGATGTGATTAATGAGTTAATTCTGCGGACCCAGCGACGGGCACGGGTCACGAGCGTGGTGATTACGCACGATATGAACACGGCACGAAAGGTTGCCGACCGCGTGGTGATGATTTACCCCGTCTCGCGGCTTCAACCGGAGGAGCCTCAGATTCTGTTTGACGGCCGTCCGGAGGAGCTCGATCGGGCGAAGGACCAGCGAGTGCAGCAATTTGTGCGAGGTGAGGCAGGGGAACGCCTCATGGAGATGCGAGGGCAGTCGGAGGCAGGGTGAGGTGGCCGTTCCCCCGGCCGCTCATGCACCGATTGGTTTGGAAACCGGATGCTGCAAGGCGTTCTCGGGAAGCGGATCGCGGTCCCGCGAAGCAGGAGATTGTTCGCGCGTCTGTTAGAGGAATGACGAATCATGGAAGAACGAGTTCTGCAATTCCGTGTCGGCGTTTTGGTGGCTGCGACGGTGGTCATCGCTGCCATTCTGATTGTAATGTTTGAGGAGTTGCCGCGCGGCCTGGGAGGGCGGAAGACCATCTACGTGCACTTCGCATCGGCGCCCGGTGTTAATGTGGGCACCCCTGTGCGAAAGAGTGGCGTGTTAATCGGTCGGGTCACGGAAGTGGAACTCGAAAGCGACGGTGGTGTACTCGTGACCACACGACTCGACGCGCAGCGAGAAGTTCTCAAGAACGAAACGTGCCGTATCAGTACGGGCAACTTCCTCGGTGACGCGATGTTGGAATTTGTCCCCAGCGGCCTGCCCGGACAATCGACGCAGTCTCTGGAAGATGGCGCCTATCTGGAAGGCAGCGTCTCGCCGGACGCGCTAACGATGATGACCGACGTGATGCGAGTTTTCACCGACCTGTCGGACGATTTACGCATCACTCTGACGTCCGTTCAGACGGCAGGTTCCGAAGTTGGGCAGGTGGCACGCAATCTGAATGTGCTCGTCGTCAATAATCACGATCAGTTCAATCGGATTATGGGCCAAACGGAACGCGCCCTCGGACGCTTTGACACTACCCTGACCGCGGTTCAGGACGTGGTCACCGACGAAGAACTGATGTTGAAATTGAAGCAAACGTTGGATGAGGTTCCTCAGTTGCTGGCCGACGCGAGCAGTTTGATTGCCGGCATGAGTCGCGTGGCAGGAGAAGCCGAGCAGAACCTGATCTTTCTGAGGGGATTAACCGAACCGCTCGGGGACCAGGGGGATGAGATTGTGACGTCCATGCGCCAAAGTCTCGACCGACTCGATGGGGTCCTGCGGGAACTTCAAGTTTTCTCCAAGGCGATCAACAACACCGAGGGTTCACTCGGGCAGTTTGTGCACAACCCGGAGCTTTACCAGCGTCTGAATCTGGCGGCGGAGAATGTCGAAGAGTTGACGTACCGCCTGGTACCGGTCGTCGACGATGCACGCGTGATTTCCGACAAACTGGCGCGGAATCCTGGACGCCTGTTGCGCGGTGCCATCGGGCGTCAGCAGTCGGGCCTCAAGTAGTGGGCGCCGAACTCAGTTGCTCGGGGGATAAAACGGCGGTGGATAGCCGGGAGGTGTCCCGGAAGGTCCCGGCGAGAAGGGCGGCGGAGTGTTTGGACTCGACGCGGGGGGCGCGGCAACCGGTGGGGCAGGTACGGTGTATCCCTGGCGCGTTCCCTGCCGCAATTGCTGCGCTCGATCCAGTAGTTCCGCCGTCGAAACGACCTGCTGCGGCTCCATTTCGAAATCCAAAATCCGTTCGTCCCGATATTCCCGCAGACTCAGATTCTCCGACACAAAATCGAGCGGCGGGATTTGATACCAGGGCGGTGCGAACCGGTGCAAGACCGTCTGCGTTTCGTACCCGTCCCGCACCAGTTGGATCTTGCGCGTGCCGTAATACGTATACGCAGTCGAAACGGGAGTCGTGCCAAT
>CAZFWV010000047.1:0-29457 GCA_964522605.1 uncultured Pirellulaceae bacterium
TCAATGGTATGGTGCGATTTGAGGTTCGTTGTCCCATACCAGGGGATTCGTAGAGGCGTCGCCGAGCCGGCGCGACTTGATCCAGTTCACGTCCCGGTACAAGTTGGATCGGGATATGTCCACCAGCAGTCGATCCGTGGCAAACCAGGCGAGATTCGCTTGCTGGTGAAAGCTGGAACGAGAGCAAATCGCGATCGTTGATGAGAAACGCAAGAAGCATGCGGGATACGCAGCCGATGAGCCTCATGCGCCGGACTGCACGCCATCCTTGGCCTGATCGCGCTGTTTCCGCTCGACGGCCAGTCTCAATCGTCGCGGGGCATCGGCTTGATTCATCGCACATTGGGGGTGGATGCCATCACGCGAATACGATTGTTTTCCACAGACGGGGCAAATCTTGCTGTTGGCATCGCGAATCATCGGTAAAGGCACGATTGTAGAGAGCCATTGCTTTCATGCTTGACAGTGTGTCAGGCATGCCGATGAGGGTCGTGTAATCATCGATTGCGCCTTTGGATCTGCTGATCGCAAATTGTGATGAATTCATTCATTATGACGACCTTGTTCGCACGGCGACTTTATTCGCTGCGGCACGGTGAATGTTCCCCAGGAAGCCACGTTGGCCTACCGATTTCCGGGCTTCCGTCGGTCGCCCGGGTCCATTGGCTGCGCCGCCGTCTATAGGTGGTCGTGGACCGAGGAAGGGGAAGGCATCGGAAGACAAGAAGTAAAACGCTGCAGATCAACTGCTGGAAGTATTGCAGTCGATCGAGCAGGACTTTGATACCGTCTGGGGATCGGCGGAATGCTTCACCGACTGGACCCCAATCGGCTTATCGCCAAGTCGGCTTCTTCCCGCGGGCTTTGGGATGTCGTTTGAGTTCCTTCTCGTTCGGAAGCCCAGCCTCGCGCTTGACAACCTTGACCGCGATCGCCACAGGCTGCTTGGGGTCTCCGGGATCAGGATCACCAACAAGAAACTGTACATAATCGCCGATCTCGAGCCGTGAAAAACGCTTTTCTCCAGACACACTTGCTGCGGCAAAGAGGTATTCCGGCCCGTGTTTTATCGACGAGATGAATCCGCGGAGTTTTTCGCGGTGCAGTTTGGTGATGAAGCCATGTTCCAGCGCTTCGCGATCGGCGGTACGTCCGGTACGACTCGGCCGCGAGCCGCGAGACGGTCGAGCGTTCGATTCCGGAGAACCTCTTCTTGTCGAAGTCTTACCAGCCTTTACACATCGCGCCCTCGGCCTGTCGGCCGCCGGGTCCAATTCATACTTCACCTTTTGCCCTCGAGCCAGCGTCTCAAACGGAGCATCGACGACCGAACGATGAAAGAACACGTCCGTGCCGTCAGACACTGCCTTGATGAAGCCAAAACCTTTCTCGGCAACGAGCGATTGAATCTCACCGTCTAGCACGGGTTGGAGATCTCCATTAATAAAAAGATGTGCTTAGCGTCCCAGCACCCATCAGAAGCGCTGGCTGCCTTGAGTCTAGATGCCTCGACCGTTTATCGCAAACGGAAACCGAGGACGCCCTATCGGTGAACGCATCGGTTTGCTGCGTCAGCCCACGGTCAGCAAGACCACGAAGATCAGGTATATCACACGTTCCGTGGTGCCACCACATCAGCGAGTTGTGGCGATGCCTCGAGAATTGAGAGTTGGAGTGCAGGGCTAGCTTGGGCACGTTAAGATGGATCGATTGGTTGTCGGCCGGCGTCCGATTGAATGAGCGTTTGGTGGCTGATCCGATGAGGCGTGTGTGGCCACCCTTTCCGAAGCGTCACAACGTTCATGGACGACAGCATTCGAAGGTGTCAGACCAGCACGAGAACTCCCGTCCACCTGTTGTGTAGGTGGGAAAGAGAGTAAATGAAATGGCCAGAGCGGCAAAGAGTATGAACACTGCGTTGTCCGGGCGAAAAGAGGCGGTTTGGTGATTCATCCTTCGGCCGCCCAATGGGAAAATGCGCCAGAGATTGCCGAAGGAGTCGTGGTACACAAAGACCAAGTTTTGTTATTGATGCCCGATCTGGCCAAGATGCAGGTGAAAGTCGGTATTCACGAATCAGTCGTTGACCGAATCAGGCCGGGGTTGCCAGCTCGAGTCACGCTGCCAGACAAGACGCTCGAAGGCACCGTATCGTCCGTGGCGTCGGTGGCGCGACCGGCGGGTTGGTGGACCGGTAATGAAGTGAGGTACGACACGGTCATTCAACTGCCTTCGGTCGACGATTTGCGGCCCGGAATGAGCGCGGAAGTCGAGGTGCTGATCGCACGTTATGAGGACGTGTTGACGATCCCCATCGCTGCGGTCGTAGAAACCGAGGAGGCGAGTTTTTGTTGGGTGGTGACGCCCCGGGACACCGTGCGACGCAGACTGACACTCGGCGATACCAATGATGCGTTTACGGTGGTTGAGTCGGGGCTCAAGGAAGGTGATGAGGTCGTACTCAATCCACCGACGCTTGCAAGCATGCAGCACGAGACAACGAAGCCAGCAGTCCGATGGCGAGTGCCTTCCTCCAGACCGTCCAGCAAGGCCTGAAAAGCCTCAAACTCCAGAAAATGCGTGCCGGTCTCGCCGCGCTGGGGATCTTCATCGGCACCACAACCGTAATCTGGCTGGTGGCGATGGGGGAGGGCGTCAGCCAGCGCGCTCAACAGCAAATCCTGGAATTGGGTGCGACCAACATCATCGTTCGAACCAAGGAGCCGACCTCAGCCGGTGACGGGCGAGATGCGAACAGCCGCGTCAAGACTTATGGCCTGCTCCGCGATGACTACCGCCGCATCGTGGAAAACCTTCCCAATATCCGCCGAGCCGTTCCCATGCGGGAACTCCGTTTCGAGTTGCGCTTGGGGAACCGGACCGCGGATGCGAAGCTTGTAGGTTGCGTGGAGGATTACCTCACATTGAATCAACTGGAGATGGCTCGTGGCCGGTGGCTTACGCGGCGGGACCGCGGCAACAAGGTCGTTGTTCTTGCTGACGATACGGCAAAACGGTTATTTCCTTTCGAGAATCCGATCGGACAGACGATCTGGGTGGGCAGCGAGTTCTACAAGGTAATCGGGCAGACCAAATCGCGTACCGCTTCCGCCGCGATTGGCGGCAGTCTCGATTCGCGGGACTATAACCTCGATGCCTCTATCCCGCTGAAGACACTGCGCCATCGCGTCGGCGATCTCGTCATGAAGCGTGTGGGCGGCGAATTCCAGGGAGAACAGGTCGAACTCAGCCAGATTACTGTTGAAGTCAATAGCCTTGAGGAGGTTGACGAAACAGCCGCCATCATCGAAACGCTACTGACGAAGTACCACGAGAAAGAAGACTATGCCGTTGTCGTGCCCAAGGAACTGTTGCGGCAGGCAGAGAGAACTCGCGCGATGTTCAACGTTTTGCTCGTGGTGATCGCCGGCATCTCACTGCTCGTCGGCGGAATCGGCATCATGAACATCATGCTTGCCACCGTGACCGAGCGCACTCGGGAAATTGGCATCCGTCGAGCACTTGGTGCGAAGCGGATCGATATCATTCGTCAGTTTCTTGTTGAGACGGTCTTGCTCACGGCCAGCGGAGGGTTGCTCGGTGTTCTCTTCGGTCTTGCTGTGGGCCCGCTCTTCCGAAGTATGCGCGCGATTGTCATGATCGTTTATCGGTCAGTATCATGCGGCGGATCACCGACGCGCGACGTGGTAGCGTGTAACGGTCTGTATCATTTTCGCGCGACGCGATTGATCGGTGGAGCAAAACCGGACACACTCGTTGATGGAGGGCGCTGGGTTCCGCCTGAATGTCGAAGTGAACGCAGCTGCGAAATCGGCCTGGCGAATGTTGTTGTCTGGGCCTTTCAAACAGAGACGTTCGCTGAATCAGCGAGAGTGCTTTCGGAAAGGACACGCTCCAATGAAACAGAGTCGAACATGGTTGTGGGTGATTGCATTGGCTGCCTGTTTAGGTGTGGAGTGTCTTCCATCAATAGCGTCCGCGCAAGCCGTCGACATCTGGAGTTCAAACGTGTCGACTGAGGTGAGGAATACCGGTTACAGAGGCTCGTACTTCAAGAACGGCGAGATCCACGTCAACGAGTATGGCACACCCGAAGGCAAGCCTCTCACCAGCGGGCATCAGGACTTCAAGCCATCCTGGTCGAAGACCGGCGACATGCTCGTGTTCTTCCGCCGACTGAAGGACGATCCCGTGGTGACGAACTGGATCACCCAGATCTGCGTCATCAATGTCGACGGCACGGGCTTCCACGTGCTCACGGACGGGACGCACACCGATTTCAATCAGACTTGGACACGCGACGGCAAAAACACGCCGATCTGGAACCGCAAGAACCCGGAAACCGGCGGTTACTATGTGATGGCGAGCAAAGTCAGTGCGAAGCCAGGCGAGGAGTACACGCTCACGGACAAGAGCCACCACACGTGGGCCTACACGTGTCTCATGGATGGCCGCATCCTCGTCCAATCGATGCATCCGGAACAAGGCTGGGGCTATTACCTATTGACGCCGAGTCCCGACGGCGAGCCGGCCTACGAGCGGATCGACTGCGACTTGGCAAGATACGGAATTCTGGACCGCGTGAGCATCTCACCAAGCGAAACGAAGGTCTGCTTCGAATACCAAAAGGGATTCCAATATAAAGACGCGGGCCGCACACTCTACATCGCCGATTTCGACGCGGAGAAGCCGTCGATCGCCGGCGCCAAGCCGTTCGCCAATGAGGAGGGCGCTAATCGCTGGTTTGCCTATCCGCGTTGGTCCAGAGACGAGAAGGTGATCGTCTACCACGCGAGCCCGTCACTGTTCATCTACAGTGTAGAGGACGGCTCGACAGTCAAGGTGTCGACGCAAGAGGGGGCCGATTACCGTTATCCCCATATGGAAGCGACGCCCAAGTAGGAGTTCGTGGAGGCGATGCGAAAACGACTCGGTCATTTGGAGAGAGAAGTGATTAGTATGCACAGGAAGAATCAGGAACTCGATCGGCGGGAGCAGTGCATGGAGGTCCAGGGGGAACTCGCCAAGGCCCGCGACAAGGGCCTGGTCCGGTATGTGGGCTTCATTACTTCGACAAGGCGCTGGCTTTGATCTCGACCAGTGAATTCGATCTGTGCATGCTGGCGTACGGATACCTGCCGCGCGGCTACACCCGGCTGTTTTCTCCTCGGACGACAGAACTGCGCAACGCATGCCTGGCAAAAGCACATGCGCTCCAAATGGGCATCGTCGCCATGAAGGTGCTGGGGGCCGGTATGCTCGGAGGCTTCGGCAAGAAGGAGTTAGAAGGACTATCCGGGGCCGCCATTCGCTACGTGCTTCAGGACGAGCGAGTCCACATGCTTACCGTCGGTATGCGTTACGCCGCCGAGATCGATACCAACATCAAGACCCATGCTGGCGATACCCCTTACACCAACGACGATCGAGCCCTATTGGCCAGCGTGAGCGCCGCCGTTCTGAGCGACAACAACGTCAAGAAGATGAGCGTCGAGTAAACAATGCACGTGTTATGGGGAATCCTGATGGCAGCCGTCGGGCTGTTCATGCTGGTCTGCGGAACGCTCCAGAGTGAGTTCATCATCTATCGACTGATGGTCGCCCGTTCGAGAATCCTCTGGGGCCAAGGCGACGCAGTCCACCGTTTCTACCAAATCAGTGGGCTGTTCATCATCATCTTGGGCGCCCTGTGGGCCTTGGGACTCATCTGGACAAACTGATTTCTTGCCGCAAACGCAGTCGTTGCTTTCCAAACTCAAGAAGAGCTCCCGCCTCCGCGAATAAATAGCGAGGGCGGCAGCCTTACCAAGCAACAGTTCATCGATTGGGTGAAGAAAGAGGCCCGCAGAAAGGGCAATACCATGTGCTGAAAGGGCAATCGCATTACGACGTCTATAGCGGCGAATGCCTGGACGAGTTGATGAAGTTGGAAATCGCTTGGTTCGATAAGTACCTGAAAGACCAGAGGTGAACAGATGAGACCACCGCTACTCGGACTGCTGGCAGTCATTTGCCTCACTACCGCCACTGTCGCGCAGGACAACTGGCCTCGCTTTCGGGGACCAAACGCGGACGGCGTTGCCCCCGACAATGCGGGTCTGCCAATGACCTGGACAACAATCAACAATGTGAAATGGGTCGCCGACATTCCCGGTTGGGGCTGGTCGTGTCCGATTGTCTGGGGCGAACGTGTTTTTCTGACCAGTGTTGTCAGCGAGGAAGAGAACGTTGCGCCGAGCAAAGGCTTGTATCTGGGCGAAGGCGTGCGCGAGCCAGCTCAGGGCGTGCATCATTGGATGGTTTATTGCTTTGACCTGAATACCGGCAAAGAAATCTGGAAGCATAGAAGCTCACGCCGGTCAGCCGCAGGTGCCGCGCCATCCGAAGAGCACCTACGCCGCGGAAACGCCGACTATCGATGGCGAGCGGCTGTACGTGCTGTTTGGCGATTTGGGGCTGTACTGCTATGACCTGGAAGGGAAGCCGTTGTGGTCGCGGGTCATCGAACCGAAGAAGACGCTCTTCGATTACGGCGCAGCAGCTTCTCCAGTCGTACACGACGGACAGGTCATCGTCGTCTACGACAACCTGGAAGACTCTTGGATCGCTGCCTTCGATGCGGAAACAGGCGACCAACTGTGGCGGCAAGCTCGTGACGAAACGCATTCCTGGGCCACTCCGTTGGTCTGGAAGAATCCGCAGAGGACCGAGATCGTAGTGTCCGGCAAAAACCGCAATCGAAGCTATTCGTTGGACGGCCGGCTGCTATGGGAATTCGACGGACGGATGTCCAATCTGGTGATCCCATCGCCCTTCGCAGCGCACGGTATGTGCTATATCGCATCGGGTTACGTCGGTGACGCGCTGCGGAAGAAACTCGGCGACGACCCTGCCCACCCGCAACGAATCAAATCCGTGAGAGGCGTCGGCTACATGCTGTCGTTAGAACCATGACGTGGCTCTTCCTTCGATTCGATCTCTGCGTGTATTGGTGGTGCTGGCCCTGGCTTGGTACATCCACAGTGCTGTCCTGAAACAACGATCCGATGCAGAGTGGGAGCGGATTATCGCCACTGCGCACAGCGGTGGCGCGCGGCTCGTTGCAAGCGAACTGAATGCCGTGCCGCTCGGGAGCCGAGATCAGGTGTTGAACGGTCTGCGCAAACGTTTTGATTACCCGCTGGAGGTCATTCCTCTCGCGGATTGCTGATCCATTGGGAAAGCTGTGACGGCCATTTCGCGTATCTACTGGACGCATGGCCAGTTGTACTAAAGTCCAATGGAACCAATTGGTTTTGCAGCGAATACTCCTCCAGGGATCCATAGGTCGGTCGCTGTAGACAGGCTGCACTTCCGCGTGCTCTCAGCACCATTGGGCGGCGTCGGAGTTGGTCATGAAACATCGGCTGCCCCCGTGCAAGTAGACGGTTGATGCACCGGCTGGATTCGGAGCTGCCTCCAAGTGTGCGGTTCGTGGTTGCGTCTTTTGGCAACCAGGCCGCAACGTAGAGGCTGCGAATTCTTTGAGCGACTGGCGGAACCGGCAACTCGAGTTCCAAGTCCTAGTTGTCTGGTCCCCAGTACAGACACCTCGACCGAGTACTACTGCGTCCCCGGTTTCGGTCGAACCGCAAAGACTCGGGGACTGTGCCGCTACACGCTCACTTTGAAGGTCGTTCCGAGTAGACGCGGTCTGGTCGATCACGAAGTACAATCACGAGGTTTTCCTGTTCGAGAATGAGCAGAAGGCGTACTCGGTGAACAGCGTGATCGCCAAACCGGAAAAGGACGGCTCGGTCGTGATCCAGTTCGGCAACGCCCCGAAGACCGCCAAGAACTTCCTGGCGATCAAGCCAGGCTGGAACTACCTGATGCGGCTGGACCGCCCTCACCAGGAGATCCTCGACGGGACCTGGAAGGCTGCGGAGAGGGTCCTGCTCAAGTAGGCAGAGTTCACTCGACCGAACCGATCCGTTCATTCATTTATCTCTCGAGGAGGATAACATGCCCACGCGACGCGAATTCATGATTGGCTCGACAATCAGTGCCGCCGCGCTCGTTCTCTCGGCAGAAACCGCCGCCGCTGCGGACGGCAAGAAGACCTTCACCGTCCTGCACACCAATGACCTGCACTCGAATTTCCTCGGGATGAGTCCCGCTTCGGATTACTCTCCGTTCACACTCAACGATGACAAAACGCGTGGCGGGTACGCACGGCTGGCTGCACTGATCGCGCAGCGAAAGGACGTTCGCAAGAGTCAAGGGCCGGTTCTGATTCTCGACGGCGGTGACTACAGCATGGGGACCGCCTTCGGAGCGGCCATCCGCGAGACGGGTGCGGAACTTCTGCTGCTCTCGCGCATGGGATACGACGCCACCACTCTGGGCAACCACGACTTCGACTTGGGGCCGGACGGGTTGTCCAAGTCCATCGACGTGGCGGTCAAGGCGGGTCCCATCCCGGCGGTGGTCGCATCGAATAGCGACTTCTCCGCCAACGACTCCAAGCTGACCGGACTCCGACGCCTGGCCGAGGACGGGACGATCTGCCGGCATCTGGTGATCGAGCGCGAAGGGCTGCGATTTGGCATCTTCGGGTTGCTCGGCAAGGAGGCCATGTTCTACACCAGCGGCGCCGGTGCCGTCACGTTCGCCGACACCATCGAGACGGCCACGGAGATGGTGAAGTTACTCCGCGAGCAGGAGAAGGTGGATGTGGTCATCTGCCTGAGCCACGGCGGGCTGACTCAGGGCAAGGACGGGCGATTCACTGAAGGCGAGGACGTGCAACTGGCCGAAGCCGTGCCAGGAATTGACGTGGTGATCGGTGGGCACACTCACACGGAACTCAAAGAGCCGATCCTCGCTGGCGGTCGCACGCCCGTCGTCCAGACTGGGAAGTACGGCGAGAACCTCGGCGAACTGGTCCTCACCCTCGACGGAAACAAACTGCAAGTTGAGTCGTACACCCTGCACCCGATCGTCGATTCGATTATTGGCGACAAGGCCATCGCGGACGAGATCGAGAAGATCAAGAAGACCGTCACCGAGGCCGTGTTCGCATCGCGGGGCTATCGGATCGATCAACCGCTGGCGGTGGTCCCCCGGGACCTGCCGAATACGTTCACGGACATCGGTGCGGGCACCCTCCTTGCCAACCTCGTCACCGACTCCTTCCGGAAGGCGACGAAAGCAGACATTGGGTTCACGGCCAACGGGTTGATGCGGTCCCCCCTGACCCGCGGTAAGTCCGGCGTGCAGACGGTGTACGACGTCTTCGCCGTGGCGCCGCTCGGCGACGGAATCGTGGACACGACCGCCGGCAGCGCCCTCGTCACCGCTTATTTTACGGGTGCTGAACTCAAGGCCATTCTCGAGTTTTGCCTCCTGGATACCCCGGCCCACCCCGGCGAGTATTTTCCTCGCGCGTCCGGACTGCGGTTCACCTACGACAAGTCTCGTCCTGCCTTTGATGTCGTAACGGCTATCGAGATCGGCGACCTGGATCGCGGCTATCGCAAGATCGACATCACGGGCGACGATTCAACGCTCTACAGCCTGGCGTGCCCCCTCTATCTCGGCCTGTTTATCGTGGCGATTCCGAAGTACACGAAGGGCAAGCTGAACCTCGTGCCCAAGAACAAGGACGGCCAGCCGCTCAAATCCCGGACCGAAGCCCTCGACATGCCCCGCGGCGGCACGCCCGACCTGCTCCCGCCGCGAGGATCGCTCGATGGGGACAGTGTGGCCACCGTCGGAGAGAACGGTGCGATCCGCGAGATCAAGGAATGGCAGGCGATCATGGACTACCTTCGCGGCATGCCGTCCAAGAAGGGCGAATTACCCACGATCCCCGTCGACGACCGTGCTGCGGAAGTTCGGTCGATCAAGGCGGGGTAGCCTCGGGCGATCTCGTTCCGGCCCTGTATCGACGATAATGATCCCTCGCCCCTTCTTGGCATCGTACCAACCCAACTCGCCGGTATCCGATTCGATGGCGTTGGGGTCGCTGTCCTCTGGATAGGTGGACGGGGCTGTGGCGTCGAGTGTGAAACGAGTGGCGTGAATCAGAGGCGTCACCTTCGCGAAAGCTGGGTCATAGAACGGTCGCATCTTCCACTTCTCACCCCGTAGTAACTCGATGGTCTGCTCATGCGTGTAGGAGCGGATGATCAACTGCTTGGCGGCGGACACGTCCCGGCGGTGCCACATCGGGGCACAGGCTGCGATCTGAGTGACCTTGACCGGATCGACACTCATGTCAAACCAGCTGCGCGGCGGGAACCCTTTGACCTTCTGCATCGCGCCACGATCATAGCAGAACCAGTAGATCCCGTCCCAGTCGTTCAGCATCGCGTAGGCGGTCAGCGATGGGATCCCTTCGCATGCGTACTCGTGTGGGAAAGGATGGTTTGTTTCCGAGATTGTGTAGGGCAGCCCATGGACAGGCGTGCGTGCAAACTGGATGATTGTCGAATCCCAGGGATCATTGATCATCGGCGTGTTGGTTATCCTGGTCACATCGCCAATCTGCGGATGCTGCCAGTAGCCGTGCCCGTCGATGAAGTCCAGCTGCATGTTCGCCTCAATGTGTGGATAGCCACAGAACGAGTCGTTGTGATCCGCCGTGCCGATGACCAGTGGCTTGACGTCCAGTTTATCTTTCAGCAGTTTGCGCATCGCCGAAAAGAACCGCTTCTCGAGCTGGAAGTAGAATTCGGCCTCGGCATGGAATCTGTCACGCGAAGCAGCCTGGAATTGATCAGGCTTCAGGCAAGGGATCGGCGCCTGCGGCCCCACACCTGATTCCTTCCGCCATGCGGCCAGCGTCTGCGCGCCATAGTGCTCCCGAAACCAGTCGTTCAATTGCTGCGTCAATTCCTCGGCATACGAAATTGGGATGGGCGACCACGTGCTGGGACTTTCCTCGTTACGCCCCACGAGCCGCCCGTTCACCCATCCTTCCAACACCGAGTTTTCATTGACCAGCTCGACACACGCTACGGCGGGTTCGTAACGATACTCGTGGCCCGTATACCGGTTGCGGTGCGTCAGCAGCTTGCGGGCATAATCCCGCTGCAGTTCTAACAGTCGCGGATTGAAGTATGTCGCTGACTTGCCGAAATAGAGGGGACCAAAGTCGCGCACTCCGTCTCCAGCCTTGTATTTCCGGAACACGTTGGACCCTCTGAGGATGACGAAACGGGGTGTCAAGACACTGCTTCTTTTCAAGGATTGGGGCATATATACTCGACGGTTGCTTTGTTGAGCTTGTTTGCTTGGCGGGAGGAGTCGTCATGTCGCGCAGCGCATTGTGTCTTTTTCTGGCTATCTCTTTCAGCTTCCTGAGCTCACCGTGTCGAACGAACGCGGCCACACCGACGCCCGTGATCTTCTGCAGGAATGCCGGTCCCATCGAGAAGTTGGCAGCGAAAGAAGTCCGGCGCTATGTCTATTTGCGGACGGGAAGCCTCTTGCCGATCGTTCAGGAACTGGACGCGGCGGCGCACGGTCGCATCATCGCCGTGGGGCAAGGAGCGGTGCACGCCCTCGAGCTTCCCGACAAGAGCTTGGAGCTTGGCAGCCTTCAACCGGAGCAGTATCGATTGAGAACAATCGAGTTGGAGAATCGCTCCGTGCTGGTCGTTGTTGGGGGTGATGAGTTCGGTACGCTCTATGGAGCGTATCGTCTGGCCGAACAGTTGGGAGTTCGATTCTATCTGCACGGCGACGTCGTACCGGATCAACAAGTTCCCCTGGAATGGCCGACGCTGGACGAAACGCGACGACCGCTGTTCAATCGGCGGGGCATACAGCCGTTCCACGATTTTCCCGAAGGCCCCGACTGGTGGAATCGTGACAACTACAAGGCAGTTCTTGGGCAGCTGCCTAAGATGGGCATGAATTTCTTCGGGTTGCACACGTACCCTGAAGGTGGAGTCGGACCGGAGCCGCTCGTGTGGATTGGACTGCAAGAGGATGTTGCCGCTGATGGCAGCGTAAGTGCCAGCTATCCCACTCGCCACTTCACGACCGACAGTCAGCCTCCCGCGTGGGGCTTTGTCCCAGGCAAGACGAGCGACTACGTATTCGGTGCTGCCATGATGTTCGACCACGACAATTACGGCGCCGATTACATGCGGGGTACGTTTCCGTGGAAAACGATGTCCCCTGAGCAGTGTAATGCGCTTTTTGACCGGATGGGTGATTTCCTGCACGACGTATTTGGCTATGCACATCGGTTGGGCATCAAGACCTGCCTGGGCACGGAAACTCCGCTCACCGTCCCCACCGTCGTTAAGCAGCGATTGCAGGCGGCCGGCAAGGATCCTGCCGATCCAGCAGTCGTCCAAGCGTTGTACGAAGGTATGTTCGAGCGCATCGTCCGAACGCATTCACTCGATTACTACTGGCTTTGGACGCCGGAGGGCTGGACTTGGTCGGCAGTGAAGCAGGAACAAATCGACGCGACGATCGCAGATCTTCGCGCCTGCCTGGCGGCGGCTGACAAGGTCAATGCGCCCTTCTCGCTCGCCACCTGCGGCTGGGTGCTTGGCCCGCCTCAAGCTCCAGCGTTGTTTGACGAGTTTTTGCCCAAGCAGATGCCCATGAGTTGCATCAACCGCACGGTTGGCAACACGCCTGTCGAACCAGGATTTGCGCGCGTGAAAGAACGACCAAAATGGGCGATTCCGTGGCTGGAAGATGATCCCGGAATGACCATTCCGCAACTGTGGGTTGGGCGCATGCGCAAGGACGCCGCCGACGCATTGAACTACGGCTGTACGGGGCTGATGGGCATTCACTGGCGTACTCGGATCCTCGGTCCCAACGTCTCGGCGCTGGCCAAAGCTGCGTGGGATCAATCGGGATGGACGGACGAACAAGAGCAGACGCGAATTGCTCAGCCGGCCCAGTCACCTGAGGGAGCGCAAGGTGGCAAGCCTGCACAGTTTCCGACGAGCACGATCTCCGATGCAGACAACCAAGCGATCTATCAGACGGTGCGATACGACGTGCAAGCGTATCACATTGATGTCCCGAACGGTGTCTATGACGTGACGCTCAAGCTGTGCGAGCCAGCTTATCGCGATGCGGGCAGACGCACGTTCGGTGCGAAAGTGCAAGGCAGTGTACTTTTCGAACATCTGGACATCCTCGCAAAGGTTGGAAAAGACCGTGCACTCGACTTCATCGCGAAGAACGTCGAGGTTACTGACGGACGTTTGGTCGTCCAGTTCCTCTATGAAGTCGAGTTCCCGTGCGTTGCGGGAATCGTAATCAAGGGAATGACGAACGAAACGAATCAATTTGCTGGCCAGCCGTTTGAGCGAAAGATCAACTGCGGTGGCCCAGCCCATGGCGACTATGAGGCGGATCTGCCGACCCAAGCCGGCAGCGGTCCCTCGCGGTTTCTGCCGGCGGCTGATTTCTATCGCGATTGGGCCAGAACGCAATTCGGCCCCGAAGTGGCCGAACCGATTGCGGCGCTCTTTACACGCTTGGATGGCAACCTTCCTCGGCCTGCGGATTGGGTTACTGGTCCCGGCAGCATCCGGCCCGATAGTCGGGCCTGGAGCCACGTGCAAACGGAATACGCCTTTGTCGACGAGTTGGCTGCACTACGTTCGCAAATATCGGGTCCCGGCAATCTCGAACGATTCGAATATTGGCTGAACAATTTTCGTTATCTGCGCGCAATCGCTAAGGTGAATTGCTGCTGGGCCCGCTACAACGAGGTCCGTGACAAGGTCACCGCGGAAGACGATCCTCAGGCACAGAAGCAGATTGCCAGGGAATTGGCACTACCGATACGAGTGGAGTTGGTAAGAGCTTTCGCGGAACTCCATCGCTACCTGTTGGCGACCGTCACGACGCCGGGTGAGATGGGCAACGTATCAAACTGGCAACAGCAGACGATGCCTGTGCTTCTCACGACACCGGGTCAAGAACTGACCAAGTGGTTAGGCGAGGAATTACCTCCCGAGGCGATTCCGTCGGCGGACTATTCCGGTGAACCTCGACTGTTCGTCCCTGCAGTCCGGACGGGAATCGTCGCAGGTGAATCGCTGACCCTGTCCGTCATCATTCTGGGCATGGAACCGGAAACCGCAGAACTCAGCGTGCGACCGCTAGGAAGTGGTGCCTTCGTCAGCAATCCACTGACGCATGTGGCTCGAGGCGTTTACAGGGTTACACTGCCGGCCCCGTCGATCGAATCGGACTTTGAGTACTACGTGCAAGCGAAGCGTGGCGACAGTTCGCTCGTATTTCCGCCGACCGCGCCCGCGTTGAATCAGACCGTTGTAGTCAGCGAGTGAAGGTTCTTTTGGGGGGAGCTTGCCCGCCGTTGACTTCCCAGTTGTGAAACTGGTTTCACTGCGTCGCCTGTTGCACCGTCCTGATTTACGTCCGCCATCTGAGCAGTGTCGTCTTTGATACTCAGAGCAATGCAAAGACTCTGGCGCTCATTCAACCGAGACAGGTGGATCGAGTGTTCATCCTCACGTCAGCAGGCAGGTCTCTTCCGGAATTCGCGCTACCAGCCCGGGGTGGGCCGTGCCATCACCTTGACTCCGAGTTCTCCCACGGTATTCGGATTGTTATTTACTTGGTCTCACCGTGTAGACGATCTCCACTTTTTCGATGAGTCGCTTTTGCTCGAGTTCCGGAAGCAGGACGTTCTTCCATTGGTCGCTTTCATAGAAGGCAGCCCGTTCTTTCGGCATGTTGGCCTTACTGGAAAACTGACGGCTCCATACAAAGAGGTTCTCATCTTCCAAGGTTCGGTAGGCACTGAGGATCTTGATCCCGGCCTTTTCCTGTGGCTCGACGAGTTTGTCGTGAAAAAAACGCTCCCATTCATTCATCTTTCCCTCGGCCACTTTGTAAACACGGACTTCAATGATGGGTCCTTCGTCTTCGTCTGCCGGAAGACGGGAAGAGCTGCCGCATAGAAAAGTGATGCCCAGAAGAAGCAGGGAGAGTCTTCGAGTGGAACGCGACATGGTTTGTGTCCTTCGTGGTGAATGCGAGTTCGTCTTGTCCGTATCGGCCTGGATCGGCCAGCCTCTATGTTACCGAAGTCGCCGAGGGTACCATACACCTAAAGAACGGCTCAGAAACAAGTTCCTCGTTTCACCGTGCGGGTGTCGCTCCGCGGGTAAGGGCGAATCTTCCGCGGCCCGCTGGACACGCGGTTAAACGAGAGGACCGAGATGCCATACTATTTCTGAGTCATCGCTACGAGGGATCGGCGCTATGCGCCATCGACCAGCGGCAGTATGAAATCGGTTGACCGCATCGGGAGACTGAATCGCATGCGAATCATACATCGGCCCATCGCACCGAGAGGCAAGATCCACTGCTTTCCGCTCGAGCACCGATCGTCAAGCCGTATGCTGAACGCGACGCGAAGCCTGCTGACTGCTATGACGTTGGTCTTCGCAATTCGTACGGAGGTGGTGGCGGAGCGGGTCGTCTTTCCGCCAGACCCCTCGGTGCTCAACGTCCAGGTCGATTTCGGCGCGAAAGGCGATGGGGTCGCCGACGACACGGCCGCTCTGCAAGCGGCGATCGACGCCAGTTCCAACCGAGGCGCGGACGGCGGTACGAAGACCTTGTACCTGCCCAATGGCATCTATCGTGTCTCCAGCACCCTCGTCGTCAATTCTCGCGTTGGCCCGTGGGTCTATGGGGAATCGCGCGACGGAGTGATCATTCGCCTGGACGATAACGTGCCGACCAGCGTTACCGCCGTGCTGCGCACCCATCCGAGCGACACGGAGGCCAGTTCCGCGGATTTCTTCATGCGCAACATCCGCAACCTGACGATTGACGTCGGCCGCAATCCACAGGTGGACGGCGTGCGCTGGTACGGCAACAACAGCAGCATCCTGAAAGACGTGCGGCTCATTGGCACCGGCAGTATTGCTGTCAACGCGGGGTTCCTCGGTCAGAATGGACCGAGCCTGATCCAGGATACGGTCGTCATGGGCTCGTTTGAAACCGGCGTTCGCTGTGCATGGAGCTGGGGGCAGACGTTGTCGCGGGTCACGATTCGGGAAGCGCGGAAGCAAGGCGTATCGGTCAACGCCACTGCCGTCGGTATCGAGAACCTCGTCGTCGAGAATGCGCCGGTGGCGCTGCAAAACGAGTATCCCAATGACTGGACCTGGTGGGGTGGCGTGGTGGCGTTGGCAGGCGGGAAGTTTGTGGGCAGCGACCCGGCGCAACCTGCGATCACGAACACCAGTGTGCTCTATGCGCGCGACGTCCAGGCAACGGGCTTCCGACAAGTTCTTCACAGTACGACCCCGGCCGGCAGTATCACGGGCGATACGCTTGACGAGTACTTGTCGCACGCACCGAAGACTCTCTTCGCAGAAGTGCCCCATTCCGCCCTGAGGTTGCCGGTCAAGGTGGAGCCGCGCGTTCCGTGGGAAACGAACGTGGCGAACTGGGTCTGTGCCAATGACTATGGCGCACAATTCGGCGACAATCGCGACGACACAGCTGCCGTGCAGGCCGCGATTGATGCCGCAGCGGCGGCGGGTAAGACGGTCGTCTATCTGCGTGGCATCGGTGGAGGAGACCCGAACTGGTACACTCTGGATGGTGAAGTCCACGTGCACGGGAGCGTGCGGTTCATCATCGGGCTGGGTTTCGGCCGAGTACTCAATGGAGACAACGGGCGTTTCATCGTGGATGATCGCTCCGCACCAGTCGTCAAGTTCTCGCATCTCCATGCCTTCGGTGGTCCACCGCCGGCGGTGGAGAATCGCTCGGCCGCCAATACTCTTGTCGTCGAGAGCTGCGACTTACGCGTTGTGGGCACCGGGCGCGGCGACATCTTCGTCACCGACTGCCCATGTCATATTGAACTCCGCTCCCCTGGCCAACGGCTCTGGTCGCGCCAACTGAATCCTGAGGGGGATAGCGATGTGGGCCTCATTCAAAACCATGGTGCACAGCTGTGGGCGTTGGGGGTAAAACACGAAGGCCGCGGCGTGCGTTTCCTGACCGACCGCGGCGGCCGGACGGAAATCCTGGGCCTGTTCAACTACGCGCCCGATATCGCCGAGGACGATTTTCGGCCAGCATTTGATGTCGTGGATGCAGACTTCAGCGCGGCCGGCGTACGAGAGATTTCGTTCGGCAACACGTATCCCGTCAAAGCGCGCGAGCGCCGCGGCGCGGACGTGCGCACCGAGCAGGGCGGTGGATGGATCGGCTGGGCGCTGTTTCGCAGCGGCGCCAGCGGTCCCGGCTTATCGAAACAGTGAGTTCGTTTTGGACAATTGTTTCCAAGTTTCTTGATGCCGCCCAGGAACCATCACGACTCAAGGAAAGACAAGCAGCAATGCAATCTAACTTGTTCTCTTTCAGCGGTGTGGGACATGTTCGTAGAAGATAGCGTACTGTGGAGCGATCGTGCGGTGGGACTCCAGATCGGGAAGGGGACGATCGCGTCAGACATTTTCCGCGGGACTTGGATTTTCACGCTGCTGTGCGCGGAAAGGATGTGACGAGTCCACCGACGTACGACTTGACTTCGATGTGCGACCTCTTGAGCGATGCGTCTTCTTCCGGGAGCTCTCCAATCGGCGGCAGACTGTCACGCGATGAATGGGCCCGTCGGAGATTGTCGTAATCCGCAAAAGAGCTGACGATGTGGTCCCCGTGCCGCTTGCCGAAGAAGATGAATTCGTCGAGGCACTCGCGGCGTAAGGTGAGAATGACGCGTTCGAACCCACCATGCAAATTGGGATTCGCTTTGGGAAGGGCATTGTGCCTCACGAGTGTTTCGACATCGAGGTCGGAAATTGCGCCGGACATGGAGGATCCGGAAATCAGCCAACGGATCACGTTGCCTCGGGAAGCTCACGACGATACCGACATGACTGACTTTTCTTGGCAGGACAGGTGCCGGCACGTCACGGAGTCGATCGATTGTGCCGGCCACGGCCGTCATCGGTAGTGGGCCGCATTTCCATCAATCGGCTGGTGAAAGTCGCTGGAACAGTACAGCGGTGAGACGGAGAAACCAGCAGAAGCTCGCGCTGGTCGATTGACCGTCTACTTTACTAGGACGGTAACCTCGCCGCGATCCAACAGACGCTTGGTCTCGCCGCGACGCTGAACTGCTGCCTGGAATTTGCCATCGGTACCAAGATGGATCATCTCAGATTCATCGCCCAGCGAAACACGGATGGTGTTCTTCCCGAGCGATTCCACGTCGGGGGCTTTCGTGCCGCAATGATGTGGCGTGAGCACAAGCAGCCAATCGCTGCGGCCTTGCGGTGCCCGCAGCCGCAGCCATTGCGACCGTTCGCCCGACGCGGCGTCCCACGACCCGGGCCTGAAGTCCTCGGGGATCATTTGGCCCAGGTATTTTGCTTCGTACTCGCTTCCTTTTGTGGTGCGTCGCTCGCTCGAGTCACCGCCCCAGCCCCAGAGACGCTGCTCGCACCGGTCCGGAGTCGTGCCGAGCACGTGCACGGTCAGATCCACGTCGAGTTGGCCGCGGAAGAAGAACGATCTCTCACCCTGCGGCGCGATGGAGCGCGCCAGGATGTGCAGGTTCTGCCAGGCTGGCTTGGGCGCCCTGATCTCATCCCGCACGACCACATAATCCGCGATCTTGCTGCTCGTGGACTCGTGTTTCACGAGCATGACGTAGCGCCGCATCGTCCAGGGAGAATCCTCCGGTAAGGTCGTCGTTGGATACTCATAACCGGGTTTCACGGTCTCGTGTGGCAACATGGGCACGTGGCTGATCCGCCATGTTCGTTCGTCGGCCACAAAGACGTCGGCTGCGTCGCCTGTTGCAAAGGCTCTCGGAACGGCAACGGCGATCGGGCTCAGGCCGTCCATGTCCGGCCGATTGTGCATCGCCACGCTCCACGGTCGCGGCGAATAGTGGCATGCGTGGTCGATCGCCAGCGGGCACCCCAGCCCGGCAAAGTAGAACGAGAGTTCGTCGCCTTGATAGTGGTTGCGCGCGGGACCTGCCTTGAGAGTAACAAATGACTCGTGCCGTTCGTCGTAGGGATTGCCGCGCAGCATGGCGCCAAAGCCAGGAAACTCGCGGCTCGACAGATCCAGGGCATTCTCCCAGGGCTCGGGAAACCTCAGAAGCTGCTCGGAAAACAGATCGTCCACTCCGCGGTAGGACGCGGCCAGGTCGTTTAATTCCGGGATATAGTTGCCCGGGCTGGTATCGCCGAGCGGCGCCTTCTGTCGGCTTCCGTAACGGGGATCCGTCGGAGTGTGCATCGCGGCCAGATAATGAGCGACTTCCTTCATCCGCGGCCAGTCATGAAACGGTCGTGCAACGCCGGCGTCGCGGAGCTTGGCGGCGTTGTCGGTGATGTGGAAGAAGAACGACGAGTAGCTCAGGCTCTCGGCCCAGGCGCCGCCGGGGTAACTGTCCCGCATTAGGTTATTGTGCGTCTCTCGGACTCCGTACTCGACCCAGCCGGCTGCGTGCGGATGGTCCGGCATCAGCAGGCCGATTTTCAGCGGCACGTTGTACATGTCGGTGTGGAAGTTGGGGTTACCGACGTTGCGCCAGCTCTGCTCCGGTCCTGGCCAATAGTCAGGATTGGTGAACACGTATGCGAGGAATGCCAAGTCTCGACTGGTGACGGGCTTGGCGCCGTCCGCGAATCGGTTGTCGAGGAATTTGCGTACGTTGCGCGGGAACGTCGTGGGGTTGAGCGAGTGGCGGTTGAAGGGCCCAAACCACTGAAATGCGAATGAGTAGTCGAGATGGGGAGCATCCGAAGGCCAATCAAGGATCCAGTCACGCAGGACCCGATCGAGCGGAATATCAGTCCGGGCGCGGACCCATTGAGACATCTTCTTGCGGTCCTCCGGCGAAGCGACCACCATCGCCCAGTGTCGCCGTCCCCGGTCGACCGGCAACTCGGTGCGAACACGGCCTGCCGCTTCACGGTCACCGTGAATGCGAAGGCACTGTGACATTTTGCTGACACCATCGGCCACCTCCCAGCGGCTGCCCCGCACCGCAGCCAAACCGATCCCGACGTCTGAGCCGGTGCGGTAGACCATCGCGTACGGTCCGCCGTTGAACCAGATATCCCGCCAGATCGGGCCGAGCGTTGCGATCGGATGTTGGGGGGGCTCGAGCGTCGAGTCGTCCTCCGGTCCGCCAGCCTGGAAGGTCCTGGCGTTGTACGTGTAGGGGTGGTATACGACGTCTGGTTTCAGCGGCGACAGATCCAAGGTGATCACCGAACCGTCGTCAAACGCGTACTCGTCAGTCACGTCGATCCACGGGTCTCCCGCTCGGAAGGTGAATGTAATCGCGTATTGTTGGGCCGGTTGGGCAAACGTGAAAATGCGGTGCAGGATCGCTCGGGCCGGTCCGAGTTCGAGCCAGCGGTCGGTAACGCCAACGGGCTCGACGCCATTCGGCCAGCGGCACGTCACCAGCGATCCAGAGGCGCCGGGGCGGCGCAGTTGATTCACTGGCACCGGATCGCTCTCGTCAAAGACGGCTTCGAATACATCGTTGCTGACGATGGACCGGCTGCCAGCCGACTCAACCGAGACCGTGTGCGTCGGTTCCAGATCTGCCGAGACAATGCGATACTCCGACCGGGAATTTTTCTTCAGACTCACGTGCAGAAGTGTCTGCAGAGCGATCTGTCCACGAAGCTCGTCGCCTGACTTCAGCAGTCTGCCGTCGCCATCGTAGAACTGCGCCGGCACGCATGCGGAGCTGCCGTCGACCACCCGCAAGGATCCGGCGTCGATCACATTGCCGCCCGTGTCGAGTTGCATGTCGAGCGTGATCCACTCATCCGGCCATTCGACGCCGAGCGGTTCCCGGAGACTCACCGTGGCCAGGACGGGCAAGTCGGAAACATCTTGGGCCGACAGGCTCCCTGCCAAGAGGTTCCCTACGACGACAACCGATACGGCCGCATGTGTGATCTTCATCGGAAGCCCTTGCGTGTTGGAGCGAACCGACGACGGGAGGACGATGGAATGCACCGTCATCCGCCACCAGCCCTTATCCTACCGAGTGCCCCACAGTGCTCAACCGATTTCTTTGATCCGGCTTCCCCCGACGCCCATTCGAAACGACCACCGTTTACCAGCTCTCTTCGCCGTTTCTCTCCTTACTCGCAACAGCAACTCAATAGGGATTCGACGGCATCATTTCCCATGCCTTCACGGTGGAGAATTGAGCATCGCCTCCCCTGGAAAATAACTGCACTTGCAGGCTATCGCGACGACCCGGATACACGCGGCGGCAAATTGCCTGTCGGTTGTTGGCGTACACCTCGACAACCGACTTGTCAACGAAGACGCGTAACGTGAGTCGCTCGCCATCGCTCAACGGCAAGGGCGCTTCCTCCAGTGTCCGGCGACCGTCGATGCCGCTATGGGTCGAGTCGAAACAGAGTTTCCTTGTGTCTCGATTGTAATAGAGCAGCGTCTCCTCCTCGCCGTCGGCCGATGCCCGCACCTTCACGCCGACCTGCTGTGCGGTCGCCGAGTCGATCGAGATCTCGAGCTCGCATGAATCACCGACGACACCATCCAGCAGTCTCGTGTCTCCATCGGACAGTGCGAGATCCGTCCACGTCAGCTCGTTGCATCTCAGCATGGCGAGCTCCTTCACGGGACACATCCGTAGCGTACCGTCTTCACCGAGCCAGAGAGATCGCGGCAAGCCAAAGACGCCGGACCAGCCTTTTGCCTCTTCACCCTCTGGATTATCGGTCAGCCAGGCCCACATGATTTGTCGACCTTGGTCATCGACCAGTGCCTCCGGGGCGAAGTACGTGTTATCCACCCAAGACATGCGGCCATGATTGTCAGGATGGAATGTATCGTTTTCGGTATCGTAATCGCCGACATAGTACTGACACCCCTTATTGTGACTGATGAACAGCAGCAAGTACTTTCCGCTCGCGGGGCCTCCATCGGGACTACTTGGCAGCGGCAGGAAACTGGGGCACATGTTATCTTCGCTGTCTTCGGTCCATGCGGGATTTCGTGTGTAGAAGACGCCTTTGTACTGCCACTTTTCAAGATCTTTCGACTCAAGCAGGTAAAGGCGATCACCTCGCATCGCCGCCGGCGAATCCGGCTGGCGGCCATACTTGTTCAACACCAACAGGTTGCCGGTCAAAATGTAGTACTTGCCGTCCTTCTTCCAGATGTTGGTTGGATCGGCGGAACCGTAGATCAGAGGGTTTCCATCCTTGTCGGTCGTTTCTGTGATGCCCCATTCGGTGGACTTGATGACCGGGTTGGCAGCCAGCTTGTGCCAGCGGTCAAAGTGTGGATCACGACTCTTGGCAAGTCCGATTCCCTTTTCGCCCCAGAGCATCCAGTAAGAAAGGTAGGCGGTCCCATCATCATCGACGAATGCTCCTCCGCTGAAACATCCCTCGTCCCCGTCACCCGGCCCGATTGCATCCGGATGATGTCGCCAGTGGATCAGGTCTTTGCTCGAGACGTGTCCCCAGCAGAAGCCGACACCACTCCGGCTGTAGAGGTACATCAAGTGGTATCGACCGTTGGCGTAGAAGCAACCGTTTGCATCTCCCGGCCGTCCATTGTCTTCCGGAACGCAAAAGTGATAGCCAGGGCGATACGGATCTTCGAGTAGTTTCTCGCGAAACAACCGAGTCGACTGCACAACGGCCGCCGGCACCGGGCTGTTCTTGGACCAGACGGCCGGGACCTCGACCGCGTTTCCTTCTTCAGCGGCGATGGTTGCCACCATGACCGGGCGATCACCGGCCAGTACGAGACATCCATCTTCGAGCCGCGCGCCGCCGGAAAGTCGAGCCTGATTGAATCGCCCGGTCTTGTCGTAGGTCCCGGTCGTCGCGAAGTCCCACCAGGCCCAGGGTTCGATACCCGGAACCGGCTTCCCCGGCTGCATACCGGCAATCGTTTCCTGATCGAGCGGCCTGTTGTAGATCCGGGCATCGCGGATCTGTCCCAAAAAGCAGTCGACTCCTCGGACGAGATGTCGCTGGCCAAACAGAATGGCCGTGTTCGTGCCGAACGCGTGAGGCTGTCCGCTCGTCGAATACTCCGCATACAGAACGCCGTCCCGATAAACCGTGATTTGTTGACCGTGGTAAACAATGGCCATCTGAACGAACTGACCCGGAGTCGCGGTCTCCTTGGGCCAATCGGTCTGTGTCTGATTCGTTCGGCTGTACCCATTGCTGCCCGGCATCCACACTTGTGGTTCCAGTTCGGCGAAGACAACGCCATCGAAGCGATCCATCGTCGTGTCGTTTACGGTTAAGGCCGTGCCTCCGGACTGCGTGAGATTCGCCGGCGAGGCCCACACGACGAGTGTCTTGTCTGCCAAAGGAGCGTCTTCTGCTGCTCGACAGATTGCCGAGGCGAGCAGCAGTACGCACAATTGGGATACGGTCTGCATGACGATTTTGCATGGTAACTGCTTGTGCATCGGTAAGCTCCTGTTGAGATCACTGACGATTCTCAGTATGCGACGAACGTTATCTGGCAGCGGCGGCCTGTTTGCTGGTGACTCCTCAACGGCACCGATGAGTTTTTACGGCGTTGTATCGGAATAGATCGTTTTCATCTTCCATGCCTTGATCGATTTGATCACCGCATCACCTCCCTTGGAGAAGACACGCAGGTTGGGGTTATCGCGGATTTCCTTGAGTGCAAACACGGCTGCTTGACGATCGTTGGCAAACACCTCCACCAGGTTCTTGTCGATGAAGATGCGCAAAACCAGGTCTTCGTTGTCCTGCAACGCAAAGGGTGCCGGGACCTCGCCCACCTGCAGCGTGGTGCGATTCGCGCCCGTTACAACGCTCATCCCTCCCTTGCCGTCGGCATCCGCCAGCAGCTGTAGTCCACATTCTTCCGGTAGCGGCGCAGCGAATGTGATCTCCAATTCCACAGCATCTCCCTGGACGCTATCCAACGCAAGTTCGGTGTCGCCCTTGACCTTTAGCCCAGCCCAACTCTGCTCGTCATGTCGCAGTTGTTCGAGTTCACGTAATGGTCGGATTCGTAACACACCGTCCTCCGGCAACTCAAGCTCGCGAGGCAGCGCCTGCACGCCGGTGGGTGCGATCGGCAATCCCAGCAGCCAGGCCCACATGACGCGGCGTCCGTCACGGGTCAGCATCGACTCGGGCGCAAAAAAGTGGTTGCCATTCCAGCTCATCATGGCATGGAACTCGGGAAGGTACTTTTCGTCCTTGAAATCGCCCAGATAGTAGCGACAACCCAGCGGATGGCTGATGCACAGCAGCATCCACTTGTCGCCAATCTTGAACATGTTGGCGCACGAGATATCTTCCTCCTTCGGCACACCCAAGTCCGTCGGGTAATCCGGGTGCAGCAGGTCACCCAGGTAGGTCCAGTTCTTGAGATCCTGTGATTTCATCAACTGCGGATTCTGTCCGCCGGAAAGTGCGTAGTAGGTATCTCCGTTGAGCCAGCAGTCCGGATCCCAGTGGCGCATATCGGGAATCTTGCCGTCGGCGGTCTTGGGCAGTACGACCTGCGGTTCGGACCACTGATTGAATTGATCGTCAAGCGGATACTGGATCCAGTTGCGCGCCGAGCCCTCTCCATGGTAGATGATGGCGGGCTGGCCTTCCTTCGTGTAGAAGCCGGTTCCGCTAAACATGCCGTGTCCGGTCGTGGGAGGCGCAAGTACGGTGGGATGCCAGTCCCAGTGCACCAGATCAGTACTGGAGACATGTGCAAAGACGAATCCGGTGCTGTTGCGGTAGATATAGTGCAGGTGGTACCGGCCCTTGTAATCGAACACGCAGTTGGGATCGCCAGGATAGGCGTCGCCCGGCCCGGGATGAGCGAGGTGGAAGGTCAGCCAGTTGGCTGGCGGAACATCGGGCCAGGCGGGTGTCTCGGGCACATAGGGCGGGAGTGGAGCCCGTGGGTTCTGCGGGCGTGTCGCCAGCTGCGCGTCGGCCTGACTGCGCGCGGCAACGAGGTAGCCTTGGCCGTCGAGCACGAGTCGACCATCGACCAATTCCGCGCCGGGGGTCATTGCGCTGTAGCCAAAATGCCCAGCCCGATCGGTGACCTGATCGCCCTCGAAGTCCCACCATGCCAGCGGCTCGATTTCGGACTTCCTGTTCGGTTGGAGTGAAGCGATCTGGGCCGGCGTCAGCGCCCGATCGTAAATGCGCGCGTCTTCGATGGCGCCGACAAACTGCGTGCCGGTGGCTGCTCCAACGTGTCGCAAACCGAATACAGCGATGTAATGGTCAACGTGTAGTAAGTCAATGTTCTGTGTGCGGTAGTCGGCGTACGGTTGACCATTGCGGAAAATGCGGACTTGTTCATCTTCGTAGACAATCGCGATCTGTACCGGGGTTTGGTCGTCGACTGTCTCCAAGCCCCAACTATCCTGATCCCGCTCGGTACGCCGCAAGTAGTCACTACCGGCCATCCATTTGCCGCGAGCAATTTCCCCCAGGACAATCGCGTCGAATTGATCACCACATTGAATCGTCAGCGCGCTGCCGCCTTGCTGAGTCAGGTTCGCAGGCAGAACCCAAGCGACCAACGTCTTGTCCGTCGTCGCCGGCTTCTGCGCGTCCTCGGCAGAGTCCACACGGATCGCGCCGAATAGGAGAATTGCACCCGTCACCAGCGGAATCCAGAACGAGGGGAGCGGAGTCGGTCGCTCCGAATCAACTCTTGAGTGGTCTGCAATCATGGTTCTTGCTCCTGTCTGTTGCCGGACGGAAATTGTTTCGAAATCTGCACCGGACCGATTCCCTTCCATTTCGCTTGGCGACCCCTTCGGCCGAAGCGATCATGGCCGGCCCATCGCTCGAAGTGTATTGCCGACTTTCTGTCTTCCTTTGTTGGGAATCAACTTACTCGATGCCAAGTTCTTCTTGAATCTTCTCGAGGGATACGCCCTTGGTCTCAGGCATGACGGTCAAGACCCACACAAGTTGGGCGACCATGCAGAGGGCATAGAAGCCGAAAGCCATCCAGCCAGCGGCCGTGGCAATCATGGGAAAAGTCCAGGAAATGATGGCGTTCATCGACCAATGGGTGAAGCTGCCCAACGCCTGGCCACGAGCGCGGACACGATTCGGAAAGATCTCACTGATGAAGACCCAGATTACCGCTCCCTGACCGAATCCGTGCGCGGCGATGAAGACCAGCAGACTCACAAGGAGCAACGGTCCTTCCACCTTCGCGTAGAAGGCATAGGCCGCACCCACCAGTCCGATGATGTAGCCGATGGAGCCTAGCAACATCAGCTTGCGGCGTCCCACGTGATCGATGATGAACATGGCGAACACGGTAAACAGAAACATCGTCGCACCGACGATCACCGATTGTAGAAGTGCCGATTCCACACCGGCACCAGCCATTTTGAAGATGGCTGGCGTGTAATAGAGCACGGCGTTGATCCCCGAAAGTTGATTGAATGCGGCCAAGGTCACCGCGAGCAAAATCGGTTTCAGGTAGCGGCGACAGTAGAATCGCTCACGCAGGCTATGATGCTCCAGGTCCAGCGACCGCTGGATTTCGGTGATTTCCTCGTCTACGGAACCGGTATCTGTACCGCAGCGACCGAGGACGACACGAGCTTCCTCGACGCGGCGTTTCGCAACGAGCCAGCGCGGGCTTTGCGGGGTAAGGAAGATCAGCAAAAAGAACGCCAACGCCGGGAAGGCTTCGACACCAAACATCCAACGCCATTCCGTCGGTCCCAAATGAAGTCGTCCGATGATGTAGTTTGAAAGATAAGCCAGCAGGATACCAAGCACGACATTGAACTGAGTGATTGCGACCATTCGTCCACGATAACGGGCCGGCGAGATCTCCGCGATGTATAGCGGTGAGACCACCGATGCGCCGCCAACCGCCAAACCACCCAGGAATCGAAAAGACAGGAACGCCTCCCAGTTCCACGCCAGGGCGCAGCCGACGGCGGAGACGAAATAGAACACGCCGAGGATGGCCAACGCGGCGCGCCGCCCCAGCACATCCGCGGGTCGGCCTGCCGCGAGCGATCCGACGATCGTTCCGATCAGAGCGCTCGCGACCGTAAAGCCGAGGGTATTATCTGTCAGACTGTAGACCGAACGCAGCGATTCGGTCGTACCCGAGATCACCGCCGTGTCGAAACCAAACAGCAGTCCGCCCAGAGCTGCAATCACCGTGCAGCCGAACAGGTAGGGCGTCAAGCCAACAGGGGAAGCGTTCATCGGGATTGTGGCTGACTCGCGTGTCACGTATGGGTGCCTCGTGGTTGGGCCACCGGAGATCATCAGCAGGATGGCTTTAGATCGCAGGGACTTTGGAAAGCGGATTACGGTTTGTCAGCGAAGGCGTGAACGTTGTCGACCGTGATTAATTCCAGCGGTACTTTGATGTCTTTTTCGACGGGATGGCCGTCGAGATGTTCGTAGAACCGTTGGGCTGCAATACGACCGATCTCACGGGGAAACTGAACGGATGTCGAATACAGTCTGCCGTCCTTCACGGCGGAAATACCCGCCGCCGAGCCATCGACGCTGACGACCGTCACTTGAGCAAGTCGCTTTTCAGCCTCCAGCGCGGAGATGGCTCCCATGGCACTGGGATCGTTCACGGCAAACACCGCATTGATGTCGGAATGAGTTCGCAGAACGTCCTGCATCACAGGTCGTGCTCCCTCAGCCGTTCCCCTGCCATCTCGAATTTCCAAGATATTCATCTCAGGCCACTTGGCCAGTTCGTCCTGGAAGCCCTCGACACGGTCAATGCAGGCCTTGTTGGTTGGAATGTGCAGGATCACGATCTTGGCCGATCGTTTTGCCTTATGCAGAGCACGGGCGGCGAGTCGTCCCGCCGCGACGTTGTCGGACGCCACTTGGCAGAGCACCAGATCGGGTTCTTTGACCGGTGCGTCCACAACGACGCAAGGCACTGCCTTCTGTCTGGCCTCAAGCAGACTGTCCTTGGCATCCTCCCAATTCACCGGGTTGAGGAAGAGAGCGGAGACACCCTGGTCGAGCAGTCGAGAAACGATCTTGTCCTGGTTGCGGTCATCCCACTGCGAATCCATGGTAATCAGGCGGTCGCCATGGGAAGCAACAACCTCTTTGATTCCCTCATTACATTCCACGAAGAAAGGGTTGTTCAGCGTCTGAAAGACCGCTCCCATCGTACGACCAGTGAAGGCGGGTTCTTCCCTTGCCGCAGGTGGATTGCAGCCGTGAATCAGATGCAGGAGGACGACGAGGGTCAGCTTGCAGGGTCGGTTCATAATAGGCAAAAGGGTTACGGCTCTCTGCCAAAACGATCAACACCGGTGTGGAATCTTCAACGCTCAGCCATGCCGATTGACCACATCTCTTGGATCTCATTCTCAGGCATTGATCGCCGTACGAGCACAAACTCGCTGATCAGGCCTTCGAACGATTCATTCCCGTTAGCCGTCTCCCCCTGAGGATCCGGCGGCGCTGAGCCGATCCACAGGTCACCCTCGTTGGGAACGAAATCGGCGCGGCGTCCCTGCGCCACGCGCTGCCCATCCACGTACAGAACACTCTCTTCGCCATTCGCAGAGATGGCGACGTGCATCCACTGGCCGGGTACGACGGGCATTCCCACCGACGTGACCTCGCTCGATCCCGAGCGAAACCTGAGCGCACATTCAACTTCGCCAAGCGCATTCTGTTCACAGACGAGTGCGAGCTCGTAGTTCGGTTGATCGCCGTGACTGAGCGCCGTTCGCTTCGAAGCAATCACCCCGATCGGCGGCATGAGCGCCGTGTTGGGGCGAATCCAGGCTGCAAGGGTTAACGCTTGAGTAATATTCAACTCATTCGCGTGAGGGACACGTAACTGTTGCTGACGGCTGGAATCAAACTGCAGGGCGCGCTGCTCGGGCCAGCGGCCCGGAGACACCCATTGCGGACGCGTGTCGGGATCCAGGCCATTGCCAAGCAGGCCATCCAGCTTCCCGCCTGTTGCTCCCGCACCATTGATCACATGCTGAGAATCATCGACCGGCCCGTCCCAGGCGTAATACAGCACCAAGGCCGGCTCGCGGCGAAGGCGATAACTGTCCGCAAGCCATCGGTGATAGGAGGAGTTGTGCAAGGCCTTGACACGTGCTTCGAATTCTCGAGGGCCCACAAAGGCTAATTCGTCGGAACGGATATTTTCGATGCGTGATCCAGCCGCTTCGACGCGCTTCGCAAAGCCTTCACCCAGCAATTGGCGATCCGGCTTGGACCCAAACGACGTCCCGAGTGCGACGTGACCACGAAAGACGTGGACATCCGTCGTTCCGTTGCCTTCACTGCTGACGCCGAATTCGGTCCCGAGATCTACCACCGTGGCCTGATCCGTGCGGATCGTGAATCCTATCGCTTCCTCGGACACTTTCGCCGAGATGCGCCC
>CAZFWV010000048.1:0-29231 GCA_964522605.1 uncultured Pirellulaceae bacterium
TGTAGACGCGGAGCATACGCAGTAATCCGACCGGTTCAAAAAAATCGCGGTCGATGATCTCCCGACTGACCTGGGCAAACGTCAGTTCCGCCTCCACCAGACGGCGACCGGCCACGTCGCACGTGGCGCGAATCAGCCCTCCGTCGGCCTGCAACGTCTCGATGGTCACCTCGTATTCCAGCGTATCGCCGGCGCGACCATAATCCACGGTCGTGCATCGCGAGACTTTGGCGAGCACCAGATTCGTCCGAAACTCCGACGTTTCGGAGATCAGCAGACCACCCATTTGGGCGAAACCTTCGAGCACGAACGCGGGAGACAGCACCGGGTAGTTGGGAAAATAGCCATCCACGTAGTCCGCGTTGACCGTAACCGTCTTCACGGCGGCCGCTCGACGACCGCGTTCGAAGGCGGTAAAGCGATCAATCCAGAACCAACGCATCTTAAGTGCTCGGCATCGAGGGAAGGTGAAGCTCTCCGACCCCTGGCGTCGTGGGGAAAACCCGGGGGATGCTGCCAGCAAACCCACCTCCTCCACGCGGGAGCTGCCCCGGAATCGCTGGAGGTGAAGTCGAGCCACGGGCAGGTTTCGACTGCGGATGGTGGCGACGACATCGGCGGGATGGAGACCGACCGCGCTGCGATGCCCCCTCGATTGGCCACCGCAGGCAACCGGCATCCATCAAGACGTCGCACCCACTTTGCTGCAGACGTAACGGCACATGTCATTGACGGTCAGCAGATTCCCGAATTCCTGGACCAGGGGGTTCTTTTCAAAGCTGGTCAGATCGGCAAAGGGCATCCGCTTCCGCAGTTCGGCGACGCCGTCGTCCGTGACCTTTCCGTTCTGCACGTACTCGGCATTGGTCAGAATATCTTCCGGAAAGAGTTCTGCCCGCGGAATCTCAATATCGAAGGCCTTCTCCAAACGGAAGACGATGTCCAGAAAATCGATCGACTCCGCCCCCAGGTCGCCGACGAGCGTCGCATCGGGCGTAACCTCATCCTCCTCGACCCCCAAGGCATCCACCAGCGCCGTCTGGATCTTCTCAAAAACCTCTTGCTGTGTTGGCATCTCTATTTCTCTCCCAACTTGCTTGTCAGACTGCTCTCTGAATTGCGGACCCCGCACATGGCACTCCGATCAGCGACCGGCCAATTTCTCTCCGTCCACGAAAAAGGCGGCGGGCAACTTTGGACCTGGGTTCTTTTCGGATGACCGACCTGTGTGTCGGGTACAAATTCCCTTCGATCAACTTCCGTTGGATCAACCGGTTGCTAAGAACGTGTTTGGAAATACGAAAAACCAGGCTCTCGAGTGTGCCACTGGCTCTGCCAGTGCCGTTGCTACATCGAAGAAGACGCTGGCATCGCCAGTGCCACCCCATTTTCTTTCCAAACAACTTCTAAGTCTTCGTTTCGGATTTCCACGCAGGATAAAGTAACTGGAATTTCTCTTCCATTTCCTTGTTGATGTGTGCGTCGTTGACAGCATCGCTATCACGGCGGTCGGCGAGGCAGTATCGCGACAGGACCAATCGTCCGCGAACCGCGACGCTCCCGTCGACGGTCCCCTGGCACTTGAGTTTGGTGAGTTGGTCCTCTTGGGCAAGGACCTCCGCTTGCAGAACGAGTGTTTCTCCCGGTTCGACGAAGTCGGAGAACTTCACGTTGTTGGCGCTCGTCATCAGAATCATGCTGTGACGAAAGCCGTCGCTGGCTCGAACCAACCAAGCCGCCGCTTGATACATGGCCTCCAGCATCAACACGCCCGGCATCACGGGAAAGCGCGGGAAGTGATCCTGAAGGTACTCCTCCGCCATCGAAAGGCTCTTGATCGCCGTAATACTTTGGCCGCGGTGGAGTTCGGTGATCCGATCGATCAGGTCCAGTCGCATACTGTGATTGCTCGGTGACCCAGCGGGACTTCTTCCTTCCCCCGCCGCCGGGGGCACCCATCGTGGGAATCAAGCAGTATAGCGATCCGTGGAATTTGACTCAACCGGCGTAAATCACCCCACTGACGCCATTTGACGAACCTTGTTCCTCGCGTCCCCGCTGGGGCCATCGACAGCCGCTTTCTGGTACATTGCCGGTATGCGAAAAGGAATTGCCGTGTCCCCGGGCGTGGCCGTCGGCACGGCGTATTGCATCCACGAAATCTTCGTGAACCCCAAAGCGAAACGCTTGGCGGATCGAGAGATCACGGCCGAGCTGGCGCGGTATGAAGCGGCGCGGGACCAGGTCAGCCACTCGTTACACGCCCTGCAACAGAAGGTGGAGCGTCAGGTCAGTCGCGAGGCGGGAGCCATTTTTGGCGTTCATGAGGCGATTCTGCGGGATGTAGCTTTCACCAGCAAAGTGCGCAGCTGGATCGTGAACGAGCGGATGACCGCCCAGACGGCGTTGCATCGGCTATTGGAGGAATACACGGCCCTCTTTTCGCGAACCAATGACGAATATCTGAAAGAGCGTCTGGCCGACGTGCGGGACGTGGTGATTCGGCTGAGTGCCTTTCTGACCGATGTGCTGCAGCACAAATCGAAGAAACCGCTGCGGGGCCCGTTGATTGTCGTCGCCGACGAACTGCTGCCGTCGCAGGCGGTGGGACTGGGCGACATGGAAGTCCAGGGGATTGTCACGCAGCAGGGCAGTCAGACGAGCCATGCGGCGATTATCGCCCGCAGCCGTGGAATCCCCGCCGTGGCCGGCGTCAGTGGCATCCTCCGGCAGGTCAAGACGGGCGACACGATCGTCGTCGATGGCCGCGACGGTCACGTGGTGATCAAACCGGACGCCGAGGCCTTGTCGGCGTATCTGAAGCTGGAGCGGGAGTTCTTCCATCTGCAGGACCAATTGGCCGAGAATCGGGATCAGCCGGCGCGCACGGCGGACGGGACCCCGATCTGTCTGATGGCCAATATTAACGGCGTCGCCGACGCGCGTTCCGCCGCGGCGATGGGAGCCTGTGGGATCGGGTTGTTTCGCACCGAGTATCTCTACCTGACCCATCCCGACGTGCCGGACGAATCCGAGCAACTGGAGTTCTATCGCAAGATCATCCAGGATAGTCCCAGCCATCGGGTGACGATCCGGACGCTGGACATTGGTGGCGACAAGACGGTTCCGTATCTGGGACACACGCACCAGGAAGCCAACCCATTCCTCGGCTGGCGCAGCATCCGCCTATCGTTTGAACATCCGGAATTCTTCATGACGCAGATCCGCGCCGTGTTGCGGGCGGCCGCCGACGTTGGGGCGGAGGACGGCGAGGTGCGACTGATGTTTCCGATGATCACGACGCTGGAAGAAATGCGTCGCGTGCGAACGCTCGTCCGTCGAACCGAACGGCAATTAAAGCGCGAAGGCAAGCCGGTCGGTCATGTCCCGATCGGGATGATGCTGGAAGTCCCGGCGGCTGCCGTGGCGCTGGACCTGATCATGGAGGTCGTCGATTTCGTTTCCATCGGCTCCAATGACCTCATTCAGTACCTCATGGCCGCCGACCGCGACAATCCGAAGGTGAACCACCTGTGCCAGCCGCTGAGTCCACCCGTGTTGCGAATGCTGAACCATGTGGTCCATGCCTGCAATCAAGCCCGAAAACCGGTCACGCTTTGCGGGGAGATGGCCGGTCAACCGCGCGCCTTCATCCTGCTCTTGGGAATGGGGCTGCGGCAATTCAGCATGAGTCCGGCCTTTATCCCCCGGATGAAGCGTTTGGCGAGTCAAGTCGCATTGGCCGATGCGGAACGGATCCTGCAACGGGCTCTGGAACTGAAGACGGCTGCGGAAGTCGGACGGTATATGACCGAAGAAGTGCGCCGTCGCTTGCCGGAATTTGCCATCCTGGACAGCATCTAGCTCACGGGCGAGCGGCGCGTGCAGTGTCAACTTGTCGTAGCGGGGATCGCGACCGCGCCCCCTTGTCATCCAGCCAACTCGCGTCCTGTGTCACAGCTTAGGATTGGGGTACGACGGATTGGGTATGTGTTCAGCCTGCCTGCACCGCGATTTGTCGCTGAATCTCCTCTTACGTAGCCGAAGTCGTGAGACTTCGAACGCTTCCGAATGCGATCCGAATTCTCACGAATTCGGCTACGAGGCGGACTGCGTCCAATACAAGCAGGCGAAACAGGTACCGGACTGGAAGTCCGTCGTACAAGTGCTACGCAAACCTACTTTTTCGCTGTGACAGGACTGGGTTGTGACACGGCACTAGTCCAGAAGACCGAACTTCTTCATCTTGTTGTACAGCGTCACGCGGCTGATCCCCAATTCGGCCGCCGTCTCTTTCCGATGCTGACGGTTTCGATGCAGCGAATACTCAATGATCTTCTGTTCGAGCAGATCGACCCGCGCTGCCAAGGTTCGCGAATGCCCGTTGTTTTGCTCCAAAATCCGTTCCACCAATTCATCGACCTCCGTCTTCTCCTCCAATCCTGGCGACTGCTCCAGAGAGTCCATCTCGGATTCAGTTGTCGATTGGGAAACCAGAACAGCCGTTTGATCCGAGGGCAGAAACTGTCCTACCTCGTCCAGCGAATCGCACATCACGACCTGTCGGCCAATCAGGTGCTGGCAAAGTTCTTGCACGTCGTTCTCATCACAGTTGATCACTAGGAACTTCTGATTCATCGTTGACACCGCGACCCTAATCATTCGGCACGTCGCTCCGCTTTCCTGGACTCCCTGATCCTGCAGACGCCGCCGGACGAGAAACACCCGGAACAGGCAATTCCTGACAACCTGCCCACAACACTCAGCGGCCCGGAACGGTCCACAAAGGTCCACACCCGGGCCGGAACCTCAAACGTCAGGTCCCTTAACATCGAGACTAATCAGACGCGTCAAGTCAACAAGCGTTAATCTGACAGATCTCTAGGGAAGCCGAGCGAAATGGACCATATTTTCCGTCGGACCGGCTCTCGATAGTTCCCCAGAGGGGAAATGCCAGAGCACTGCGTTCGAAAGTTGAAACAGATCCGACAGATCCTTAGCGATGACTCAAGAATAACTTCGTTGTTTTCCAACGAGCGTGGCTGGGGTCAAGCATAGCGAGCCCCCAGGTCACGCGGCTGGGGGCTTCGACCCCAGGCACCCAAATGCCGAAGTTGTTCTTGAGTCATCACTTAGTCCACCGAGTGAAGCCCGATCAACATCCAGCACCACGCCGACCGGGCAGTCCACGCCACGGCAGTCGAATCAAGATACGGGCGAGAGGAAATCGCAATTCGATTGGACTGAAGGAGCAGTCGAAACCACGGCTTCGACGGAGAGGACGGATCGGCACGGACTCGGCGTCTTGTCCCGATCGAGGGCGGGGATTCAGTCGAATCGATACCGGACGACGCACCAGAGCGCGCGTGCCGCGTCACGAAATCGAATCTTCTTGCCCTCCGCATACCCGCGCGGCGAATAGGAGATTGGCAGTTCATAGAATCGAACGCCCGGAATCCGTGCCAGTTTCGCCGTCAGTTCCAGCTCAACACCAAAACCATCCTCGCGCAGTCGCGGACCAATCTGCTCCATCAACTCTCGACGAACCAGCTTATAGCAGGTTTCCACGTCGGTCAGTTTCAGATTCGTGAACATATTCGACAACCAAGTCACGATCCGATTGGCCGTTTGATGCCAGTAACGCGCGACCGGTCGGTCATTGGAACTGAATCGACTTCCATAAACCACATCCGCCCGATCCTCGAGGATCGGACGAAGCAGCAACGGATAGTCGCTCGGATCGTACTCCAGATCGGCATCTTGAATGACGATCGCCGTCCCTTGAGCATGCGTCAAAGCGGTGCGAAGTGCGGCGCCTTTCCCACGATTCTGGGGATGGTAGATGATTTTCAAATTCGGCTGCGCGCCCAAAGCCTTCAAAATCTCACGAGTCCCGTCTGTGCTCGCATCATCGACGACGATGATTTCGCACGGCACATCCACTTCTTGAACTCGGCGAATCACCTGCTCAACCGTCGCATGCTCATTAAACACGGGAATGATCACGGACAGCAGAAAACTACTCGGCCAGGAATAGATCCCTAAACGACGACAGACGGCAGGCGTCAGCAACTCATCCAACAGATCCACAACGACATCGCGCTGATCGTCTCGATCACTTGCCTTTTGCTCGCCCGACTCTTCGCACTGCGTTGCACCGTCCGCTAAGACCCGCGCCACGTCGTGCCGCGCCGAAGGCTTCCCTTTCATCATTCGCGCAATGGCGTCCTGCAACCGAGACTGCGCCGCGAAGCGTGATTCGCGCTTCCGCGATGTTGTTTCTACAGGCCCCTTCACGCTGACTTGCTCCCCAACCTGTTCACTACGTTCCTGGCGGTGCTTCAACGTGGCTCAAACACGGTCGCTTCTTGCACCGCCCCTGTGCTCCCGATCCCAAAATTGATCCGCTAGAAATCCGTTCTCCCGTGTCGTCCACCCGTGTAAGGCTCACACGTACCCCGAGTGCCGCAATCACTTTGCCGTCGCATCAGAGACCAGTCTACGCGCTGCCGCTTGATCGTACCACTCTCTTTCCGGCGTTGCACCGCCGAAGCCGGGCGGGAGGCGGGAGGCGATAGGCTGCAGGCGGGAGGAAGTTGCACAATTCCCGAATTTCCCTCGTCCGATGTCCAGAAAGCCCGAGAAATCCTAACCCGAAGCGTCAGCGAGGGAGACCCATCCCAACGGTTCTAAAATGTTCCCTCGCTGACGCTTCGGATTAGGATGTACGCCAAGTGTGCAACTTCAAAACTGACGCTTCGGGTTACGATGCACGTTAAGCGTACAACTTCAATCAGCGCCAGCGAAGACGATCCGTGCTTTCATGGCCGCGATTTCCAAAAAAGAAAAACACAGCACAATCATGTGAATTCTCAACGCACGACAAGTTCACACTGTGACATACCAATGTCACTTTGAACCAATGATCGTGCAATTGCGGAGCCGCACCCGAATAAACGTCTGTGATGGGATCACGCTACATCCTGAAAGAATGAAAAATCTTTTTTCAAGTCGGTTGACAAGAAAACTGTCGTACGCACAATGGCGAAATCGCAACCCGTCAGGAGCAATTAGCCTTCCCTGCCGACCGAGTCTTTCGGTGGCCGAAAATACTGAGACTGCGACGATGCCCTCACCGCTCACTCAGTTCTTGGAGTCGAGCTTTGGAGCTGTGTTCGTACGCAATCGTGGAAGTGAAAAGCTCCGAAGGTCTGCGCCTGTAAGTTTGACGTCCAAATTCACGCGGGAGGGTGGCGACCGACGGATCCGACTGCCGACCACGGAATGCGGTTTACCCACTTCGTGACTTGCTCGGATGTAACCCCCCGCGTTTTTTCTCACTCGACTCGACGAAGACTCGTTTTCACACGGTCCACGTTTCAAGACGCTGCCGCGAAACTCGAAGATCGGCGCCGAGCCGGATGGGCGTTCCATGGCAGTTTGCTTGCTGGGTCTCGGATCGAACCTGGGTGATTGCGCGCATCTGTTGACGGCTGCAGTCCAGCGGTTGTCCGATGATCCGCGGACTGTCGTCCAGCGGGTCAGCCGCTGGCACCCGACTACCGCGATCGGGGGTCCACCGAATCAACCGGATTTTCTTAACGGCGCCGTTCTGATTGACACGCATCTCGCCGTCGACGCGCTCTTGCAACACGTCCAATCCGTCGAACATCAGTTGGGGCGGCGGCGGATCCAGCGTTGGGATGCGCGGCCGATCGATATCGACTTGTTGTTGTATGAAGACCTGGTTTGCGATACGCCGGAACTCCAGCTTCCGCATCCCTGGATGGCCGTGCGACGGTTCGTCTTGGAACCGGCAGCGGAGATCGCAGCTCACATGCTGCATCCCCTGCTCGGCTGGACCGTCGGCCAGATGGCGACCCATCTGGACCAGACTCCCCCCCGCTTCGCGTTGAATGGGGCCTTTGACTCAGCGATCCTGACGCGACTGGCAGAAGCGACCGGCGCCAAGCTGATCCGCGACCCGTTGCTGCCGCTTCCGGGCGAGGAGGGCTCGGCATGCAACGCCGTGTGGCGGGAGACGGACTTCGAGCGGTTCTCGGGGCAACCGGACGATTGCGCGACCGCAGACCCGCTTTTGCCAGAGTCTGCTAGGACATTTTACGCTCAACAGATAGAATTCCTGGATCGGCGGCACCGGCGGCTGACCGATTCGCTGTGGGTGAATCCCATCCAGCCGGTGATCAGTCCGTTTTGGCTCGACGAATCGGTGCTTACCGCGCTCGGCGGGTTGAAACCACGGGAACAGGAATCGTTTGAGCAGCAATTTGTGGCGCGGATGACGACGATCGCCGCGCCCAAACTACTGATCAGTTGGTTCGGCCAGGGTTTACCACCCTTAGCTTCCTGCGATACCCCAACGGCAGATCGATACCAGCAGCTTGCGCGAGCGCGCCTCGAGACGACCCGTGCGTGCCCGTGGTTGGAGATTCGCGGCAACGAGCCCGACAAGTTCCTGCGGGAAGCGGCCGCCGCCATCGCCTCCATGCAATAGTCATGTGCACCCCAACGAGAATTCAGAACGTGTCTCTAACGACGGTCTCCCAACAAGTTCCCCACGTTGTCTCCTGTAGCGATCTGGCATGGCGGAAGATTCGCGAGTATCAACGACAATCGCTGACGGTGGGTCTGGTCCCCACCATGGGTGCGCTGCATGCCGGGCATGAAAGCTTGATTCGCGAAGCGCATCGGAAATGCGATCGGGTCGCGGTTACGATCTTCGTGAATCCGACGCAGTTCGGACCGGCGGAGGACCTGGCACAGTATCCGCGGCCGAGGGAGCAAGACCTGCGGTTGATGGAAGAACTGCAGGTCGATCTCGTGTTCATGCCCCGCGAACAAGAAATTTACCCTCCCGGTTTTTCCACCTTCGTGGAACCTCCTAACGTGTCACATTGCTTGGAAGGTGAATTCCGACCGGGACATTTTCGCGGGGTCGCCACGATTGTTCTGAAACTGTTTCAAATCATCCCTGCCGACTGGGCCTTCTTTGGTCAGAAGGATTACCAGCAATGTCTGGTGATCCGGGATCTGGTGCACGATTTGAATGTTCCGATCCAGTTGGAATTCTGCCCGACCATCCGCGAGGCTGACGGATTGGCTCTCAGCTCACGCAATCAGTACTTGACCGATTCCGAGCGACAGCGGGCCCTGGGGCTATCCCGCGCGCTGCAAGGCACACGCCGATTGTTCCAGGCGGGGATCCGGGACCGAGATACTTTGGAACGCGAGGCACGGCAGACGTTAACCCAAGCGGGAATCGACCGCATCGACTATGCTGCGGTCCGTGACCCGAACACGCTGGAAGAACGATCGGTTTTTGGCGACGAAGCGATCATGTTGATCGCGGCCCGCGTCGGCCGCACGCGGCTGATCGACAACCTTCGACTCGACTGATCCGCGCGGCGCGATCCCCGGTCGGCACCGGCAGGGAGGTGGTGTGTTGTCGAAGCAGAGAATTCGATCTCGGACAGCAGCAGGGAGACGACCGTGCGACAGACGCTCTTCTACGTACCCCACGACCTTGCGGGAGTCCCCGTTTTCGGTGTTGGCTGGGTACTGCTCTTCTGGCTCGCATTCAGCGGGTGGACCATCTATCGTGATCGCCGACGAGGCGTTCAGCTTGGCGACGCGTTGGGCCATCTGCCCCTGATCGCCCTGGTCGCGTTGGCGATCGTGTTCGTGTTGCCGCGAATTGAAGAACCGATCCCGGCGGGCTTTCTGACGTTCCCACCCGTCGCGGCTCAAGAAGGCCTGCCCATTCGCGGGTACGGGACGATGCTGCTGGTCGCCGTAATTGCCGGCGTAGGACTGGCAATCTGGCGTGCGCGCCGAGCGGGACTGAACCCCGATCTGATGATGAGTCTCTCGTTCGTCATGGTATTGGGCGGCATTGTCGGTGCCCGACTGTTGTTCGTGATTCAGTATTGGGAAGAGATCCGAGCACCCTCAGTCGGACAGACGCTGATCAACGTGGTCAGTACCGTCCAGGGAGGACTCGTTGTTTACGGCTCGCTGATTGGCGGACTGGGCGCCTTCCTTTACTTCGCTTGGCGACATCGTCTACCCGTGCTGCCGCTGGCGGACTTGATCATCCCCAGCCTGGCCCTGGGTCTGGCGATCGGTCGACTCGGTTGCCTGCTCAACGGTTGCTGCTTCGGCGACGTGTGCGAGCATGATTACGCGTGGGCCGTAACCTTTCCGGTAAACAGCCCCCCTTTCCTCCGCCAACAGAGCCTGGGTTTGATGCACGGGCTGCGAATCGGCGAGGACGAGCAAGGGGCGGTTCGCGTCCTGTCGATTGATCCCCATGGGCCACTTGCGGATCGCGAGATTTCGGTCGGTGATGCGATTCGGGCCATCAACGGACAACCGATCTCTCGACTGGACGATGCGCGCCGCATTCTGGAGCCGGGCCCTCTGCAGGTCGTGCTGGACCTGGATTCCGGAAATCGGGTGCGTGCCACGCTCACTCATCCCCCCGAACGAAGTCTCCCGGTCCACCCGACCCAGTTGTACGCCGCGATTAATGCCGCGCTGCTCTGCCTGTTGGGGCTGATGGTCTTCCCCTTCCGACACCGCCACGGACAAACCTTCGCCTTGGTACTGACCGCCTATGCGATCACCCGTTTTCTGCTGGAGGTGATTCGTACGGACGAGAGCGCTCTGATGGGTGGGATGACGATCTCCCAGAACATCAGCGTCATCATCCTGGTGGGGATGATCGCGCTTTGGGTCTTCGTACAGCGGCAACCGCTGATTGATGGGAAACATTTGTGTAACCCGTAGCCGCAGGTGAGGTTCGTTTAACCGCGTGGGCAACGCCCCGCGTGCGGTAGCGCGCATTTCCTTGGTGTACGGCGAAATGGAAGCGTAACCACGGGCAGACCTCGCCCACGGCTACGGGTTAAGCAGACCTCGCCTGCGGCTGCGGGTTCAACGAATCGTCACGACCGACGAAGGATGCCCGGCGAGTCACCTCGGGGTATGATGACGATAAAGTCACCGACGAATGGGGGGGGCTGACCCGGGAACTTTTTCGCCCATTCCCGCGTCGAACAGCCAGGACAGACGTGAACGAAGACGCCCAGTGGATCAACGAGACGCTCGCAGGAAACCCCTCGGCTTTCGGGCTGGTGGTCCAGAAGTACCAGGATCGCCTCTATAACACTCTGGTGCACGTCACCGGAAGTGCCCAGGAAGCCGAAGAGGTCGCTCAGGATGCGTTCGTACAGGCGTACCTCAAACTGAACTCGTTCCAGGGTCGTTCGAGCCTGTTTACTTGGATTTACCGGATCGCGTTCAATCTTTGGATTACGCAGCGACGGCGACGGCGCCCGAGTGTCTCGGTGGAAGAGAATCGCGAGCTAACGGGAGGCGAGCCGGCGGCCACCGAAGAGGCTCCGCTGGAGCGACTGGAGCGCGAGGAGCGCGCGCGACAGATTCACGGCGCGATCGCGGAATTGAGCGAGGATCATCGGACGATTCTGGTGCTGCGTGAAATGGAGGACTGTGACTACGAGACCATTGCGGAAATCCTGGATTTGCCCGTGGGTACGGTTCGCAGTCGCTTGCACCGTGCGCGGCTGCACTTGAAGCAGCGGTTGAAGAATGTTCTCCAGGAAAACCCCTGAAGTCCCGCGGATGCCATCCGGGCGCCCCGGCGCAGCGGACGGGTTCACGGCGACCCCTTACGACCATGACAAAACCTAATGACCGAATGCCCGATGAGTTGATCAGTGCCTACCTGGACGGGGAAGTCACCGCGCAGGAACGCGCGCAGGTAGAACGATTGCTCCGCAGCGAACCGCGATACCAGCAAACGCTCGACGAACTGCGAACGCTCCGCGAGACGCTCCAATCTCTCCCGCGCTATCAACTCGATGGGGATTTCCATCGGCGCGTCCTTCAGCTGGCGCAACAGCAGCAGCACGATGATCAGAACGATTCCTCTCCGCCGACTGAATCCGATTCTGATGTGACGCGTGAGGGTGCACCCGCGCGCGGATTCCGCCGCGGGTTGCTCTGGGCGTGCATTGCGGTCGCCGCGGCCATTTTGTTGATGGTCTACGTGCCACCCACGACGCAACAGGCAATCGGTCCGGTCGCGCAGCAGCCGCCGTCCGACGGGGTTTCCGTCGAGACCGAATCGCTGGACGGAATCAGGGGCGTACGACGAGGTTTCCGGCAAACGGATGCGAATGAGGCGCCTCGTGTCCGCGAGGAACTGATGCGTGGTACAAGCGATCGAGCGCTCGAGCGGCAGCCCGCATTGTACGAACGTCGTGACGCGGAGAGCGCGGAAACGGAATTGGACTTGAGAAGTCAACCGGCCGATACGGAGGCGATGGAGTTCGATCAGGATGAAGCGTTGCGGTCGAAATCGGCAACGACTTGGAACGACAGCCGCGACGACGATGCGATTGCTCCGTCCATCGCGGAAGATATGATCGCCGATCAACCCGCTCCGACTTCCGGCGATTCCATCGATCGCGCGGCCGATCAGAATCTGGGCGTCGCGATCGATCAGAACTTGGGCTCCCAGGGAGGAGTTGCCGCGACCGTCAACGGCTTGGCCGCGGATGCCGTGATCCACCTTCGAATCGCGCTTCAGCGAGGAAATGCCGAACAGCTGCTCACCGACAATTTGAAACGGAACTCCGTGGAGCTAGTCCGGCAGGAACCGGTGGAAGCGGGACAAACCGTCGCATACCGTCGGGCCGGGCAGTTGGCCCGCGAGCCCGTTTCCTCCTTGTACGCCAGCAATCAGGCCGCCGTGGATTATGCGCTTGCACCTACGCGGCCGAAGGCAGAGGCGGTTCAGCTGTTCTTCGTCCAGGCCGAGGCACCGCAGATCGTGACCGCGGTGAATGAATTGCAGCAGGAAGGTGCGTCCGTACTGGCCACGGTTCCCGGACCGCGACAAACACAACTCGGCTTGGGCCGCGATTCGCTCCACGGTTGGGGTTATGCCGGCCGATTCTTGGGTGAATCCGGAATCACAGCGGCAAAGGGATTATCCGAGGACCGGGAAACCACATCTCAGTTTGGCGTCGCGAGCGAACCGAGCACCGCGAAAACGGACGAGCTTCGGATGCGAGAACGCCGCTTGCCAGCCACCCCCGATCAGAGTGCCCCGAACGATCCAAGCCAAGTTGCGATGCCCTCGCGAGCGTCCCGCGGTCCACGAGAAGGCGCAGCGATACAACAGGGTGGGGCGCCTGTCGAAGCAGTCGAACGAATGGGCGAACTGGCCAAACCAGCGACTCCGGCACTCGAGCAACAAGCAGGGCAGGTCATCGCGGAGCACGCACCACACGCCGCTCAGAACCGAAACGAAACGGAGGAGGATTTCGCTTACGATGTGGATTTCTGGAATCGATCCTCCGGCCCGTCCGGCGATACACCGGTTCAACGCGAACGATCCTACTATTCCTGGCAGGCGCCCCAATCGACATTGGAGTTTCCGCTGGAGGAAGCAACCCGACAGCAGATCGACAACCTGAGCACTGCGGCGCGCGGACGACCGTTGCAGGTGCTGTTCGTTCTGCATGACGAAGACTCGCCTCCCATTGCGTCGGAGGTGCCTCCCGCCGCAAGTGAACTGCCAGCCGAGGCTCCTGCGACCGAAGCGACTGGCGCCGTCGATCCACCGTCGCCGGAATAATGCGCACCGACGAAACAACCGCGCGCGAGTCTGAGATCTCCGGCAGAGCCAAGTACAAGACCGCGAGCGCTGTTCCAAGGGATGACTCAAGAACAACTTCGGCATTTGGGTGCCTGGGGTCGAGACGCGAGGAACGAGCGTCGAGCCCCCAGCCGCGAGATCTGGGGGCTCGCTGCGCTCGACCCCAGCCACCCTCCACCCTCGTTGGAATAGAACGAAGTGATTCTTGAGTCATCGCTAAGCTATCCTGCTAATGGCGGGGGTTGAAGCGCTCAACCGGTACGACCCCCAGTTTCCGCAGCGAACCAGGCCCGACCGGGTACGCTCGCGGTCCACCCCGATTCTGCAGCGAGATTGCGCCGACGGACGGCGACGCCATGGCAGCTTGGTTCCTATCTTGGCCTCGAAAGATCTACCGCGTCCTCTACGCGAGCGGGCTGTCTATTGCCTTGCTGGCCGGATGTCTCGTCTATCTCGCAGAGCGAGCCGGACTCACGGACGGGTTGAACGAACTGGCGTACATCGAAGGGATGCGACTGAAACCGGAATCAACCGTCGACGACGCATGCGTGCTCCTGATCTATTGCGACCCGTCGCAATACGACGATCCAATTTTGATGAGGGAACTCCTGCAACACCTTCATCGGCTGGGAGCCTCGACGGTCGGCGCGACGGTTCCCGACTGCGCCCTGGCGGCACTGCGACCGGAGGACTTACCTCCGGGAATGCAATTGGTCCTGTCGGAGGAAGGAAAGCCCGCTGGGCGAGAACGCTCCTCGGCAAACGTGCAGCCCGCTGTCGCACTCGTCCACCCGCAACATGGCGTCTATATTCATCATTTGGGACGGGCCGTCGATCGACGCGATCACCGTTTGGCAAGCACGACATCCCGCCCAACGCGGAGTGAGACTCCTTCGCGGATCGTCGACTTCGCTGCGCATCGTGAACCGTGGATTGCGGTTCGTTCACGTCACGACGGGCGAGACTCCCTGGAAGCGACCGTGGCGATGCGGAGTGGAATCGCACGCGCGCGGATCCCGGCGGGCCGCTTCTTGATTGACTTTCGCGGTGGAGTCGGCAGTTTGCCGCATGTCACCGCAGATGTCGTACTGCGAAATGAGCTAACGAGTGAGTTCGTCCAGGGTCAGACCGTTCTAGTGGGTCTGGCACCTGATCCCTTGCTTCCCGGCGTGGCGACACCGACGACCGCAGGCTCACAGCGGATGCCGATCCTGGAATTCCGCGGACACGCACTCAATACGATCTTGAATGGATCGGCGATTCGGATCCCTCATCGCTCGTGGGAGTTCTGTCTGGACATCGTCTTTGCCCTCGTATGTGTGACGATTCTCCGTCAGTCATCAGTCCGCTCCGGCGCAACATGGATGCTGATTCTCTTGACGCTGGTGGCAGGCACGGCGTGGGTGCTCCTGCACCATCTTCATCTGTGGATCTCCGTTGCTTCGCTTCTTCTCGCGCAGCTTTTGTCGGCCCTGCTCGTGATGGATCAGCGTCTGCAAACGGCTGGTGCTGCCTGGAAACAGCTGACGCAGATGGGGTTTTCGGCCAGCCCGCGTTATCGCAACCTTCCCCCAATGCCCATCGCATGCGATCCCTGGCACGATGCCGCACTGATGGTCGACGAGCTATTCGACATCCAGCGCGCCGCGCTATTGATCCTTCCGCGGCACCGTCGCCGGTTGCGACTTGTGCACGGTTTGCGATGCACGGCCGGCGATATTCAGGAGTCGGGCCGCAACATCCGGCGGTCACCGTACGCAGAGGTGATTGAGCAGCGTGGTGCGGCGACTGTCGATCCCGCCCGTCCCTTCTTTCGGCCGCGTGCCCAGACGCGCCAATACTTGGTCCCGTTGCTGCATCGCGGTCGTCCACAGGGCATGCTGGCCTTGGAAATTGCGACGGATGCGCTGAAGCAAATGAAGCACTTCGCCGACCAGGTGCGGACCGTCGCAGATGAATTAGCCGAATTGGTAGCGCGCCGTGAACAGGTGCAATCGATCGCGCATCGTGAAAACTCGTGGACTCGATTCCTCTGGACAATCCCCGAGCAGCGAACAAGTGCCGCTCTGGAACGGCACCTTGGCCTGGTGAATCGCCGGCTGAGTCAATGTTGTCGAGCGATTGAAGAATCGATCATTGGTGATGCACTTTATGACACGGGTGGCCTGGTGGTCAGCATGAACGGCATCATGTTCCGCCAGCTCCAGCGCGATGGCCTGGCGCCGATGGAACTCCGCCTAGTTGAGTTGATCGATCGGTTAGTCCTTTGTGGTCCGCAGCGGTCTCGCGAGATTCTACGAAAGGTCGTCCTGGAACGAGCTGAGCAAACGCTTTCGGTCCCCTCGACCGCGTCCGCTCCTCACCGAATCCTGCTGCTGCGTCCCCTTGAGGCGGCAGCCCCTGTAGTCGACCCCGCCTGGTTTTTTGAACCATTTCAACTGCAGGGGATTCAAGTGCAACTCACGGAAGGAGATCTTTCTCAGCCACTGCTTGGTGAAGATCCCGTGTCGCGAGAACGGACGCTGCAATCGATTCAGAAGACGCTCGAGGAGCTACACGCCCTGACCAGTAATCGCTCGTAAGCAGACCCCATGCTCGACTGGAAACTACCCATTTTTCCGCAGGACAGCCATGCCGTCACCGTCACCGTAACGGTGTGGATCGGGGTCTGCGTCGTCGTCTTCTTCAATCTGCGTTTCGGTTGGACGCTCTCCGGACTCGTGGTGCCCGGTTACCTCGCACCGCTCCTGCTGGCGCAACCCGCCTCGGCCGCAATTATTGCCGTCGAAGCGATCATCACGTACCTGTTGGTGTACGCTCTGTCCGAGGGACTAAATCGAATGTCTTGCTGGTCGAGCTTTTTCGGGCGCGACCGATTCTTTGCGCTGGTGATCTGCAGCGTCCTTGTGCGCGTTGGTGCGGATGGCTGGTTGCTCCCTTCGCTCGGCCGGTGGATGAACCAAACGTACGGACTAGATCTTGATTACCAGAACAGTCTGCACAGTTACGGCCTGATCATCGTTGCGCTGATGGCAAACTGTTTCTGGAAACCGGGTTTGCGCCGCGGATCGTTGATGCTGGCGGTCACGATTGGCTTGACTTACCTGCTTGTTCGTTTCGGGCTCATCGCCTGCACGAACTTCAGTGTGGGCGGCCTGCATTATCTGTACGAGGACATCTCGACCTCGCTGCTGGCAAGCCCGAAGGCCTATGTGATCCTGATCACGACCGCCTTCCTCGCTTCCTGGATGAATCTGCGATACAGCTGGGATTTCAACGGCATTCTGATTCCAGCCCTTCTGGCTCTCCTGTGGCACGAACCCGCCAAAATTGGGTTAACGCTGGTCGAGACGTTGTGGATTCTGCTGTTAGCGAGCCTGATTCTGAGGCTTCCCGTCTGGCGCCAGATGACGATGGAAGGAGGGCGGAAGTTACTGCTTTTCTTCACGATCGCCACGGCACATCGACTACTGATGGCCCATCTGCTGCCACGGTTCGGCATCGTTCCGGTAACGGATGCGTTTGGCTTCGGCTACTTGCTTACAACGCTGCTCGCCGTGAAGGCTCATGAAAAGCAGATCGCGGTACGGCTGCTTCGGGGTACCGTTCAAGTTTCGATGTTAGGGGCCGTATTGGGCAGCCTGGCTGGATTCGCGCTGACCTGGTTGCCAAGTGCACCGCTCGAACATCCCTTCCAATTCACCGAAGATACAGATCCCAAGCGAATCGAAACAGAAGAGCGTACGCTTGGCCAACTTCTGCAGGAACAGAAGGTTCTGCTGTATCGTTCTGAAGTGCCCGGTCACGGCGGCGCAACGGATTCGTCGGAACTCGGACAGTTCGGAGAGGGAGTCAGGCACCTGTTGCGGTTTGTCGACCAGCGACGGCGGGAAGAGCTGTTGATCGCACAAGCTCATCTGGAAGCAGCGAATTACCAACTGCGTCTCGTTCGACCGCGATACGCCGTTCTGTCGGAAGCTGACCCCCAGCGCGGCAATGGATGGTATGTGATCAACCTCGGCCACGGTAGTGATCTGTTGGTTGAAGTCCCGGCACCACTGCGTGAGCCTGGCTCGCTGGAGGCAGGCTTTACACTCTTCGAGGCGATGAATGCACGTGCCCTGGCGGTCGCAGGAAAAAGCGATCTTGCACCGACCGGTACCTCGACTTCATGGAATCCGCATCGAACGGTACTCTCCCGGTTCCACCAACTTGTCGGCGGGCGGGAAGCCCTGCAGGTTCGCGGAGCAGACGTCGAGTTCTTGCCCATCACCACGCCCGCTCCGGCAGATACGGCGAACCGTTCCCACCTATGGATCGAATCGGGGCTGCCGACCGGCATGAAACTCCAAGTTCTCAAGAAGAGACTTCCCGAGTTCGACCTTCATTGGCGGCGATCTACCACGCAGCGGCGCGCCCCCGGGGGGTCAGAGCTGCGCGCCGAACTGTGCCTCAGCCCACAAGATCGCCGACGCTTCCAGATCGGACTCGGGCCCCCGACATCGATCGACGGAGAACCGACGTCGACGCAGAAAGGCCACCTGTACGATTGGCTGATTCGCGAGAAGGAGCACCTGGCCCGGCTGAATTCCGAGGCCTACATTCCGGCAACGCTGGAAGAAATGCTCTATCTCGACCGTGAGGTCGTCACGCCCCTGATTCAACTGGTTGCGCGACGAGATTGCTTCGCGGCGTACCGCGGCGAAGACTGGGAGCAACTCGCGGCAATCCGTGTCGCGAGTTCCGCGATCCACTACGACTTGATCCCGTTTCGCGACCAGACAACAGGTGATGATCTGCTGATCCTGTGCGAGACAGCGCCGAAGAACCGTTTCTGGGGAACGTACGTTTTTCGTTGCGGATTACGGCATCCCTATGCGGTCGAGATACCGCGCCCAATTCAAGAACGGTACGCGTACGAATTCGGCGCTTCTCTGTTCGAACGGCCTCCTGCGTCCGTGTTACTGGTTGCGGGAGCCCATCCCGATGCGAATCAGGACGGCTCTGCAGACGTCACGCGACTTGCGAACAAAGTCAGCGCGTTCAATCTCGTGCGCCAGGTGCTCCTGCGAGAACAACTTGCGCGGCCCCTGGTTATCACGCAAGCGCGCGCGATTCGTGCACCGGTGGACGCCGACGTTGTTCTGGCGATCGACGATGGCGTCCCAAGACTGGGTGCCTTGCCGGCATTGATCCAGCGGGTCGTGAATCGACTCGAGCAGGATGGCCTGATCGTGATGCCCGCCGACGGTTCTCTCCACACCGCCGGTTACGAGCTGGGCATCCTCCTACAGGCGTCTGCGACGAACCATTCGGAAAACAAACGCATGGTGAGTCTCTGGCTCTCACCTTCGATGCGGCGGAAGTTTCGCGAATCCACCGACTCATCCCTGTTTCAGGCTCAGTTCGATGCCGTTGGCATTCCCACACGGGAAGCCGAACTGAGCCGCTATCTGTGCGATTTGGCAGCACAACCTGCGACGGAGCCTTGCGAGGAGGAACTGCAACAAACTGTCTGGGCGTACCTGGAGAACACCGACATCATCCGACTGTGGAAACTTCGCCAGGATTGGCCGAGCTGGCAGTTGATTCGAATCTTGGATCCCGCCAGCGGACAAGCATTCCTCTTGGCCTCACGCCACGAATCCGAGCTCCCAACGGTTTTCAATCTGACGGGCGCTATCGATCCGCAGCGTCGATTCGTCATCCCGCAACTGACCGCAGAGGCTGTCCGAGATTTTGTTCATTCACGCGCCGGTTGCCTCGAAATTGAGTGTGCGCCATGAGTCTGAGTCGAACCATTCTGACAATTGGTCTGCTGCTGGGCCTGGGGTTGGCTGTCGGACCCTATACCGCTCGACGCTTTCCAACTTTCTGGCGCGAGCATCGACTCAAGCGATTTGATGTGGACGCTTCGCGCAGCGCCGCTTACCGGCTGGATTCGACCAATTGGCTCGAGTTCGACATTCCGCGACAGGCGCTCGGCCTGCGGATTCTGACGAATGCAGCGGTCCAGGACCTGAGTCGACGTGTCACGACGCGGGAAGAGCCCCGTGATGGCTGGCGTTATGCGATCGAATACGAGCTCCTGACCGGCGAAGGTCATCTGCTGGACTCCCATCACTACCATCTGCGTGCCTCGGTGCTCAAAGATCGGGATCCATCGACCGGAGCCGAACGTTCTGCCAGCTGGTTCGGCAACCTCGATTGGCTTCCAACGATGACCCGTACGGTTCAACTGCCACTGGAGTCGGCTGCGCAGCCACCCGATCGACTCCGCGTACGGCTGGCCAAGCGTGAGGAAGTCGTGCAGGAGGTAACCGTTCGCGTCTTCATGCGTTACGAACGCACAGACTATGACCAGCCGTACGTATGGAGCCGTCTATCGCCCGAGGCGCGGGAACGACTCGCGCGTCCCTCGGTCTATCCACCGGCGCTGCTGACGGCAATCGAACGGAAGAACCTTGCGCGCTGGGATTGGACCGCGCTGCCTCCCCTAGGCCTGGAGGGCCAGGACTATCAGACGCGATGGTTTTATCAGGCAGCCCCCGAACCGGAAGCGTGTGAATCGGTCGCTCGATCAAATCTGGGTCTAACGTGTGAACCCACACGCCACCTGGTGTTGACGCTACCGGACGATACCACGCGCGTCCGCCTGGAACTGGAAAACCTCCACGCATACGCCGAGGCGACACAGAATAGAACTGGTTTCAAAACTGGCTTGCGGGAGGGCGAAGCTCCTGCTGAGCCTGGGTTATCCGCGTCTTCGGCTCGGCAGGAGCCTCGCCCTCCCAGTTTTGAAACCGGTTCTAAGACCTCGACGGCGAGTCAGTGGGATGTCCGGTCACAAGCAATGTCGCCGTCCCCCACTCACGTCGGAATCCGATGGGTTCCCAGCCAACCGGGGCCCGATCGGATGTTTCGCACGAAGTTGTCCGGGAGCCACCGTGCGCTCGAGCTTCCGGTGGGCGGTGGTTGGCTGGAGATCCGAACTACCGATTCGATTGCCTGTCGCGCCTATCGCAACTCGTCGAGCGAACCGGATCGCAACACCATGATTCCGTTGGAAGACACGAGCGATCCACTGCGAACGTTCCTGGCTCCTCCCGACGCACCGCTCGAATACGCGATTACGTCATTCCGGAATCAACCGACTCCGTTTTGCCTGACACTTCGCCGATTCGAGACAGAGTCGACATTGACGCATGACACATTAGAACCAGTTTCAAAACCTGAGCCGAGGGCGCTAGCCTCGGGCCAATTCTCCATGCGACTCGGCGAATCGTGGCCCGCGGCTAGCGCCGTCGGCTCACAAACTCGGTCCGTAACGGTTTTGAAACCACTTGTAACGTCACACGAGATTCCGCTCGCACAGGTAGAATACCGATTCCTGGACGCAGAAGGACAGGAGCTGCGCAGGGGAGTACTCACGACGAACGAGGAATTGTCTTGCTACGACCGTGCCTATGGATCGCAGTTGAAGGGCCCGGTCACAGAATCCGCTTCGTACTATTTCACGCTGGGTCCACAGGTCCGACGAATTGAGGTCCGGGCCTCGGATTCATCCGTGGGCGTCAGCGCATTCACGCGGCCGATGGACCTGGCCCGCACGTGGCGCATTCCCGAAGATCAGCGAGCGACGAGCGACGAGGAATCTCAGGGCCGGACCTGGTTTCTACTGCAACCGCAGGACGCCGACGCGCGACTGGACCGCAACCTCGCTGTCACGGTGATAACACAAACTCGCCCCCCTCGTCGCGATCCGCGCATTCTCGCGGGAGATTATTCTTGGGAGGACTTTGAGCCTCTGGGATTTTGGAAAGGGCGGTACCTGCTGGTCCCTCGCGACTCGCAGCAGGCGGTTCGCCCCGCAGGACTCCGCTCGACGTTCTGCCAGGTGCCCACGAATCGCGCGGTTGCCATTCGCCTGCGTCGCGAGCCGGATCGCCCTCGGATCGAACCGCGGCTGATCTACTCGTCAACTTCCTCCGCAAGCGGTCGCGTCCAGGTATGGCTCGACGGTCAACTCTGGCACGCATTCCGGCCCCAAGCGCGAAGAGGCGAACAAGTACTGCCCCCGCTTCCCACGGAACTCTCGACTTCGGAACATACGATTCGCATCGATGCACCACAAACGATGCGGCTGTCGCTTTCGCACCTTCAAGTCCGCGACGCTCCACTCTATTCGAAACGAATGGCTTCCCAACTGGAAAACGGTCGACTTCGGTTTCCGATCACCAAGCGATCTTCCGCGGCGGAGGGGCTAATTTTGCGGCCGTTCTTGCCGAGCCACTGGACGCAGCGCACACGCATTCAGGTACGGATTCTCGGCGGCCCGAATGCCGAAGGTCCTTTTCCGAACCTGACACTGCGGACGCGCGCATTCGACCTCTTGCCCGACACCGAATCGATGGGACTGGTCTTGGGCACCGAAGACCAGTTCGTGGACGGCGGTCAGCGTTGCTTCATTCGCCTGGCCGAAGATTTGCCGGCGGGAGAATACACCGTAGAGATTGAATTGCAGGAGCCTCAGCCCGAGACCGCCTACGCCGTTCTTTATCGCGTCATCCCTGGCAGCCAGCCAGAACGTGACGTTGAGCTGCTCGAGACCGCGATTGAATTTCGCGACCGCTCATCGCCTCGAGCGATCGGCGCATCCGCGACGTCCGAGGTGGCGCTCGTTCCATCCGCTCCTGCCCGAAGCAGCAAGGAATGAAACCGTGATCCGCCCGTCCATTTCGGTCGCGTTCGTACTCAGCGCCTGGCTGCAACTCAGTCAGCCATCATTCGCGCAGCCGCATCTGGCCGCCGCGACGCTGGAGCAGCTTCTGCCCAGTTCAAGTCAGCGCGGGGATTATCGGGCGGCGCCCCATGCCGACCGAGATGCCATCGAAGTGCTCTTTCAACGTGCGTTGCAGAGCGATGCCGATCATGCACAGGTGGACAATCTGCGCGACGCCTGGCATCAGATCGGCTGGGAACTGCGCGTGCTCGGGCCAACAAATCGACCGATCTGGCTGATCCGAGAGGCCCCCGGCCATACGCAAGGTAATGGCTTCTACGCCTTCCGACCGTCGGAGCCACCGTCGATCCTGCTGCAGGCTCCCCACAGCTTCGCTGACCGCCACACGGGCAAGCTGGTCCGTCAGCTCTTCGAGGAGGGAGCTTTCGTTGCCGCCTGCTGGAACTCCGTGCATCGACGAACAGTCGACGCAGCGCACACGAAGGACCACCCATTCAATGTCTTCTTGCAGGCGATGCTGGCAACTCATCCGCAGATCCAGGTCGTCCAGATTCACGGTTTCTCGACGGCGAAACGGCACACGCACGCCGGTCGAACATCGGATCTGATTCTGAGCAACGGAACAGCCCTGCCCGATTGCCGCACACGCGATGCGGCCCAACGGTTTGCAGAGGCTTTTCCCGATCATCAGACGCGTCTGTTCCCCACCGGCGTTCGCGAGCTCGGTGGTACAACCAACGCGCAAGGCGTCTTCATGCGAGAACACGGAAGTGACCGGTTTCTGCATCTGGAACTGAGCGAGGCATTTCGACAGCATCTGCTAGCGGAGCAGACCGCCCGGCAGCTATTCCTCAAGAGCCTGGCAGAGTTTACCGATTATAGCGACTGTATCGATTAGACCACGCTGGGAACCGGTCGCTGCGTTGATCTGTACTTCCGTGAACGGACTCGATTTGCTTGCTCAACATGCCACTTCGTTGCACCCAAGATCGGCAACGGAACGCGCCGCTCAAGGGATGTGACTTCTATCCCGAAAGGCCTCCCGCAGGCTATCAAGCCCTGCCTGGACTTCCATGGCTTTTTCGGGTGCTCATGGGCACGTCGTTGACGCTCGTCATCTCGTTCTGGATGACCGTACCGGTAACGAGCGCCTTGGATCTGGACCCTGCCACGCTGTCACGACTGCCCCCAGGCACTCCACTGAGGTGGGACAATGTCAAGTCATCACCAACCTGGGTCGCTGGCGCGATGCCATGCTATGACAGCTCCTCGCGGCTGTATCAGGTACGTCTATCGCCCGGAGCCTTCGTCATGCTTCGGCTGCCTGCGCGCGCGATGCTGCGCATCGCGGGACCCGGGCACGATCTGACACCGGAGGATGTCGCGATCTGGACCGGCAATGGTTCGGGGCTCTACCGGCGTCTGCAACCGGCCGTCTCCGCCAACGATCATTCGCTCGTTGCCGCACCCGGTCAGTCGGATCCTGGGATCGTGCGGATTGAGCGACCGAGGCAAACCGGTTGCGCAATTGATCTCGCGCTGTTCATTTCGCGAAGGATCGACCTAGCTGATGGGAGTGCTTTCCAGACTCCCATCTCCACCGGCGGTGACACGGTCACTCTGGGCATCGATACGCCCCGCAGCCACGAGACTTGGAGCGTTCTGCGTCCGCAACGCCCTCTTTCTTTTTCGGTGTGCGGCCCCATCCGTCTACGGATCGAGACTCGATTGCAGTACGCAGCGTGGGAGTCGGTGGCCGAGCAACCGTATCAGCTGCGGATCGGCGTCGACGGTGTCCCGAGGCGGATTGAGAGCGAAACCACGACCGAAGGACGACGCGTAGTCTACCTGGACGGAGAGCCGTGTCTGGTCAGTCGTCCGGAGGTTGAATACGTCGACTTAGCGGCAGGGAATCATCGCGTGACTCTGGAGAGCACGAGTTGCATGGTGGTGCGTGTCCTCGCCACATCGCCGGGAGCGAACCCGACGCATTTCGCGCGCTTAACGCACACGGGAGCGAGGGCACAAAGGCTGGCCTGTTCTCTCTGGGAACAAGACGATGCTTTCTTTGGACACGCTCTACAACAGACGCCCCCCGACCTCGACACCTACCGCCAGACAATCCTGCGAAGCGTTCGCGACAACCGGTATCGCGAAGGTGGATTGCGCGCCTGGTGGCTGCTGAAGACCCTGGCCTCCAGTCATCCGGAAGTCGATGGCTTGAGCGATTGGGCGGAGCGGTGTGCGTCCTTTCACACGCGCTACCGCAATTTGCTTCCGGCCAGCCAAACAGCGCCGCTCGTTTTGCGCACTGCGTGGTGCTCCCTACGCCAGCTTCGGCCGCTCCACGATGAGGGCATGGCGGTCGTGGTTGCTGACCAAATGATCGAGGATGCCGTCCGGAATCTCAGCCGGGTGCATCTCGTGCGATTCCCACCCCAGTGCGTCACGGAAGCGGAGTACTACCTGCCGGACCAACTCGGACCGACCCAATTGCGAGTCGTGGTGGACGCATCGTGCGCCACGATCGCCGCAGAACTGTGGCTCGCCTGCGACGATCGTGCCCCGGTACCTTTGCGTGTTTTCGAGCAGCCAGGGATTTCTCCGGCGGATTTCACTACGACTCGGGCCGAGGCCGGTTTGGCCGCGCAATACTGGAAATCGCCCGACTACGATGCGGGTACGCTGGGTGGTCCTTTTGCGCGGCAGCTTGCGCCGGGGGATTTGATCGAGGTCGCCAGCACCGAATTGACGCTGCCGCAAGGCGCCCGCCGCATTCGACTCATCTGTAGGAACCCCGCCACAGCCCGTCTGGACGTCGGCCTGCAGTATCGCGTGGGGAAACACTACGAGTTGACGGAATCCGCCTATCTGGAAGCACGGCAACGGGCGACATGCGACGGGCTCACGCTGCTCGAGCGATTCCAGCGTGAAACTGCTCCACTGCAGAACGATCTGGAGGCCGGGGAGGAGCTCCGAAACTTTGCTCTGCCGCTGCACCGCTGGCTGACGGGTCGCCAGCAATCGTTCGTCGCTGACCTCGTTCCTCCCCCGACGACAAACGCGACCTGCAGTCTGTCGGGCGATGAGCTGTCCGCACAGATCGCACGAGCGCGTCAACTGAGTGAAATGGGTGACTGGATCTTGGCACTCGAAGCCTGGTCTCAATTGCTTCCCTGCCTGCCCGCCTCTTTACGAAGCGAAGCGTTGCGCGAGCGAACGCGGGCGCTCGAACAGTTGCAGGAACCCTATCTTGTCGAGCGCGAGCTGCGGGGAATGCTGTGCTTCGATCCCGATCCCGTGGTTCGCACAACGGCCGCCCACCATTTGCGCGAGCGATACCTGCGTGAAGCCGATGTCGATAATCTCGAGGCACTCGCGGCCACAGAGCTGTTGCTCAACCCGACGCCGGATCGATGGCGGGAAGTGGTTCGCCTGTTGCTGCAAGACGGACAGTGGTCCCTTGCGATCCAGGCAGGACTCGAACTGCCACCCGGACAGCAAAACGTCGAAGATCTCTTGCTCGCCGCCCATCAGCTGCGATGGTGGCAGGTGTTTGAGCAATTACGGAATGCCTTGCCCGAAGGAGAAAGCAAGAACTACTGGAGCGGAATCTGGCAACTGGAACACGGGCAGGAGCAGCAGGCTGTACAGCTTCTCATACAGGCCGGCGACCGAGGTCGAAACCTGGCCGCCTATCTGCAGGCCGGACGGCAGATCGTGTCTCAGCTGAAAGACGCCGATCCGACGACACGACTGAACGGAATCACCGCCTGGGAAAACTGGCAAGCTCACGTTCCCGTGCCTTGGATCTGGCAACCCGACGACGAAAGCGTCATCCAGTGCGCCGGCTCGGCCAATGTCTATGCGGTCGAAAACGACCTGTATCTGCGGTACTACAAGGCAACCCCCGATCAGCCAGTCTGGCTCGAACTGCAAGGCCCCGTGGCCGTCAAGCTCGAAGCACGCCCCCTGCATCCAGCGCAGGAGGACCAAACACTTCACGATGACATAACAATCCGAGGTGCAGGACGCGAACACCTGCTGGCAGTCAACAACAACCGTGCGGCCGAATCACTGCAGATCGTTGACCACCCGGGACAGAACCCTGGGTATCGCGTCGAGGGGAGTCTCAGCCTGGGGCCTGGTCGCCATCGCGTTCAAGTCGCTCCCGCACGACGAGCAACGCTGATCCGAGTACACGTGCGGCGTCCCGTTGGTCTATTGCCTGTCCTGCCACCGCTGACCTGCCAAACCGTTCAAGCGGTGCTGGAAGGACGTTATGGCATGGATCCGATCGTCGAAACCGAAAGCAGCCCTCGGCGGCGACACAACGACCTGGTGCTTGGGCAACGGCAATCAACCGGCATCGCCGAACATTCGGACATCCACGACGCGGCGAAGGTGCTCGTCCTGCTGCCGGGCGTCGCGCCCGGGCCGATTCCGTTGGTGCAGCCGATCGGAGCGGTCTGTGAGGCCGCCGAGAACAGCGAATTGGAGCCGTTGGAGTTGGCCCGCTGGGGCCTGCGTCGAGGCCGAGTCGACCCCCAGCATGTCGAGCTACTCCTGGCATGGGCCGTCACGGCCGAGGATCCGCAGACAGTGGCGGAACGAGCTGAGGTGCTGCTGCAGTACGCCGCCGATCCGACTCCCTGGTTCGATCAGAAGCGCGTCGTCACCACACCGCTGGTGGAACAGGCCGTGCGATTGCATCGGGGGCAAATCGAGGCCGCGTTGGCGGTCGATCCGGCGGGTGACCTGCCTGCCATACGCCAACGACTTGCCTTGCTGACTCGTCTGTCGGAAGCAGACTCGACACAACGACCACGTCTCCTTGTTCTGGCCGCGGAGCAATTCGATCGCCTGCCTTGGCTCTCGGATATGACGGGATTCGACGCCCGCCTGTTCCGCGAAATGGGTTGGTCCTTGTATCGCGAGGTGGAGTCCAGCGCCGGATTACACACACTTCAGTTGTCGCGCTGGTCGCCGGAGTCCCCTGGCCTGAGAATTCGACGCTGCCTGCTGACACCGTCGGAGCCGGCCGATTACTTGGTAACGGGGCAGTCACAACTGCTTCTGCGCCTCAACGCGATGCGTGCCACCGAGACCCAGTTGATCTTGACTCGGCCGCAATTGAGTTACCTGCCGGCCATGCCAGTTCGCGTGCGGTGCCAAGTCGGCAACCAGGCGGCGCAGGTGATCCCGCTCGATCGGGCCGGCACGGCACAGTCCGTGAGGATCAAGCTACCGGCAGGAGACCACCAGATCCAGTTGCGAACCGAAGATCCCCAGACCGGCCAGTATGTGCTCGTCCAGGTCCACGATCGATCCGCTCCCAACGATCCGCAACGTTGGAGTGACCAGCCCGATGCGAAACCGGACCAGAGACTGTACCAGGTTGCCACGTCGGAGGAGCCGCTTCGATTTCGCGTCTTGGGTCCCACTCGGATCCGAGTCGACGAATGGGTTGGGGACTCGACACGGGTCCGGTACTTCAACGTGCCCGATCAAGAACGCCAATTTGAATTCACGCCTCCACCGGGGATTCAGGCATCGCTGTTCCGCGTGTTTCAGTGGCGCGAGGAAACGATGCGCCCTCCACTCGAGGTCGTGCGGTCGCGGCCGCTGCCACCACCGCGGCTGCCGGTATGGCTCGACCAATTGCCTACCCCCACAACGAACGACCCTGGATGCATCGAACCGGCATGGTTCGCAGCTCCCAGCGTCGCGTGGGGAGATTCCCTGGAGTTGCGCTCCCTGGCTGCTGCCGACGAAGCGTCACCGTGGATACACGTGCCCGATGCGTTCCCCCTGGGAGGCCAGGAAGAGGGAACCTGGTCGGTCGCACTGGGTGCGTTTACGCGACGACCGGTCGAAGAAGATTTCCAGGCCGGTGCGCCGGATGAGTTCGGTGAACTGCGCATTGGTTATGATTTGTTCGATCCTTGGAAGGAAACGTACACGCGGACGGATACTCTCGTGCGTCTGCGTGAATCGAGCGGTCCGACGTGGGGGCTCAGTCATCAGCGGTGGTGGGAGTGGCCCAACAACTCGAACACAACGGAACAAGGCTGGACCGGCTTTCGCAATGTGCCGAATAACCTGGTCCTGACTTGGGATCTCTATGGGTTCCTTCAGGCGCCCGCCGGGGCTCTGCCTCCGGATGATGCGGAGCTTGAGGGTTCTCTGGGGACAGCGCTGCGAGCCTATCGGCGATTCGACTTGACCGAACGGCTGTGGCATGTGCCCGTTGCGACCGTATTCGGCCGATGGCTGACGCTGGACGCAGTTCGCTACCAACCCGGTCGTGTCGATCAAGACGTATTTACGCTCTATAAGTCGGATCATCCGACCGGATTGCGGGTCAGCGATACGTGGGTTCACGAACCCCGCGTCGACACCCAGTTCTGGATTCGCCCGGCGCTGGTCACGAATGAGGACTTCAATCCGGGGCGACCCGACCATCTCACCCTGCAGGCCGGTCTTGCAACCTACTTGAGCGGTGTTGTGCTGGATCTTAGCTATCGAGTCACTCGATATACGAATGATGACGACCGGGAATCGAGCGTCACGCAGCAGTTTATCTACTGCGACACAATGCTGGAGCACTGGCAGCATGCGGGAAGCCGCTACGAGTTGGGATTCAGCCTTCGTCAAGAACTGACGGAGGGAGAAACCAGCGCCAGCCTGGTGCTGACTCGCTACCTGAGCAATGGCCGCGGATACCGCGACGTTCCACCCGGATCCGGTGAATTCCTGGCCCTTCGCCGACAACGGCAC